>CAIKNE010000161.1 GCA_903828695.1 uncultured Burkholderiales bacterium | reverse complement strand
TACCCACCAATCCCCAGAAGAGGCCACGGCCCTGATTCTTAAGGCACGCGAACATTGGTTTGCGGGTCAAGAGTAACGGTCATGAAGAGGACACCCAAATATGACCAGTACAACAGTTGCCGAGTTTGCCAAGGAACTCAAAAAACCGATCGATACACTGCTTGAACAACTCAAGTCCGCTGGCGTTGCCAAAGCAAGCGCTGGCGATGAGTTAACAGATTCCGATAAACAAAACCTATTGACTTATCTCAAGACCAGTCACGGCACAGCTGCTGCGGCGCCTGCTGAGCGTAAGAAAATCACGCTCGTTAAAAAATCAACCAGCGAAATCAAGCAAGCCGATGCAACTGGCAAAGCACGCACTATTCAGGTTGAAGTGCGCAAGAAAAGAACTTTTGTTAAACGAGATGATGACGGAGTCGAGGAGACGACTGATTCAAAGACTCCAACTCCTCCTCCTTTAGATCCTGCAACACAGGCCTCTATCCTTGATCAAGCTGAATTGGCTAGACGCGAAGAAGAGGCAAGAAGACAAGCTGAGCTGATTAGACGTCAAGAAGAAGAGTTGGCCGAGAAGCGCCGCGTTCGTCAAGCCCAAGAAGCCAAGGAACAAGAGCTGCAAGAGGCCTCGTTACGAGCCAAAACTGCAGAGGCAGGAGCCGATGATGCAGCAAAATTAGACGCGCAAAATGCAATTGAAGCAGAAAAAGCAATCGTTGAGCAAAAAGCAGCCGCTGCCAAAGCATTGGCTTTAGAAGATGAGACTCGTGCTAAAGAGCTAGAAGGTCGTCGCAACACAGCGCTTGCCGAAGCAGAAGCGATTAGGGCCATGATGAATGCGCCCGCACCCAAGAAACCAGTGATTGTTAAAAAAGCTGTGCCCGAGGTTAAAGCCAAGGATGAAGCCACTGGTAAAAAGGGAACCATTCACAAGCCCGCAACAGGATCTACGACCCCGGCCAGTGCTAAACCGGCTCCGGCCAAAGATGGTCAAAAAGAAGTTAAGAGTGCAAAACTCTCTTCGAGCTGGGCTGATGAGCAAGCCGCTAAAAAGCGTGAAATTAAAACACGTGGGGACAGCAGTGGCGGCGTAGGAAGAAACGCTTGGCGCTCTGGTCCAAGGGGCCGCAAAGACAGAGATAGAGATGACTCGCATTCACAGCCCCAAGTGGTTGAGCAGCGAATTATCGAAGTCCACGTACCAGAGACGATTACGGTCGCCGAGTTGGCACATAAGATGGCCGTTAAAGCCTCAGAAGTGATCAAGCAGTTGATGAAGCTTGGGCAGATGGTGACCATCAACCAGCCCTTAGATCAAGATACTGCGATGATCGTGGTTGAGGATATGGGGCATAAAGCAATTATTGCCGCGCTTGATGATCCTGAGGCATTTACCGAAGAAGAAGCTTCAGCTCATCACGGTGAGTCCCTTGCTCGGGCGCCTGTTGTGACGGTCATGGGCCACGTTGATCACGGTAAAACATCCTTACTCGACTACATTCGTCGTGCCAAGGTTGCATCTGGTGAAGCGGGTGGTATTACCCAGCACATTGGTGCTTATCATGTGAATACGCCTCGCGGAATGGTTACTTTCTTGGATACACCGGGGCACGAGGCCTTTACGGCTATGCGTGCTCGCGGTGCACAGGCAACGGACATTGTGATTTTGGTCGTTGCAGCAGATGACGGCGTGATGCCTCAGACCAAAGAAGCTATCAAGCATGCAAAAGCTGCTGGCGTACCGATCGTGGTTGCAATCAATAAAATTGATAAGCCCGACGCGAACGCCGACCGTGTAAAGAGTGAGCTTGTGGCCGAGGAAGTGGTGCCTGAGGAATTTGGTGGTGACTCACCCTTTGTCCCCGTATCTGCTAAAACAGGTCAAGGTATCGATGAGTTATTAGATCAACTGCTTTTACAAGCCGAGGTGTTAGAGCTTAAGGCGCCAACCGATGCGATGGCAAAAGGTTTGGTGATTGAGGCCAGTCTTGATAAGGGACGTGGTCCTGTTGCAACCATTTTGGTTCAATCGGGTACGCTTAATACAGGCGATGTGGTTCTAGCTGGACAGACTTTTGGTCGCGTAAGAGCGATGCTTGATGAAAACGGTCGCTCAATTAAAACCGCAGGCCCTTCTATCCCGGTGGAGATTCAGGGTTTAACTGAGGTTCCACAGGCTGGTGATGAATTCATGGTGCTCTCTGATGAGCGCCGTGCAAGAGAGATCGCGACCTACAGAGCTGGTAAGTTCCGCAACACGAAACTTGCTAAACAACAAGCCGCTAAGCTTGAGAACATGTTTACGGACATGACCTCTGGCGAGGTGAAAATGCTCCCCATTATCCTCAAGGCCGATGTGCAGGGTTCGCAGGAGGCTCTTGCTTCCTCGCTGCTCAAACTCTCTGGCGATGAGGTCAAGGTTCAAGTTGTTTACGCCGCTGTGGGCGGTATCAGCGAGAGCGATGTCAATTTAGCGATCGCATCCAAAGCGGTCATTATTGGCTTTAACACCCGTGCTGACGCAGGCGCTAGAAAGCTTGCAGAGCACAACGGTATAGAAATTCGTTACTACAACATAATCTACGACGCTGTTGACGACTTACGCGCTGCGATGTCGGGTATGCTGACGCCGGACAAAAAAGAAGAAGTGATTGGGGTTGCCGAAATTCGTCAAGTCTTCCGTATCAGCAAAATTGGCGCTATTGCCGGTTGTATGGTTACCAACGGTGTGGTTCGACGCGCAGCACGTCTTCGCTTACTCAGGGACAACGTGGTCATCTTCACGGGCGAGCTTGAGAGTCTCAAGCGTTTTAAAGACGATGTTCGTGAGGTCAAAGAGAGTTTTGAGTGTGGACTCAACATCAAGGGCTACAACGACATTGTTGAAGGCGACCAACTTGAGTTCTTTGAGATTAAGGAAGTTGCAAGGACCCTTTAATGGGAGACTTTGCGCGGACCCTTCATGGCCAACAAAAAGAGCACAACTCCGAACAGGGGCTTTCGAGTCGCTGACCAAATCCAAAGAGATTTGGCGGAGTTGATTGCGCGCGAGCTCAAGGATCCAAGAGTTGGAATGGTGACGATTCAGGCGGTTGAGGTAACGCCGGATTATTCACATGCCAAAGTGTTCTTTAGTGTTTTGGGAAGCGATCCCAAGGTTGCACTTGAGGGGCTTAGCCAGGCGGCTGGTTTTTTGCGTAATTTACTGTTCAAGAAATTACACATACACACAGTTCCAACACTTCATTTTGTATACGACCAAACGCCTGAGAGAGCGGCGGATATGAACTCATTGATTGCTAAAGCAGTTTCGGTTCGCGCTTTGGATGATTAAAGTTGATTGCAAACACAAACACTGGGAGCAAGCGTTCGGGTTTGTCTGCGAGTGCAGGGGCAGGGCAGCGCAAGCCTAAGCTTTCGTTGCACGGTGTTTTGTTGTTGGACAAGCCCATTGGACTGTCCAGTAACGATGCACTTCAAAAGGTAAAGAGACTCTTAAGAGCTGAGAAGGCAGGGCACACGGGTACCTTGGATCCATTGGCAACGGGAGTTTTGCCCATCTGCTTTGGGGCTGCAACCAAGTTTAGCCAATTGCATTTGGACGCGGATAAAACTTACGAAGCTGTAGCGCTTTTGGGCGTGAAGACTTCGACAGGGGATTCAGAGGGCGAGGTTATCCAGCGTAGACCTGTCAATGTGAGTGCACAGCAGTTAAGTGATGTTGCTGTGCGATTTACGGGTGAGTTGGAGCAAATTCCTCCCATGTATAGCGCGCTGAAAAAAGAGGGGCGCGCGCTGTATGAATATGCAAGAGAGGGGATCGTTGTTGAGAGGGCAGCGCGCTCCATCATCATTCGCTCGTTGTCCATCACCGATTTGGGTGAGGTCAAGGCAAAGCGCTCAGATGTTGAAGCCGAGGGGAGTCACGGCGAGCGAAAAATTTTGATTCGTGTGCGTTGTAGCAAAGGCACATACATTCGGACTTTGGCTGAAGATATTGGAGAAGCACTGGGTTGTGGTGCCTCACTCACCGCGCTTCGTAGAACTGTAACGGGTGAGTTTGATGAGTCAGAGTGTTACACCCTGGACGCGTTGACTCAAATGGAGCCACGCGAAATACTCAGTTGCATCAAGGCACCTGAGGTTTTGTTGGCAGACCACATGGTCATTGAGTTGGATTCTGTTGAGGCGGGAAAATTTTTGTCTGGACTCAGACGAAGAGGTAATTGGCCAAACTGTAATAAGGTGGCCGTGTACGGAACAAATCCGCGGGCCCTTCTTGGGACCGCACATGTTGTTGGGGGAGAATTGATCTCTCAACGATTGTTAAATGTTAATGAAATTCAAACTATCTTAGATCAAACTTTAGAGAAAAAAAATGACACGTCAAATTAGAAACATAGCCATTATTGCCCACGTTGACCACGGTAAAACAACCATGGTTGACCAGTTATTACGTCAATCAGGCACCTTCGCAGAGCATGAGAAAGTGGTTGATACCGTTATGGATAACAACGCAATTGAGCGTGAGCGTGGCATTACTATTTTGGCCAAGAACTGTGCTGTGAGCTGGGAAGGTACGCACATTAATATCGTTGACACTCCTGGACACGCGGACTTTGGTGGCGAGGTTGAGCGCGCTTTGTCAATGGTTGACGGCGTTGTACTTTTAATCGATGCGCAAGAAGGCCCAATGCCGCAGACTAGGTTTGTCACTAAGAAAGCACTTGCGCTTGGCTTGCGTCCGATTTTGGTCGTAAACAAAGTGGATAAGCCCGGTGCTCGTCCTGATTTTGTGGTTAACGCCGCCTTTGACTTATTTGACAAGCTAGGTGCTACGGACGAACAGCTTGATTTCCCCGTTGTCTATGCCTCTGGTATCAACGGTTGGTCCTCCCTTGAGGAAGGTGCTCCTGGTGAGCAGTGGGGCCCAGATATGTCGGCTCTGTTTAATACCGTTTTGAAACACGTTCCAGCGCAAATGGGAGATCCAAGTGCTCCGCTGCAATTGCAAATTTCAGCGCTTGATTTCTCAACTTTCGTGGGTCGTATTGGTGTAGGTCGTATCAGCCAAGGTACGATCAAACCCATGATGGATGTAGTGGTGATGGAAGGCCCAGAGGGTAAGCCTGTTAAGGGTCGTATCAACCAAGTCTTGACATTCCAAGGTCTCGAGCGAGTCCAAGCCGCCTCTGCAGGACCTGGCGACATTGTGCTGATCAACGGTATTACGGACATTGGAATTGGTGTGACGATCACTGATCCGCTCAATCCAGCTCCTTTGCCCATGCTGAAGGTGGACGAGCCAACGCTTACCATGAATTTTTGCGTTAACACCAGCCCCTTGGCAGGTCGTGAGGGCAAATTCGTAACCAGTCGTCAAATCTGGGACAGATTGCAAAAGGAGCTACAACACAACGTTGCACTTCGTGTCAAAGAAACCGACGAAGAGGGTGTGTTTGAGGTGATGGGCCGCGGAGAGCTGCACTTGACTATTCTTTTGGAGAACATGCGCCGCGAGGGCTATGAGTTGGCAGTATCTAAGCCACGTGTGGTTTTTCGTGACGTGAACGGTGAACGTCATGAGCCGATTGAGCTTGTGACTGCAGATATCGAAGAGCAGCACCAAGGCGGCGTGATGCAAGCACTTGGTGAGCGCAAGGGCGAGCTGGTGAATATGGAGCCAGATGGACGCGGACGCGTTCGGTTAGAGTACCGTATTCCCGCACGCGGATTGATTGGTTTTTCAAATGAGTTTTTGAATTTAACCCGTGGTTCTGGTTTGATCTCTAATATCTTTGACAGCTATGAGGCTCACAAAGGCGATATCGGCGGACGCAAGAACGGTGTGCTGATCTCTATGGATGACGGTGAGATCTTTACCTACGCTCTTGGAAAGCTTGATGACCGTGGACGTATGTTCGTCAAGGCCAACGATCCCGTATATGAGGGAATGATTGTAGGTATTCACAGTCGCGATAATGATCTGGTTGTAAACGCTACACGGACTAAGCAGTTGACCAACTTTAGGGTCTCTGGCAAGGAAGACGCAATCAAAATCACGCCTCCTATTGAGTTATCGCTCGAGTACGGCGTTGAGTTCATTGAGGACGATGAGTTGGTTGAGATCACGCCTAAGAGTGTTCGTTTGCGCAAGCGCTATTTGAAAGAGCATGAGCGCAAGAAAAACAAGTCTTAATTAATTGTTGTTACAGTAATTGGGGCATGGCTTTTAGTTGTTGCTTTTCTTAACTTATTTGGATCCCCAGATGGGGTGGTACAAATGATTAGGAACGGTGCCTTTTGTGTGTTTGTGCTTGAGTTATTTTTTGATTTAAAAGTGAGCTATGGCATCCGCACCTAAAGTACTCTTCGGTTTCCACGCAGTGAGTGTGCGTCTTAAAACGCACCCTAAGTCTGTGATCGAGGTCTACGTTGACCCCTCAAGACGTGACGCCAGGATGCGTCAGTTTGTTGAAAAAGCAAAAGAAGCAGGGGTCAGAATTATTGAAGCTGATGGTCTAAGGCTCACCAAACTCAGCTCCAGCCACGGACACCAAGGTGTTGTCGCCTTGGCTGAGGTGATCAACACCCAAAACAGTCTAGACGAACTCTTAGAGAGTTTAGATCCCTCCACTGCACCGCTGCTATTGGTATTAGACGGCGTGACTGATCCTCATAATTTGGGTGCGTGTTTACGCGTCGCTGATGGGGCAGGGGCCCACGCTGTGATAGCCCCAAAAGACCATGCAGTTGGAATCAATGCAACTGTTTCTAAGGTAGCCAGTGGTGCGGCAGAGACGGTGCCTTACTTTATGGTCACCAATCTGGCTAGAACGATTGGTGAATTAAAAGAGAGACAAATTTGGATCGTCGGTGCAAGTGATGAAGCAACCAATACGCTGTATCAATCTGACTTGAAGGGCCCCCTAGCACTGGTGCTGGGTGCTGAGGGCTCTGGGTTAAGGCAGTTGACTAAAAAATCCTGTGACGCACTCGTTCAAATTCCGATGCTGGGTGCGGTTGAGAGTTTAAACGTCTCGGTCGCTAGCGGTATTTGTTTGTATGAGTGCGTTCGGCAAAGAGGGCTAAGAGCTACTAGCGCTTAAGGATCGGCGAATTCAACTTCATTGGCTTGACGACTTTTAGGTCACGAAGATACTCGCTCATTAAGTCCCAAATGGGTTGTCCTGCCCTAACATTTTCGTCCGCCGAAACCGAGGCCCAACCTGCTACTTTATATTTCTTATCGGGATCTAAGCTCTGGCCCTTGAGGGTTAGATTGGAGACTCTTTTGCCAACTGTTTGAGTCGGGTCGATGGTGTATTCGAGTCCGCCCACTCGCACCATATCCCCGCCTTGTTGGTAATAAGGATCCGGATTAAAGAGGTTGTCCGCTACATCCTCCAATATGTCTTTGATCCCCTTACCACTCAATTCGTTTAACGTCGTTGCGGGGTAGGTTATCGCAGTTTGGTTCAGCAACTCTTCAAAAGTGATGGGCTGTTGGCTAAGCAAAGTCGTACCCCAGCGAAATCCTGGTGAAAGTGCAATTTCTGCATCTCTCATTTGCATGAGTCCGTTGAGGATCAGTTGATCAAATGTGCCGTTAAATGTTCCGCGTCGATACAAAAGATCATCTGTGAACGCCAGAGGTTCACTTAGTTTGGCCTCAAAGGGCTGTCGGTGTCGCTGGATAAGTGCGGACATGTCTGGGTCCGGCGTAATCAGGTTTGAGAATACTGGGAGTAGCTTGTATTGAAAGTCTTGTACGCGTCCGTATTTGACTTGAAAATCTAAAACTCCCAAGAATTTTCCATTGGAGCCTGCGTTGGTAACAAGTGTCTTCCCTGCGGGGTTAGAAACCAAAACAGGCTTAGGTATACCGTCGTGGGTATGCCCACCCAAAATGGCGTCCAGGCCAGTGACGCGGCTCGCTAGTTTTAAATCCACATCCATGCCGTTATGGGACAGAAGAACCACAACTGAGGCGCCCTTAGCTCTTGCTTGTTGGATGGTAATTTGCAGATTCTCCTCTTGTATCCCAAAAGTCCAATTGGGTACGAAATGAGCAGGGTGGGCTATAGGTGTGTAGGGAAAGGCTTGGCCGATGACGGCAACTTGTACGCCGTTCATTGACTTTAGCGCAAAGGGTTCAAAGACAGGGTCACCAAAGTCGCTGGTTTTAATATTTTGCGCAACAAAGGAAACTTTGTTTTTAAAGTCGTTATCGATGATTTCATTTAATCGGTGCTCTCCCAGAGTCATCTCCCAGTGAGCCGTCATAACATCAACGCCTAGTAACAGGGCAGCGTCCACCATATCTTGAGCATTACTCCAAAGCGCAGTTGCAGAGCCCTGCCAAGTATCTCCGCCGTCCAGTAACAAGGCGCCTGGGCGAGATGAGCGCAATTGTTTGATGAGCGTGTATAGGTGAGCAAACCCGCCAACTCTCCCGTAATGCCGTGCTGCAGATGAGAAGTTGAGGCTTGAGAAAGCGTAAGCTTCTCGAGATCCGGGCTTGAAGCCGTAAAAATTTAACAACTGCTCGCCGACCAGGTGAGGCGGTTTGCCCCTTTCAAGTCCAAACCCCAGATTGACGCTGGGTTCTCGGTAATGGACGGGCTGGAGTTGTGCGTGAGAGTCGGTCAAGTGCAGAAAATGAACATTTCCAAATGTTGGAATCTCGTAGAGTGCATCGGCGAACTTTTGAGCCGCAATGGCATCACTTTTCAGCTCCATCCCGCTTGCGCAAGCAAGGCCGAGAATTTGCAAAAAATCCCGTCTATCTAATCTCATAATTGACCGTCGTGATTAATAATATGTACTGCGTTAACTGAACTTCGGTAATTGATACACTTAGATTTAGAAGCTTTGACTTCAATGTCTCAGTATTAAATCAACCATTTGAAATTTTTGAAAAAGGATTAACATTTTGAACTATTTCTCTAATAAATCCGTGCGTACAAATAAAAAGTCATTAGAAATATTTTTTGCTACCCTTCTCTCAAGTGTATTGCTGTGCAATGGCACTTTGGCTCAGGCACAAAATCAGGCACAAAGCCAAGCCAATAACTCTATTAGTGTAGCGATCAATGAATTGCAGAAAATCGATAGCGTTGTGGGTACGGGAGCACAGGCGCAAGCAGGCATGAGCGTGACGGTGCACTATACAGGGTGGCTTTACGAGCCCAACTCCGCCGATCACAAGGGTAAAAAGTTTGACAGCTCCCTTGACCGCGGCCAACCCTTTAACTTCCCGCTTGGCGCGGGAAGGGTGATTAAAGGCTGGGACGAGGGGGTAGCGGGTATGAAAGTAGGGGGCAAACGTACCCTGATTATTCCAGCGCAAATGGGATACGGCGCACGCGGGGCGGGGAATGTAATCCCCCCCAATGCAACGCTTTTATTTGATGTTGAATTACTAGGCGTGCGCTAATCTCTTAACCCATTCATATTACCTTAGAACGAGCACTGCAATATCAGAGTGCGTCAGCACCTGCAGTGTCTCGCTTCCAAGTAACAGTCGATTAATGCCGTTTCTGCCGTGAGAGGCCATCACGATTAAATCAACGTTTTTCTTTGTGGCAGTATGAATGATGGCGTCTGAGACGATGTTTGATTTGATGACCAACGTTTTTGCATTAACGCCTGCTTTTTCAGCATCTTTTTGTACTCTATCGACAATGAACTGGGCTGAATCGGTCAACTTACCCATCAGCTCAATCTTTTGCTTGGCAGGAATAGAGAAAGAGCCGTCAAATAAACTATTCATGATTCTTGGAATCACGTTGATAATGGTCAACTGAGAGCCCAACTCACTAGCCAACTCGATAGCTTTAGTCGTAGCCAATTTTGATAATGCTGATCCGTCTGTTGCAACTAAGATATGTTTGTACATTGCGATTTTCCTTTTAAGTTTTTGGGATTCGATTGAAAAATAGAAAGAGACCCAACGGAGTCTACGTTTTTATTTTTGAGTTGATGTTTAAGCAAGGTGCTGACTCTTTTGGTCAGCACTGCTTGTGGCTACTTTAAATTGACCGTGCAATGGGCATGGATCATCGCTGAAGCATTCATTGGCACCAATGCACTGTTCAAGCGTTTGATGGGTGTCGACGTCTTTGTCCATCCTTGGGCAAAACTTTACCGATCCGTCTTTGTGCGGTACAGCTTGCTTATTATTTGTTGTGTTCATCATGCGTCTCCTTTTTTGTTCGATCACTACACGTTGATCTGCGTCTACTTTATCCAACTACGAGCTCAACTGGCTTGATTTAGATCAATCCACCCAGTTATTCACGGGTACTGGTTTTCCCTTTAGGACTTAGATCGCAGACCTGTGCGTGCGCATAGAATCATTTTGATGAGCAATTGAAAGAAGATATCAAACTCAGTTTTTTCAAAATAAAAAAAGCGCTCACAAGGAGCGCTATCGTTGTGAGGCCTGAATCCCCCTATCTGAGTACCAAAACAGGAACGTGTGAGTGTGTCAGTACTTGGGTGGTCTCGCTACCCAAAATAAGGCGTTTGATACCGTTTCTACCGTGGGAGGTCATCACGATCAGGTCTACCTTACGTTTTAATGCAAAAGTTACGATAGCCTCAGAGATGATGTTGGCTTTGACGATAGCTGTGGAGATCGCAACGCCTTCCTTGTCGCCTTGTTTTTGCACTTTAGCCAAAACCGCGTTGGCCTCGTCTTCCCACTGCTGCTCGAGCATCATGACCTGCGCGTTGTCAAGTGGAATCGAGCCTTCGAAATAGGTTTGTAAATATCTGGGGATGACTTTAAGCGCAATCAATTCGGCGTCAAGACTTTTAGCAAGCTCGATGGCACTCTTGATACCTTTATTTGCAAGTGGGCTACCGTCTGTTGTGACCAAAATTTTCTTATACATAATCTTTGTCCTTATTGAGTGTTGCGTCGTAGGTCTGCATTTTTTGCGCATACGTACAATGATAGTGTATAACCAGCAAAGCCGCTCCCCACTTGACCTATGTCAAATACAAACCAATTGCGCACTGTTACTCTTGGCGAGCCGAAACATCTTACACAACACAAATGACTGTATCTACTACTAAGCCTGAAAATAAATCACCCTTAAATGCTTCGTCTCAGTTAGATACAAAAGTGCGACCACTACTGCAGCCCCTTCAAACCTTGAACGTGCAGGCACTGAGAGGCAATGACCCTACTAATGTCGCGGACTTTACTGCCTCAACTGCCTCTACTGCCTCTACTGCGAAGCACCAAAATCTCAACTCAACATCAGCAAAATCACAAAAAGCATCAGAGGTCCAGGAGCATAGTCGCGACTGGCATGAATTTAGTGAGCCAGTCTTTCGTGCCCAACCAACCCCTGGCTCCTCAAGCTCTTCTGAGCTAGGGGCTCAACAACTGTATGCCTCCCAAGTCCTCATTGACGGTATGCACTGCTCAGCCTGTGCTCTTAACGTTGAACGCGCTGTACTCGCTGTTCCGGGTGTTCAAAGTGTTCAAGTAAATGCCGCCAGTCACCGCGCTAAAGTGGTTTGGGATTTAAACCAAGTTCAGCCTGCAAAATGGTTTGAGGCGGTCAAACTCGCGGGTTACCGCGCAAGCCCCGCAGTCGATTGGCGCGAAGAGCAAGGGCGAAACAAAGAGGGGCGTCAAGCTTTGTGGAGGCTTCTTGTTGCTGGATTTTGCATGATGCAGGTGATGATGTATGCCTACCCGACCTATATTGCCAAAGAGGCTGATATGAGCGCAGATGTAGCGCTATTGCTGCGTTGGGCGAGTTGGGTGTTGACCCTTCCTGTCATTGTTTTCTCATGCACCCCGTTTTGGAAAAACGCTTGGCGTGATATCAAGCGCAAACAAATCAGCATGGATCTGCCCGTTGCGTTGGGCCTCCTGATTACCTTTGCCGTGAGTACGGCGTCCACCTTCGATGACCAAGGAATCTTTGGTCATCTGGTTTATTTCGATTCATTAACCATGTTCGTATTCTTTCTTCTTGCCAGCAGGTGGTTGGAGGTAAAAATGCGCAATAAAACGGCTGGCTCACTCGAGAAGTTAACCCGAAGACTACCCGTGTCCGTAGAGCGCCAAAGTGCGGATGGGCAGTTTGAGCGAGTGCGGCTTCAAGATCTTAGGGTTGGGGACGTGGTTAGAACCCACGCGACTGAGGCGTTTCCCTGCGACGGGGAGATCCTAGAGGGAGAAACTTGGGTTGAGGAGGCCTTGATGACGGGGGAATCCAAACCCCTCGAGAAAAGTGTTGGCTCGGGCGTCCTCGCTGGAAGTCACAACCTGTCGCAATCTGTTCTTATTAGGGTGAGGGCGCTTGGCAAAGAGACTCGCTTTGCGGAGATTGTGAAGCTCATGGAGCAAGCCTCCCTTAATAAACCCAACATTGTGTTAACAGCTGACCGGATTGCAACCCCCTTTTTGTGGGTTGTACTTGCATTAGCAGTGCTGAGCTCTGTTTTTTGGTGGGCTTGGGGGAGCGACCCAGCCCATGCCCTGATGATTGGAGTGTCCGTACTGATTGTGACTTGCCCGTGCGCGCTATCGCTCGCGGCGCCGGCTGCGATGTTGGCTGCGACGGGTAACTTGGCGCGCCACGCAGTATTTATTAGAGATCTTAATTCAATTGAAAAAATGGCCAAAGTCAACCATACCGTTTTTGACAAAACAGGTACGCTCACGACGGATAGTCAAAAGCTTTTGCAAGTTTATACGCCAGGTGGGGTGCTTGATTTCCATCAGTCCAAATCTGTAGATTCGATCAACAAGCACAGTATTTCAAGCACCTATACTCACGAGCAATTGATGAGTCTTGAGTGGGCGAGGGCCATAGCAAACCAATCATGGCACCCTCTGTCCAGAGCACTTACGAGCTCCCTCAGTCAAGCTCTCTTTGGCTCCCCGGCCTTTGCCGCGAAGGGAGTAGAACATACCAACATCATTGATATGTCAAGCGTTGTAGTCCGTGAGGTCGCTGGGCAAGGCCTAGAAGTTACCGGCGTTGACGATTCAAGTGCACATCCAGCAGATCAGACTGAGAAGTCAGTTTTATTTCGACTCGGATCGACCGCGTTTTGCGAGGCCTTTGTTGGACATCCTGTTATTTCGCCAGAAGCCAAAGCCTGCCAAGTGCACTTGGTCGGGCGGGAAGGGTGGCTTGCGAGCTTTTCGTTGAGTGAAGATTTAAGGGGGGACGCACTCAGCACTGTCCAAGAGCTTAGAGAGATGGGAATAGGCGTTGAACTCTTATCCGGTGATCAACAGGCACCGGTCCTTTGGGTGTCTGCGCAACTTGGGATGACGGGCGACGCAGCCCGCGCGCAGTGCACCCCCGCTGATAAGTTAGCCCGTGTCAGTGAGTTACAGGCTAAAGGTAAGACCGTTGCAACCATTGGTGACGGATTCAACGATATGCCTGCACTCGCTAAATCTGATGTTTCCTTTGCTTTTGGTCAAGCCGTCCCGTTTGCGCAGGCTAAAGCAGATGTGGTCGTGCTGTCTAATCAGTTGTGGGCCATACCGCAGACTATACTGTTAGCTCAAAAAACAATGAAAGTGGTTAAACAAAACTTTATTTGGGCCGCTTTTTATAATTTTATTTGTATACCACTGGCAATGATCGGCTGGTTGCCACCTTGGGCCAGTGGGATTGGGATGGCGCTCAGCTCAACATTGGTGGTTTTGAATTCCTTGCAACTCGCTAGGCCTGGTGCATTGCGTGAAGCGCTTGCTAAATAACTCCCGTCGTAGCCATTCCCATCAATAAAAAGCGTAGCTTTATGGGCTCAATACTTTAAAAAACCTATGGAAATACTATACCTTCTCGTGCCGTTGTCTGTAGTCTTGGTACTTTTTATTCTGGGAGGACTTTGGTGGGCTATAGATAGGGGGCAATTCGAGGAGTTAGACGGCGAGGCAGAGCGAATCCTGAAGGATGATTGATTTAGATCAATAGATATATTCTTGGCATATTGCATACTTTCACCATGATTTTAAAAAAAGGTGAGGAATGAATAAATCTCTAAACCCACAGTCTTATACAGACGGCGTAGTTCGACAATTTGCCGTTATGGCCGTCGTATGGGGTGTCGTCGGTATGCTGGTAGGACTTTTGATAGCCTCGCAGTTGGCTTGGCCAGACATGATCAGCGGAATCCCATGGTTGAGCTACGGTCGCCTTAGACCCCTGCACACCAATGCCGTGATTTTCGCCTTTGGCGGCTGTACCCTTTTTGCGACGAGTTACTACGCCGTGCAGCGAACGGGACAGACACGTCTTTTTGCGCCTGCGCTCGCATCGTTTACTTTTTGGGGATGGCAGGCGGTTATTTTGGCTGCTGCGATTACGCTCCCCCTAGGTTACACAACGGGTAAGGAGTACGCAGAACTTGAGTGGCCCATTGATATTTTGATTGCAGTTGTATGGGTAGCCTATGCAATTGTGTTTTTTGGTACCGTTGGTATCAGACGTGTAAAGCATATTTACGTTGCTAACTGGTTTTTCGGTGCTTTTATTATTGCGGTTGCCGTTTTGCACATCGTCAACAGTGCTGAGTCTCCCGCTAGTTTTCTTAAATCTTACTCTGCATACGCAGGCGTTCAAGATGCGATGGTGCAGTGGTGGTACGGACACAATGCGGTTGGATTTTTCTTGACGGCTGGATTCTTGGGGATCATGTATTACTTTGTCCCTAAACAGGCCGGGCGCCCCGTTTACTCCTACCGTTTATCCATTGTTCACTTCTGGGCGTTGATCTTTACCTACATGTGGGCAGGTCCACACCACTTGCATTACACAGCCTTGCCTGACTGGACTCAGTCCTTAGGAATGGTGTTCTCGCTCATTTTGTTGGCTCCAAGTTGGGGCGGCATGATCAACGGCATCATGACACTCTCAGGTGCTTGGCACAAGCTAAGAGATGATCCAATTCTTAGATTTATGATTGTTTCCTTGTCCTTTTACGGTATGAGTACCTTTGAAGGTCCGATGATGTCAATCAAGACTGTTAATGCACTCTCGCACTATACAGACTGGACCATAGGCCACGTGCACTCAGGCGCCCTGGGTTGGGTGGGTCTGGTATCTATGGGCTCTATTTACTTCCTCATCCCAAGAGTTTTTGGACTGGCCAAGATGCACAGTATTAAAGCTATTGAAATTCACTTTTGGACGGCAACGATAGGGATCGTTTTATACATCGCTGCTATGTGGATTGCTGGAGTGATGCAGGGATTGATGTGGAGAGCTATCAACGAGGACGGTACGCTGACCTACTCGTTCGTTGAAGGCGTAAAAGCTACCTATCCTTATTACGTGATTCGTGTCGTAGGCGGTGCCTTGTATTTCTTTGGCATGGTCGTAATGTTGTGGAATGTGCTGATGACGGTTTTTGAGGGGCGTATAAAACCCATCTTAATCCCCACTCTTAACGATAGCGCAGCTCACTAAGGAAGAAACAGATGTCTAATCTCAATAATTCAGGCTCTAACGAAAAACACGAAGAGAGCGGTTTCTCTCATCAAAAGATTGAAACCACCAACTGGCTCATGATTATTTTGATCTTGTTGGTTATTGCATGGGGTGGTCTCGTAGAAATCGTGCCGCTTTTCTTTCAAAAATCAACCACCCAGGCCTTGGAAGGTGTTAAGCCCTACACGGCCATTCAACTGGCTGGTAGAGACATTTATTTAAGAGAAGGCTGTTACAACTGCCACTCGCAAATGATTCGTCCCTTCTTATCCGAGACGCTTCGCTACGGTCACTACTCAGTAGCCGGTGAGTTCGTATACGACCATCCCTTCCAATGGGGTAGCAAGCGCACGGGTCCCGATCTTCAGCGTGTGGGTGGTAAATACAGTGATGAATGGCACCGCATTCACTTGAATAACCCTAGGGACGTAGTGCCTGAGTCCAATATGCCTGCTTATTCTTGGCTTACTAAAAATACGATCGATCCAGATGTGATGGCACCTCGGATGCGCGCCCTAAGACGAGTAGGAGTTCCCTATACAGACGCTGAGATTGATGCGGCTGCAGCGGACGTAAAAGATAAAACTGAACAAGACGCGTTGATTGCTTATCTGCAGTCACTTGGACTTGCTCTCAAATAATAACGGAAGACTTTCATGGACATCACTACGCTTAGGGTTGTTGCCACAGTGCTTAGTTTTGTGACTTTTGTTGGCATCATTATTTGGGCGCTTGATAAGCGCAAAAATAGTCAATTTGAAGAAGCAGCCAAGCTCCCCTTTTTGGATGATTAAGGATTTAAGATGAGTGACTTTCTATCCCCCTTTTGGTCAATTTATGTCAGCGCTGTTGTGCTGGTCGGGATCTTTGCTTGTGCTTGGCTTTTGTGGGTCACCTCAAAGTACAAGGACACTGGCTCCCACGCTGAGTCGACGGGTCATGTGTTCGATGAAGATATTGTTGAGATGAATAATCCATTGCCACTATGGTGGGTAGGACTTTTCATAATCACAATTATTTTTGGTCTCGGCTATTTGTACCTCTATCCCGGTTTGGGCTCCAATGCAGGACAACTCGGTTGGACGTCCAGGGGCGCCTACGAACAGGAAAAGACAGCGGCCAACGACGCACTCGTCCCGCTTTACTCAAAGTATGATGCAATGAGTATCGAGGCCGTAGCCAAAGATCCCAAGGCTGCAGCGATTGGTAATAGACTGTTCATGAATAACTGCTCGCAGTGCCACGGCTCCGATGCAATGGGATCAAAAGGGTTTCCCAACTTAACCGATCACGATTGGTTACACGGTGGACTTCCCGAGAATATTCAGGAAACCATTACCAAAGGTCGAAACGGAATGATGCCTCCAATGGCTCAGGCTGTTGGATCGCCCGAGGATGTTAAAAACGTTGCTCAGTATGTGCTTAGCCTGTCTGATAGTCCCCACGATGATGCTATGGCTGCTAAGGGCCAGGCTAAGTTTGCACAGGTTTGTGCTGCCTGTCACGGCGCAGACGGAAAAGGCAATACGGTTATCGGATCTGCTAACTTAACGGATAACATTTGGTTACACGGTATCGGCGAGCAAGCAATCGTCTCCATGATTGTCAACGGCAAGGTCAATCAAATGCCCGCTCAAGAGGTTCGACTGACGCCTTCCCAAATCAGAATGTTAACTGCTTATGTTTGGGGTCTATCAAATGGCGGTGCTCGTGCTGAAAACTAAACGGAAAATAGTGTTTGTTCAAATTTGTATCCCGCTCTTGATTCTTTTTTAGCGCCGTGGGTAAGGGGGCTTTTGCCCCCTATTTACTTTGCGCATACTTTAATATGCAAAACCAACCTACGAATAAATCCAGTCTCTTGGACAAGGTTATTCCTATTCTTGCGCTGAATGCCAATCAGGCAGCGTCTGCGGGTGATCAGAAAAATGATTCTGCGCACAAGGACAATGGGGGAGCAAGTGAATTTTTGTACAAGTCGGCGCAGAAAATATATCCCCGCTCCGTACAGGGGTTGTTTACAAGACTTCGTTGGTTTGCTGTAGTTCTAACCCAATTAATTTTTTATGGTCTGCCTTGGCTAGAGTGGGGTCAAAGGCAAGCAGTGCTGTTTGATCTGGGGTCCAGACGGTTTTATTTGTTTGGTGTGCTTCTTTATCCGCAAGATTTTATTTACTTAACAGGCCTTTTGATCATCTGCGCCTTATCGCTATTTTTGTTCACTGCTGTTGCAGGTCGCTTGTGGTGCGGTTTCGCTTGTCCACAAACCGTTTATAGCGAAATATTTATTTGGATTGAGCGCATGGTCGAGGGGGACCGCTCCGCACGAATGCGGCTGGATCAAAGCCCCTTTAGTGCTCAAAAACTTTACAAAAAGACCTTAAAACAAGTGCTGTGGATCGCACTTGCTGCGTGGACGGGCTTTACATTTGTAGGCTACTTCACCCCGATTCACAAACTCAGCAGTGAGATTCTCGCCTTTCAGCTCGGCCCTTGGGAGTTGTTTTGGGTTATCTTTTACGGTTTTGCCACATACGGTAACGCTGGGTATATGCGCGAGCAGGTTTGTTTGTACATGTGCCCTTATGCTCGTTTTCAAAGCGCAATGTTTGATCACGATACCCTCATCGTCTCGTATGACTCGGCGCGGGGAGAGACAAGGGGGGGGCGCTCAAAGCATGATGATCCGGTCCATCTAGGTCTGGGTTCGTGCGTAGATTGCACACTTTGCGTACAAGTCTGTCCAACTGGAATTGATATCCGAGACGGCCTTCAATACGAGTGTATTGGCTGCGGTGCTTGTGCGGATGTTTGCGATACAGTGATGGAGAAAATGGGCTATGCAAAAGGCTTGGTCAAGTATGTAACGCAAAATGCTTTGGCCAATGGACTCTCGAACTCTCAGATGTGGCGCAGAATCTTGAGGCCTAGAGTTCTTTTGTACTCAGCTTTATTGCTGACTTTGATCTGCTTTTGGATTGGCAGCCTGAGTTTGCGAGTTCCATTGAAATTTGACATTGTGAGAGACAGAGGTTCTTTGGCCCGTATCACAGAGCACGGAACGCTTGAGAATGTCTACAGAATCCAAATCATGAACGCAACTGAAGAAGACCAAACCTACTTACTCTCAGTCAGTGGGATTGACGGTATCTACGTTCAGTCAAACACCACTCTCAAAGTAAAAGCCACTCATTCAAGCTGGGTGCCAGTACAGGTGGATATTCCCTATACTGGGTCTACAGTAGGTTCTCATAAAATCAAGTTTGAGTTAACACCGATCAGCGCTCCTTACAGGGTTACTGAGGGTTCAGTATTCGTTGTTCCGCACTAATAGTAATGGAGACAGTATGACGATAAATACGTTATCAAGCGGTATTAAATCCGCCGCCCCCCCAAGCTGGTGGAAATACGGTTATGTTTGGCTGGTGATCGCAGGCCCCCTGATCGTTGTGGTTGCTGCAATTTTCACGGCCGTGCTTGCGTTTAACAGTAACGACGTTATCGTCTCGGACAATGATCCTAAGACTGCGGCCCTTGCCAACTACAGAAGTCTCGTGCCCGCACAAACTGCAAGCTATCACGCTGCGACCCCGGATGCTGGAATGCTTGCTGCCCGTGCTCACGCGAGCGGTAGCCCTGTTGCGCAGTCCCCAGGTACACATCATCCTGATGCTGCAGCATCAAATGCGAGGGAGCCCATTCAATGAGCAACATAATACGCGATCAACGCTTGATGTGGATATTGTGGCCATCGTTTCTAATGGCCTGTGTTTTTGAGTTATTTGTATTTGCGCTGATGGATCCAGAGGCCATGGAGTTCATGGGTCAACCTATTGAGTACTCTCGCCATGCGGTCTACTCCGTGACTTTTTTCTTCTTTTGGTTGCTGACCGGCACCTCAAGCGCTTTGACAACTCTTTTGTCTCGCTCGCCTTTTGAGGTCAACCGTTGCCCCTATGAGCTCAGTGAACGACCTGCGGTTTGTTCAAAAGAGCAATGCGACTGTTAAAGCTCTATCTAGATATTAGTGGGTTATTATTAGTGGATTATTGGGGTCGAGAGGATAGTGCGCTCGCTGGTGTATTGAACCACCAGTTCCTTAGATGCACTTGTCCTGAGAGTTAACGATCTGTTTTAAAACGTCGGGTTTCATAATTTTTAAATTACGCTGCTTGACATCAATAATTCCGTCCTCGGCGAATTTAGAGAACGCACGACTGACGGTTTCAAGCTTTAGTCCTAGAAAACTACCGATCTCCTCTCGTGTCATTCGAAGGACCAACTCTGTCTGGGAGAATCCTCTGGCGTGCAGACGCTGAACCAAGTTCAGCAAGAAAGCGGCCAGGCGCTCCTCAGCCTTCATACTGCCTAGGAGCAAGATGACACTGTTTTCTCGCACGATCTCACGGCTCATCATCTTATGAACGTGGTGCTGCAGGCTTTTCACTTCTAGAGAGAGTTGCTCAATTTTCTCAAAGGGCATGACGCAGACTTCGGCATCTTCAAGGGCTATGGCATCACAGGCATGGTGATCGTTCACAATGCCGTCAAGTCCGATGATCTCACCCGCCATTTGAAACCCTGAGACCTGGTCGCGTCCATCCTCCGTTGTGACGGAGGTTTTGAAGAAACCGGTTCTGATGGCGTAAATAGATTTAAAGGGTGAACCACTGTGGAACAAAAACTCCCCCTTCTTAATCTTTTTCCTGACCGCAACCAATTGATCGATTCGGTCTAAATCTTGGTCGCTAAGACCCATTGGCATACAAAGCTCACGCAGATTGCAGTTTGAGCAAGCAACTTTAATGGCTGTTGGAGTAATTGGAATCATGGTTGCCATTATAAGATCTTTGGGAAAATCCCTTATCGGTTTGATTTACCTCAACAATAAACCCCAATAAATAGGGCACATTAGGGGCGATATTTATAAATAATACGAGTCAAACCTATGCAACAAGTCACGGCTGAACTATTGGAGCGTTTTGACGTTCCTGGGCCCAGGTATACCTCCTATCCCACTGCTGATCGGTTTGTAGAGGCATACGGGCCAACGCAGTATGCCCAGTGCCTAGAGCAGCGCAGAGGGGGGCTTGGAGCTAGGGCGGTGCCCCTCTCAGTCTACATCCACATTCCCTTTTGTGACTCCCTATGCTACTACTGCGCTTGTAACAAAATTATTACAAAGAGGTACTCCAAGGCGCTGAGTTATCTTGAGCTCCTTGAGCGAGAAATCGAGCTCCACGCCAATGCATTTGGCACTCGCCAACAAGTCTCCCAGCTTCATTTGGGTGGGGGGACGCCGACCTTTTTGAAGGACCAAGAGCTCACCACATTGATGAAGGCTTTGGAGAGGGCTTTTGAGTTTACGCCGGGGTGTGAGCGCTCCATCGAGGTCGATCCACGGACTGTGACGCCTGAGCGACTTCGGTTTTTGAGAGCCTCGGGATTTAACCGCATTAGCTTTGGCGTTCAAGACTTTAACGAAGGTGTGCAAAAGGCTGTGCACCGCATTCAGTCTGTTCAAGAGGTCACCGAGCTGGTGGAGTCTAGTCGCAGTCTTGGGTTTGAATCGATCAATTTGGATTTGATTTACGGCCTGCCCAAGCAAACCCCAAGCTCCTTTGAACGAACACTCGAACAAGTTATCGCCATCAGCCCTGACAGAATTGCACTGTACGCCTATGCACATTTACCCGCTCGCTTTAAGCCCCAGCGGCGTATCCACGAAAGCGAGTTGCCTTCGGCAACCTCCAAAATTTTTATGCTTGCACGTGCAATGCAGCAATTGGCGGATGCGGGCTACATTTATATCGGGATGGATCACTTTGCAAAGAGCACCGATAGTTTGGCTATCTCCAAACGACGGGGCACCTTACACCGAAATTTCCAGGGCTATACCGTTCAGCCCGACGGGGATTTGATTGGCCTGGGGGTCTCAGCTATAGGCCGAGTGGGCGCCAGTTATAGCCAAAATGCGAAAGATCTGGACAGTTACAGCGATTTAATTGAACAGGGTAAATTCCCCGTTGTGCGAGGTTTGACCCTCAGTCGTGATGATCTACTCAGGCGAACAGTCATCATGGCCTTGATGTGCCAAGGCGTGCTCAGCTTTGATGATGTCGAGCAAACTTACCTCATTGACTTCAAACCTTATTTTGCAAATGAGTTAAAACAACTGGAAGTACTGCAAGACGATGGACTCGTTAAAATAGATGCAAAGGGGATTGAAGTCACATCCAAGGGGTGGTTTTTTGTGAGGGGTGTGGCTATGGTTTTTGATAAGTACCTCACCCTACAAGAAAACCGAGCGCGCTTTTCTAAGATTATTTAGTGAACACAACTTTGCTCTTCACAGCATTCTTAATGGGCCTCTTTGGAGGCCCACACTGCTTGGCCATGTGCGGTGCAACGTGTGTGGGCCTGGGTCGGGCCAGTGGGTTGAAGGGGCAAATGTCTGTCTTGGAATTCCAGGTGGGGCGTATCCTGGGGTACTCCACTTTGGGCGCAGTTGGGGCTTTCTCAGTGCAAGGGGTCGGTTGGCTGAGTATTCACAGCTCCCTTTTTAGACCCGTTTGGGGGCTCTTTCACGTATCAGCATTGCTGATCGGACTTGTGCTTATTTGGCGTGCCGAGCAGCCTTTGTGGTTAGACACCTTTGCCAAAGATGTGTGGCGCAAAGTTTCCTCCCTAAGCAGTGTGAGTTCATTGCCCCTGACTCGTTTGGGTCCATTCGTTTTGGGTATTTTGTGGGCTTTGCTACCCTGCGGCCTTCTTTATTCCGCACTTTGGGTAGCCGCTTTGAGTGCCAACCCCTTAGAGGGCGCATTGGTCATGTCAGCATTTACCGTGGGCAGTACTTTGGTTTTGACGACCGGGCCCTACCTATGGCGAATGCTCAAATCAGTTGACCAAATTCATGCGATTCACTTTAAACGCCCCACAGGCTCTAAATTGGATGTTCAGCAACCTGGGTCTTACGTATCCCCTGAGTCCATGCAAGGCGCTTGGGGCGTGCGTTTGGCAGGCGCAGCGCTGGTAGTCGTGTCCGCATTTGCCCTTTGGCACGGGCTGGTTCAAAATCAAGCGCCCTGGTGCGTCAGCAATGGTTGATAGTAAATATGTGTTACTTTATAACCTTAATTTTAAAGCTTATTTAAGCAAGTAGCCGACCTGACCCCCATCCTCATCCTCATTTCAATGCGTAAAAGGCCCCTTGGATAGTCGAGAATTAATTCTAAATAATTCTTTTTGGCTCTTGAGATGAGGTTGAACTGACCAAAGGGTGGTATTTAGATAGGGCGGATAAGCCTGCACACGAGTTGGCAAGGCATCTTCAGTTTGCCTTGCAATACCTATAGATTTGAAAAATGACGGTATTGTCATAAATGCCGCGTTAGGCTTGGAGCTCGCAGTTCTAAAATCCCCAATACTTTTTTTGCTAGCCGAAAATATACCCCATCTCAATCAGCTTTCACAAGGTGTGTCGTTGGAGGTAATTTTTGCTTTGAGCGTTTGAAGCACTTAAAGTCATTGCCAGTAGAAATGCCAAAAACTTTTGGAAACTTCAATTTAATATGATTCCGCAAAATCCATACATAAAATTTCTGGCCGCTTATCACGAACTGGATGGCGCTGAGTCAAGCGCACTGGACCTAGTGGGTGAGAAATTACTAGGATATATTGCTGTTCAGTATTCAAAAGAACTGACACTAACGGTGACAGAATGCATGAGAATCAAAAGCGTTGCCTCCCCCGCAACCATTCACCGAAAGATAACTGAGTTGATCCAAGATGGCTGGATTAACACCCTCTTTGAAGGTGATAAGCGTAGAACTAAATACTTGGCGCCAACTCCCAAAGCTGTAAAGTATTTTGAAAGAATTTCTAAATTAATGATTAAATCTGCAGTTTGAAACTAGCGCTTTAATGGGTTGAAGCCTATTCGTATAGGGGTGATAAGCTCGCATGTGCGAGTCATTATTCAAGGGGTTTAGTGTGGTACGCTAGAGCTCATTGCTATGGGTCTTGCAACTCTCGTCATTGACCTCCTTGACCTCCTTGACCTCCTTGTCCCATGTCAGAACTCTTACACCGACTGTTGATTGATCTGAGGGAAGTCGAGATCACTGCCGTTAGAGCTCAAGGGGCGGGTGGACAAAATATCAATAAAGTATCTAATGCAGTCCACCTGCGTTTTGATATTTACGCATCCTCCTTGCGATCTGAAGTTAAAGAGCGTTTACTGTCGCTGCGGGACAACCGTATTAATGGTGATGGGGTAGTCATCATCAAGGCACAAGAATTTAGCTCCTTGGAGCGAAACCGAACGCAAGCGCTGCAAAGACTCCAGTCTTTAGTGGCAAAAGTGACGCATCCACCCAAACTCCGACGCCCCACTAAGCCCACCAAATCTTCAGTGAAGAAAAGACTCCAACTCAAGTCCGAGCGTTCTCAGATCAAGTCACTGCGGTCCCACAAAGGGAGCAGAGCCTTGGACTAATGGGTGCCCGGTCATCACATCACCCCAAAAGCCCCTAAAAGCGCACCCAGTGCAAGTAACCAAAGTAGGTGAATTCTGGTTTTCCAGACCAACAAGGCTGTGACAATCGTTAACGCCCAAGACGCAATCAGAGTGCTGCTAGCGGAGTCGGTGTGCTGCCCCCTTTGTAAGAGCCATCCAGTCGATAGCATCAGTCCAATGACAATAGGTGCTAGTCCAGATTTAAAGGCGCGAACAAAGGGGCGTTGACTATTTTTGTGACCCCACTGCGAGACTTGGTACATCATGACCGATGAAGGTAAGACGATCGCGACCATACAAAGAAGTGCGCCAAAGAGTCCCCAGCACCAAGCTGTCCAACCCGCCTGAATTCCGCCTGCACTATTGAGGCCAATATTCCACCCCATCAATGAGACGAATAACACATTAGGTCCTGGAGCAACTTGTGCAAGCGTGATAGAGGAGCTAAATTGCAAGTCACTTAGCATGTGGTTTTCAACCACCAAATATCTGTGCATGTCAGGCGCTGCTGAGATCGCCCCTCCAACGGATAAAAATGAGAGGACACAAAAGTGCATAAACAGATGCGCCCAGTCAATAGCCGTCATCGTGATCGAGTTTAAGGTGTCAATTGCACTCATACGCTCTCCTTGATCTCATCGGCTCTTTGCCGCGCCAGATCTAGCGCAACCGTTTTTCGGTAAGCGAATACACAAGACGCCCCACCTAGCACCAGCAGCACATAAAGTAGGGGGATCTGAAGGAGAGCAACTGCGCTAAAAGTGAGAATTGCAAACACAGCGCTCCAAAAAATACCAATTGGATTTTTAGACAGTGCACTGGTCATCTTGAGCGCCGTTGCAATAATAAGTCCAGCAACCACTGAGTTCATTCCTCTCAAAGAGGACTGGACCCAGGGCTGTTCGGATACGCCGCTGTAAAGAGCCGCTAAAACCAGCAATATAAGAAGAGGGAACGTTAATAGTCCTGCCAAAGCAATCAGTGCACCGCTCGGACCAAACGTACGTTGACCAATCATCACTCCCAAATTAACCACATTAGGGCCGGGAAGAATCTGCGCCACTGACCACTGCTCAACAAACTCTTCTTGGGTAAGCCATTTTTTTCGCTCCACCAACTCTCGTTGAACAACTGCTAGCACTCCGCCAAAGCCTTGCAAAGCTAGGACAGTAAGTGAGATGAATAAATCCATTCTGGATTTAGGCCCAGGCTTTTCACTCCGCGCAGAGAACGACGGCTCATGGGATTCGTTAATTGGGGTGGGTGTTGACATGCCTCAGAGATATCTGGATCTGGTTGTTTGAAAGATGAAGGGGTGAACGGTCGAATTGTTTTTTGTACAAAGCCCTACTTCATGTTTTGATTTTAACGCCCATTACGCCTTAACCCTTTGTACCCTCGCTCTTCAAAAATTGGATGGTGCTTGGCCATCTCACGCTCGAGTAATAGACGGAGCTCGTTGGGTTTGAACCCTAAACTCCTCGAAGACCGGTGTTTAAATAACCCTTCTGATAACTGCAGAGAGGGTGCGGCATTAGAATGGAGCATATTCTTTTTCCCCCTTTAGACTTTTAAATTGAACTCCCCCATTGACGTTTCATATTTTGAGCGTTTAGCCAAGCCTATCACCAGTTACAAAAAATACTGGGCAAGTCGGTTTGGTAAAGCCTCTTTTTTACCCATGTCACGGGCAGAAATGGACGTGCTCGGCTGGGATTCATGCGACATCATTGTCGTAACGGGGGACGCCTATGTAGACCATCCGAGTTTTGGCATGGCCATTATTGGCCGATTATTGGAAGATCAGGGGTTTAGAGTCGGCATCATCTCCCAGCCAGATTGGCAAAGCGCCGACCCCTACAAAGCGCTTGGAAAGCCCAATCTCTTTTTCGGTGTCACAGCTGGCAACATGGATTCGATGATCAACCGATATACGGCAGACCGAAAGATTAGAAGTGATGATGCCTATACGCCCGGCGGCGTTGGCGGCAAGCGCCCTGATAGAAGTGCCCTGGTATACAGCCAGCGTTGCAAGGAAGCTTACCCAGACGTGCCAATCATTTTAGGCGGCATCGAAGGCTCCCTCAGGCGGATTGCTCATTACGATTATTGGCAAGACAAGGTTCGACGCTCCATTGTGGTCGATAGTAAGTGCGACCTTTTGCTTTACGGCAACGCTGAACGAGCTATTGTTGAGGTTGCCCACAGACTCGCTGCAAATGAGTCCATTCATTTGATGACGGATATCAGGGGAACTGCATTTTTGCGTCGTTCAACCCCTGAAGGTTGGACCGAGATTGACTCCACTCGTATCGATCAACCGGGGAGAGTTGATGCTCACACGAATCCGTATTTGATGATCAGTGAACAGGCAGCTGAGCAGGGCGAGAGTTGTGCCAAGGAGGACGCATCGGTCTCAGTTGACAAAGCTTTGACATTAGAAAAGGGCGCAGCAAATAATACCTTTCCAGTTAAATTTTTAGAGAGCGCACAAAGTGTGCTTAAGAAAAAAATAGCCAAACTCCCCAAAGATTTAACGGTCATTCGACTTCCCAGTTACGAACAAGTCAAAAGCGATCCTGTCTTATACGCCCACGCCAACCGAGTACTTCACTTGGAGACCAATCCTGGTAATGCCAGAGCGCTGGTGCAAGCACACGGAGAGGGGCATACCGCAAAAGATGTTTGGCTCACTCCTCCACCGATTCCCCTCACTACCCAGGAGATGGATCATGTGTTCGACTTGCCCTACGCCAGAAGCCCACACCCTAGCTACGCAGACGCTAACGGTTCGCATGACGGGGAGACCAAGATACCTGCTTGGGAGATGATCCGCTTCTCCGTCAATATTATGAGAGGCTGCTTTGGAGGGTGCACCTTTTGTTCAATAACAGAGCATGAGGGACGGATTATCCAAAGTCGAAGTGAAGACTCGATCATTCGTGAGATTGAGGATATAAGAGACAAAGTCAAAGGATTTACGGGTGTTGTCAGTGATTTAGGTGGCCCGACTGCGAATATGTACCGCATCGGTTGTAAGAGCCCAGAGATTGAGAGCGCGTGTCGCAAACCAAGTTGTGTCTATCCGGGAATCTGTTCTAACTTAAACACCAATCACGGGCCGTTGATTAAGTTGTACCGAAGAGCTAGAGCGCTGAGTGGAGTCAAAAAGATACTCATCGGATCAGGGCTTCGCTATGACTTAGCAGTCGAGAGTCCTGAGTACGTCAAAGAATTGGTGACACACCATGTGGGGGGCTATTTAAAGATTGCCCCTGAACATACGGAAGGTGGTCCCTTGTCTAAGATGATGAAGCCTGGCATGGGCACCTATGACCGCTTCAAGCAAATGTTTGATAAGTACAGTCTTGAAGCCGGTAAAAAGCAGTTCCTAGTTCCTTACTTCATCGCAGCTCATCCCGGCACGAAAGATGAGGACATGATGAACTTGGCCATTTGGCTTAAGAAAAATAGCTTTAGAGCAGATCAAGTTCAAACTTTTTATCCAAGTCCCATGGCAACTGCTACCGCCATGTATCACTCGGGCAAAAACCCACTGCGCAAAATCTCAAGTGAAAGCGAGTCAGTCGATATCGTTCGCGGAGAGAAGAGACGGCGTCTGCATAAAGCATTCCTCAGGTGGCACGACCCTAAGAATTGGCCACTCTTGCGAGAGGCATTGAAAACCATGGGGCGAAGTGATTTGATTGGTAACGGGCGCCAGCACCTGATACCGACCTATCAGCCCATGGGAACGGGTGGGTATGAGAGTGCACGCAGATCCAACAGCACACCTGCCTCTAAAGTGAGAGCTAAAGGGGACGCAGAATTTGGTGTGAAATCACCAGCGAAAACGACAGTTAAACGCGGAACCACTTTGACCCAGCATACGGGCCTACCCCTAAGGAGTGGTGGAGCCGCACCCTCAGGATCCTCTGGCTCCTCTGGCTCAAGGACTGCTCCTCAAAGCGCAAAGAATCCTCGCCTGAGAAGCAAGAAATAACTGAGTTAAAAAAATAGCTCAATGAGGTTTAGTCCTCATTGAGCGATCAACAACCATAGATTGAGCGGGGGAGCTCAGTGCTTAGGACTTCTCACCAAAGTCGAGTG
>CAIKNE010000160.1 GCA_903828695.1 uncultured Burkholderiales bacterium | reverse complement strand
GTATTCTATAGGAAATGCCTAGTTTTATATGGATTTAATAAGCCTCAGGGGCATTAATGTGATTAAAAGACAACTTATTTTGTTCAATATTGAACGATGAATAAAACCATATTAGAGTTATAAGGTATTATTTTTTATATTAAAAAATCTATAAAAAGTTCTTTAGTATTAACTCAAGCCGGGTTGACTACGAGCGGTCAGTTCATCTTGAAAAATAGGCCGGTAAGTGTTGATCAGAAGAACTTATATATTTTTATAACGATCAACGTAGGTAGGACAATTTTTGAACCTTGAAATTCACAAGCCTTCGGTAAAGGAATGTGTACAGGTAAGCAAAGAGCGCCATACAAATTAGCAGGGCAAGAGTGTTACTGGAGAATAGACATGCAAAAAAGGTTGGAAGAGCGGTAAGTATCCAAAGCACAACGCTAACTTTCGCGTTTGCGAAATTCTTTAAACCTAAGGACGTAGCAACTCTCCCCTTTGGCGCAAAAAGCCTTCTGTAAAGCATCGTGTGAAGATGCAAAGCGTCAGGATGATTGAGGGGATGGGTGCGTACATACCTTCTTCGGTACATACTAAATACAGTTTCTACCAATGGATAGATGCCAATAAGGACAGGAGCCATGGGAGAGATTTCTGGAGATCTATGGGGTAAAAGTAGCCCAAGTTCCACAACACAAAAGCCGATCAAGTATGCGCCTGCATCGCCCAAGAAGATTTTTCCGAATGGCCAGTTCCATACCCAAAACCCCAAAATAACGATTAGAGTTAGTAAGCAAAGCCTTAACAGCGACCAATCACTCACCGTGTAACTGAGAAAGGTCAGCCCTGCCAACATGATCATTACAGCCCCACTTGCAAGCCCGTGAAAGCCGTCGATGATATTGATCGCATTGGTGAACCCAGATACAACCAAAATGGTCAGCATAGTCATAAAGAAGGGGAGATGGAGTAAAAAATCAAGCGGCGGAATATCCGTTCTTGTGACCCCCACATGCAAGATCCAAAGGATTAACACCGAGGATAGGCAAGCCGTTAAAAGTCGTGTGGTTGGATGAACCCTGTGGGTAATATCTTCAATGAGTCCGCCTGTAAAAACAGGCAACGCGCCTAGCAACAAACAAAAACCGAGGATCGCATCGTTTGGGTAGACATCCTTGCCTAAATACACACCCGCGCAGAGCCCTAAAAAGATACCAACCCCCCCTAACCGTGAAGTAGGCTTCGTGTGCATCTTTTGAATACCTGACTGCTTATCAAGCCCCAAGCTTGCCATGCTTTGTGTGGCCAAAAAACCAACACATAACGTGCTGCAAAGAAACCCCCCTAAAAGGTGATAAAAAGAGTCAATTGAAATCATTTAAAAGGCTACGGACTAATCTGCGGTAGTGCCGTGAGGCATAAAAAGGGGGGGGATAAAGACATGAGTTTGGATTAAAGTTTTGACTTCCGTAACGACTCATTTCTTCCAGGACCAAGCTTCTCTTAGCTGAAGCATTAACTGCGAGGACTCAGGGTCAGTTGCTGCTTTTTTGATCGAACGCCTCACAAAGGCTGCAAGTACACCGAGGAATAAACCACCTAGTGCGGATACGAGGACAATAAGACTTCTCTTGGGCTTGGACCTGCGCTCAGGGGGCGTTGCTGGGTCAACTTGCTGCACCAATGGACCCTCTTTGGCCTCGTCCACACGGGCGATTTCGTACTGCTTAATGAGCACTTCAAGCATCGCTTGTTGAACTTTGATGTCCCTGTAAGCTTGTGAGGCCTCTTGTTGCATGGGGTTCACGGCGGAGGTGGTATTTCCGCTTCCGCTTTCTAATTTGGAGAGCTGTTGACGCAGTGCTGACATCTCGCTCGTGAGCTTTTGAACATCTGGATTTTGGGTGGTCTCAAATCTGCTCATGGCTTGAAGCTGAACTTCTTTTGCGGCGATTTGACCGCGCATCTCTGCGTTAGCGCGAAGACTCGTTTCAGCGAGTATGGATGTCATCTGCATGCCAGACTTCTCGTTGGCCAATCTAAAGCGCGATTCAGCATTGACCAAATCGGCCTGTGTTTTCTTGATCTGGTCTTCGTAGAAAACACGTCGTTGCTGGGCGTCTGTTACGGCCAGGCGACCCAGTAAATTGTGCAGCTCATCAATGTACAGATTGGCGAGTTGAGCAGCAAATAAAGGATCTTTGTCGGTTGCCTCGATGGATATAAGACCAGACTTTTTGTCTGAAGTTATCTTAACAGCGCCCTTCAAACCAGCCCTGGTATCCGTAAGTGTTTTAGCTTCATAGCGTGTTTGTAAATTCATTTTTTTAATGATTGAATTTTGTAGACTCTCGCTCTCCATGAAGGCAATATACATCTCATCTGGACTTTTGACGCCGGCAGCACCGCCGGCCAAGCCGGCCAAAGCGCCAAGACTCGCTAGCGCGGAGGCGGCGCTACTTTGCTGCTGTTGGGGCGGCATCATAAGGGTCTTAGCAGTGAAGACTGGGGTCATAATGAGACTCACCACAATCGCTACTGAAGTCGTAAAAAGCGGTACTGCAAATAAAGTTTTCTTCTCTTCGCCAAGTGCTATGGCCAGATCAATCAAGCTGATCTCATCATCGTCACCGTTTGAGGAGTTGGAGTTCTGTGAATTTAAATCAGCCATAGTGATGGTTCAAGATATTGAATATTGGGGTAAATTAAATGCTAATCAAGAGAATGGGGTGATGTGTCTTGTTACTGCAGAATTTTGATCGCTGCAACGCCCAAACCAAGTTGGTAGAAGATTTGTGTGACGTCAACCGTATTTCGAATCACAGCACTCCAAGTGCTTTCTTGATCCAGTTTTTCTGGCATCACAATACTGTCGCCGGGCATGACTTTCGCCGATAAAACGACATTAGACCAATTGCTTTTGTTATTGGTCAGTGCTGAGCCGTCAGCGCGGATGAGGATGGCTGCATCTCTGTCAGCGCCTGATCCAACACCTGAGAGTTTCAGGTAGTCCTCAACTGTCTTATCGGCCTTGTACAGTAGAGCAGACTCAGTGTTCACTGATCCAAAGATATAGACAAAATCAGGTCGTGCAGGCACCATAAAACGGTCCCCGTTTTGAAGATGAATGTCAGGTAGTCTGTCCACACGGTTATATAGTTCAGGGGTCATGCCAAGGGCAATTCGGCCCTCTGGCCTCAGTCCTCTTAAACGCTCAATGGCTTGGCGTTGTGCGTTTTGTGCAGCTTGGATACGTGCCTGAGTAGCTGCCAAATTGCTCGTAGCTCCCAAACTTTGTGACGTCTGAAGGAGTGACGAATTAGATTCAGCCTCAAGGCGTTTGAGGAGTTTTTGTAGATTCTCTTGCTGACTCTTTTTAACCTCCTCCCTGTAAAAGCCTGCGCCGTACATATAGGCATCGTGGGTTAGGCCGCCAGCCCTTTGTACGATTGCGGAGAGGGATTCACCTGGCTTTGCTTGATAGACTCCTGGCTTGGAGACTTCGCCTTCAATGCGCACCATGATTCTTCTTTTAGAGATGGGTACTCTAATATCGTTGACAGAAAAAACCGTTACAACGTCTCCAGGTTGCAAGATTTGGTTGTCAGGATCTTTGTCGTTGTTTAAAACGTTGGCGAGACTAAACGGAATTAAAGAAACATTCAGATCGTTTCGGTTTAAACGCTCAATGACTGCGTAGTCCCAGTTGATTTCATCATAAAGGTTTCCGATTCGCTCAGATAGTGGTGAATTGCTTTGAGCATAGTTCTCTTGATTAATCGGCTGGTCTTTGAAGAGCCGACTCTCTCTGAACGATTTTAAGCTCTCAACATCTCTAACTTCTTTGCATTTAAGCAAACTCGGGTTGTCTTGACATTCATTGTTGGCGTTTGTTTGCATTTGCAGAGTTTGCGCAGCATTCATACCATTGGTGCCAACATTGGTCGTTGTTGCTTTACTTACAGGCGCAGAATTAATCCTAGAAACCCTTGACGTCAATTCGCTATCATCCAACAAGTCACTCGGAATCATTTCCCGCTCTCGCAGCGCGCGCTCACGTTGATTGGAGTCAAACAGAGTTTCGTTTTGGCGTCTAATGGAATCTCTGCTAATTAATGACTCTCGGTTAGGAATAAGATCCTTGATGCGCATACCTTCATGCCAACCAACACGAACGGGTTGAGCAACACTACCCCTCAGTGTCACCGCGTTCGAGAGTTCTGGGGTGATGGTCAGAATGGTGATTAAATCACCATTCTTGAGGGGTGTTTTAAGGCCGCGGTTATCAAGCGCGAAATCCTCAACTGCTCTGGGTTGCTTTTTGTTAGGGTCAAGTCTCTCGAGCATGACGCGTCTGGGATCGGCAACAACGGGGAGGCCGCCTGCAATACTCAAAATTTGATCAAGAGGTTCGTCATTTGTTTTGAGTTCAAACACGGCCGGGGTATTGACCTTGCCAACGATGGCTACATATCCCAGAGCTGGTGGAATGTAGATGACGTCCCCGTCAATGAGTTTCACATCACTGCTGCTCAGACCTTCAGATAAAAATTGATACAGATCGAATTCAGTGATAACTTGTCCACCTCGTTTGAGCTGAACGCGTCTCATCGAGCCGTTAGCGTTAGGGCCCCCAGTGGCGAACAAGCCGCTTGCAAGAGTTGTCAGACTGCTGAGTGAGTAGCTACCGGGACGGCGAGCTTGACCGACCACGTATACAGTGATGGATCTGAGTTGTCCAAGGGAGACGCTCAGTTCTACGTCCTTGTAGTATTTCGAAAAGGCAGTTTTAACAACTGATTCAAGTTTGGAGACTTTAACGCCGGACACTGGGACGCTACCGACTTTGGGTATAGATATTTGTCCATTTCTGTCTACTACGACTTTTGCGTCAACATTCAGGGATCCCCAGCCTCTTATGATGACTTGGTCCCCTGGGCCAACGGTATAGTCGTTGTTGACTGGAGCGTTATCAAGGGGCGCGAAAGCGCCGGACGCTGCGACGGTGGCTGCTTTTTCATTGGTGCGAAGGTTCTCAAAGAAGTCAACGCCGTATAAGGGAAGCTTGTTCCCGGAGGTTTCCAAAATGAATTTTTGAAACTCATTGGGCTTCAGGGGCACCATTGAGAAAGTTTGTTGACCTGCGTTGTTGTTGGGCTGTACGGGGTCATTGGCAACAATTGCAGTGGGAGAGTTGATATTGACTCCCCCTAATCCGCCGCCAGCACCTATTCCGCCCAATCCTCCTAGGCCACCTATGCCCGCAAGCCCTGCGAGTCCTTCTAAACCTGCACCTGAACTTCCAGTTATGCCGGGTATCTGAGCTAGGGCGGGGATTGAGCCAAATAGGCACAAAAAGCCAAGCGAACCAATGATAGTTAAAGACACCAAAAATTGGCGTCCTCTTTTTTGCGATTGAGCGGCACTGGCAAAGAGAAAGCAAGAATTTGATTTATTTGTTTTTAGCATGGGAAAACGGATTATTTAAACAATCAAAAACACAATTACAAGTAGGTTTGTGATTTGCAAAGAAATGGGGGATGCAGCGAGAAATTGGCTGTAAAAGTTCGGTTTAAGTTCCAAGTGGTGAAAGAGTTTCCAACTTTCACTTAGTCGATTAGAAATTCAAAACATCTAACGATCTGCGAAGCTACTCAAATCTCATAGAAAGCATAATATTCTATTCGACTGTGCGCCTGCGACATCCGGTTTAGTGCGTTAGAACAACCCTTGTTTCAGGTATATAAAAAGCTTTTATCAGTTCAACTTGAAAATCACCACTATTGGTCGATAATAAGTAGTTGATTTGAGTTAAAGCCTTGGCTATTAATGTATTTAAAAATACTTATATCCCTGTTAAGAGTAGTACTAAATGTCTATAATACCTGTTATTCTTTGTGGTGGTTCTGGAACACGTTTGTGGCCATTGAGTCGAAAATCATTACCCAAGCAATTTGTTCCTTTAATCCAGAACAAAAGCCTATTAGAGCATACGCTTCTTAGGTTGCAGACGTTTAAGGACGAGGGAGGATCCCAGGGTGCTGTGATGTGCGTAGCATCTGAGGAGCACAGATTCTTTGTTCAATCGGCAATGCAAAATGTGGACTCCAAGGGTTTGATCTTGCTGGAGCCTGTAGCCAAGAATACAGCTCCTGCGATGGCTTTGGCTGCCCTGAAAGCAAACCCAGATGACTTACTCCTTTTCTGTCCTGCGGACCACCATATTGCGGACTTGACTGCATTTCACGCAATGGTGGTTCAGGGTGTGGACGCTGCCCATTCTGAGCATATCGTAACTTTTGGCGTAACACCAAGTTTCCCAAGCTCCGCCTACGGGTACATCGAAGTAGAAGCATCCTCTAACGGCAATGGGAACGCACCTCAAAAGGTGGCGCGCTTTATTGAAAAACCCACTGCGCAGCGTGCCGCCGAATTAATTTTGGGTGGTCATGTGCTTTGGAATGCCGGTATCTTTTTAGCCAAAGCCAGCACGCTCCTTAATGCCCTTAAAGTACACGCTCCTGATATCTTATCCGTATGCGCCGAGGCTATGAAGGACGCGCCAGTAGACGGTGAATTTATTCGTCCAAACGCAAAAGTCTTTAATACTTGCAGGTCACAAAGCATCGATTACGCAGTCATGGAGAAAGATGCAAGCGTTGTTGTCGTGCCCTTTCACGGACACTGGAGTGACGTAGGGAGTTGGAATGCAGTTGCTGCGCTTACTGAACCTGATGGTGCAGGAAACCGTATTGTCGGTAAAGGTTTCACCCAAAGCGCCACAAACACCTACATTCATGCGGGAGATAGACCGGTTGTGGCCTTGGGTGTGGACAATTTAATTATTGTTGACACTGCAGATGCAATTTTGGTGGCCAACTCTGATCACGCCGAGCAGGTCAAGGATATCGTCTCAAAGCTTAGTGAAAACGGTATTGAGCAAGCTACTCAACACCGCAGGGTTGCCCGCCCTTGGGGGTGGTATGACAGTGTTGATCAAGGAACTCGTTTCCAGGTCAAACGCATCGGAGTGAAGCCTGGCGCGTCCCTGTCATTACAAAAGCACCATCACCGAGCTGAGCACTGGATTGTGGTTAAGGGCACGGGACGTATCACATGCGGCGAAAAGGTTTTTTTACTCACTGAGAACCAGTCTACCTATATTCCTATTGGAGAGGTGCATCGACTGGAGAATCCTGGCACCTTAGAGCTTGAGATTATTGAAGTTCAGTCGGGCTCCTATTTGGGAGAAGATGATATTGTGAGATTAGAGGACAATTACGGCAGAAGCGCAAAAGACTGAGGTTCAATTTGACTTTCAAACTACTTCGGTCCCCAGGCCATGCGTTAAGGGCTGATATGATCTTTACTGTTTTTAACTTTGAGACAGATCTTGGCCCGCGTGTGTTGGGCTGAATGGGTCTAATTCCTTAAACTCTCTTTAACTTCTATGTCCGATCATTTTGATATAACTGGGTCTGGTAGGCCTTTGAAAATATATGTTGCAGGGCACAGAGGAATGGTTGGGTCTGCCATTGTTCGCGGATTAGAGGCTGCAGGTAAGGTAAACATCATTTGTCGTACTCACGCAGAGTTGGATCTCACGCAGCAAGTGGCTGTGCGAGAGTTTCTTCAAAAAGAGAAGCCCGATCAAGTCTATTTAGCAGCAGCCAAGGTGGGCGGGATTCATGCAAATAACACTTACCCTGCAGAGTTCATTTATCAAAATCTCATGGTGCAGGCCAATGTCATTCATGAGTCTTTTGCAGCGGGTGTTAAGAAACTACTTTTTTTAGGCTCCAGTTGCATCTATCCTAGAGAAGTTCCACAGCCGATGAGAGAGGATGCGCTTCTCACGGGTCCTTTAGAGGCGACCAATGAGCCTTACGCGGTTGCCAAAATTGCTGGTATAAAGATTTGTGAAAGCTATAACCGCCAATACGGCGAGAGTCACGGAGTTGACTACAGAAGCGTCATGCCGACCAATCTATATGGTTACGGCGATAATTATCATCCCGAGAATAGTCACGTGATACCCGCCTTAATTAGGCGCTTTCACGAGTCTAAACTCTCTAAGGCCAGTACCATCAAAATTTGGGGTTCAGGTAAGCCGAGACGAGAATTTTTGTTTGTAGACGATATGGCTAAGGCCAGTATTCATGTCATGAATTTAGATCCCGTGATATACGCCGCGAACACCAAACCGATGCTCAGTCACATCAATGTCGGAAAGGGCGATGATGTCACGATTAGAGAGTTAGCGCAAGTGATCAAAGAGGTGGTTGGGTATGAGGGACAAATTGAGTTTGACACCTCTAAGCCCGACGGTACTGCCAGAAAGTTGATGGATAGCACGCGCTTGAACGCGCTTGGGTGGCATGCCAGTGTGGAATTAAAAGAAGGGCTCAGTGCAGTTTACGCTGATTTCTTAAGTCATGAGGTTCGCTCTGTTTAGGTTTGTCAATTACATAAGATAATGATCCTGGGTGAGTAAATTCATCCATCGTTCAATGCGTAATAAAGGAATTCACAAGTGGATAAGAAACAAAAAGTAGCATTAATCACCGGAGTAACTGGCCAAGATGGTTCATACTTGGCAGAGTTTTTACTTGAGAAGGGCTACATTGTTCACGGTATTAAAAGGCGTGCAAGTCTTTTCAATACCCAACGCGTTGATCATATTTACCAAGATCAACACGCAGAGAAATTAAACTTTAAGCTGCATTACGGCGACTTAACGGATACCAGTAATTTGATCCGCATTGTCCAAGAAACCCAGCCTGATGAGATCTATAACCTGGGCGCGCAAAGTCACGTAGCAGTTAGTTTTGAGAGCCCTGAGTACACGGCCGATGTGGACGCTATTGGGACACTCAGGATTTTGGAGGCTATCCGTATTTTGGGACTCGAGAAGAAGACTCGTTTTTATCAGGCAAGTACGAGTGAACTGTACGGATTGGTTCAAGAGATCCCGCAAAAAGAGACAACTCCCTTTTACCCTAGAAGTCCGTACGCTGTTGCGAAGATGTATGCTTACTGGATGACCATCAATTACAGGGAAGCTTACGGTATCTATGCCTGTAACGGAATCTTGTTTAATCATGAGAGCCCAAGACGCGGAGAGACTTTCGTGACTCGAAAGATTACACGCGGACTTGCAAACATCAGTCAAGGACTTGAGAGTTGTTTGTATATGGGAAACATGGATGCGCTCAGAGACTGGGGCCACGCTAAAGATTACGTCCGTATGCAGTGGATGATGCTCCAGCAAGAAAAGCCAGAAGATTTTGTAATTGCAACTGGTGTGCAGTTCAGCGTTAGACAATTTATTTTATGGACCGCTGAGGAACTAGGAATCACTTTAACCTTCAAAGGATCTGGTGTTAACGAGCAAGGGGTTGTTAAAGCTGTTGACTCCAAAATTGCACCGAGCGTTAAAGTTGGGGATGTGCTTGTGAAGGTTGATCCACGTTATTTCCGACCCACAGAGGTTGAGACTTTGCTGGGGGACCCAAGTAAAGCCAAACAAAAGCTGGGATGGGTACCGGAGATTACAGTTCAAGAAATGTGCAAAGAGATGGTGGAAACTGACTTGGCTCAGGCTCGTCAGCACGCTCTACTTAAAAAACACGGGTACGACGTGACTGTTAGTGTCGAGTAATTGTTTCCAGGTAAACATCAATGCTCTTGATTTGCAGGACTCATTGCGAATCTGGGTTTGTTATGGCCTCGCCTATAGATGTCGGGTCGTCCTATTTGACCAGCAAGAGGAGTCATCCGTATAGATTGCTCTAACTGCCCTGGTGCTCAGTGCTTTTAATCTTTTGCATTTGAGAGTAAATATAGTGAGAGATGTAAGCAATAATTAACTTTTAGTCAACGTTGCACTTTGTCCTTGAATCCACCTAAATATAGAAGCTGACAATCATTAATTTATGTACGACGAAAAAGATGTCTGGCACGATTGGCTGACCAGGGACCTCCATCAACACGAAAGTGATTTAGGTTACTCACAAAACCAAAGAATTATCAATTCCTTTGCCAAGCGAGCTATTGATAATGCTCGGCTCGAGAAAAATCACACACTCCTTGACGCTGGATCTGGTGAGGGTACCGTTTCGTTTTTGGCTATAGATGAAATTGGTCCATCCTTGAATGTGATTTTGCTGGATATCTCTCAGCAACTACTCGAATTATCAAAACGAACAGCTCTTTCCAAAAACGTTTTAAATCAATGTGCTTTTGTTAAAGCACCTATGAATTCAATGCGTACGATTGCTGATAATTCAGTTGATCGAATCATAACCAGAGCCTCACTCGCATATGTCGACAACAAAATTAACACATTGCAAGAGTTTCTAAGAGTGCTCAAGCCTGGAGGTATGATATCTCTTGCAGAACCGATCTTTCAAGATGCAGCGATGAATGTAGCTCTTCAGAAAAAAACGATTGATTTTCAAATTGGAACTTTAGGTAAATCTGACGCTGATAAAGTGTTGATCCATAGGTGGCAGTCCACACAATTTCCAGACCTTATAGAGGAAATTAACGCTATTCCATTTATTAATTTTTCTGAAAGAGATTTGGTAAGGTGGTCCGAGCAAGCTGGATTCTCGCAAATACACATGGAGTTTCATATGGATGAGGTACGGCTCATCGATACCAGTTGGGAGTCATTACTGCATTCATCTATGCATCCTTTGGCGCCTAAGTTATCTCAAGTTCTTGAAGATCATTTTTCCCAGGTCGAGCAAGATGTATTGCGAGAACTGCTATTGCCGAAAAATGGATCTCATTCTTTGACTGCAAAAACGCATATGGCTTACCTTACAGCCTACAAAGCTTAAACTTTAAATTTCTCAGTCACCACAATTTTTACAAGTCCAAGTTAGAGGACCTGTGGTGCTGATGGTCTAACCGAGACTTGATGGGTAGTGAAGATATGGGTTGAAAATCCTTTTTTAAGCTGCGCAAGGTTGGATTCGAATGGGTATTTCCGTGATTATTGGCTTGACCAAGACAACTCCACAGGTGTTATATCAAATCAAGACCGTAGCATCTGAGGGAAAAGAATTTCAATAAGCAGATCAATGTCGCCGCCCCTTTGGTTGTCGTCTACTCGGCTGCCAAATATGCGAATAACTACGTCTGTACCGAGTTGATCGGATACTTCTTTTTTTTGGATCTCACGTATTTTTGGATCAAGTCTAATTGGCGTACCTTTATTACAATTGAAAGGTGCCTAAAAATCAAAAAGGAACGCTAATGATTTTAGCTAATGAGGTAAGAATACTCAGAATATGGTGCCCGAGGCCGGAATCGAACCGGCACGCCCGCTATTAACGAAAGCGGCGGATTTTAAGAGCACTGCGCTAATGACAATTCTCAACACTGCAAAGATTTTAGCACACACAATTTCTGCTGTGCGCAAAGACCGTGCGCACAAGTATCTTAACCGCAACAAAACCGCGCTAACAATGCTGTTGCATGTTGTCGGCAAAATTAC
>CAIKNE010000159.1 GCA_903828695.1 uncultured Burkholderiales bacterium | reverse complement strand
CTGCAATATTGTGGATGACCAGATGATGGTCTTGGTGATTGAAGTCGGCAATCGTCGTGAGGTTTATCGATAAGCCATGATTTTTTAAACTTTGGGTCTGTCAGGTTAATAATGGTCAGCAAGAAATTCATGAGCATGAGTTGTTGAAGGCGAGCGATATGGCTTCCCGACTGCCTTGCTACAAGAAAGCCTAATTTTTCTAAAGCCAGAATTATTTCTGGACCGGAGAGACCGGGAAATTTAGGCATGGCTAACTTCAAAAGTAGTCATGACTGGATGGCTGTGTATCTTCATCGGAAACTCACCAAGATACAATGTATTCGCCTCTTGTAGATTGTGAATAGCTTCTTGATAAGTTTCACCTTGGGTCGTTGTTCCCGTTTCTGGGTTCAGGGCAATGAATCCACCTTCTTCGGCTTCAGTGATAACTGCGGTGAGCAACATGATATTTCTCCGTCGGAGTTCTTGTAGCCTGACATTTTAAGACGGAACCAGCTTATTGCCAACCTAATTCATGAAGTCATTTCCTGTGCCAGAGCCCGTTCAAATTAGCGGGTCATAAAGTTTAGGTTGCCCAATAGCCCTTATGAAATAAAACTGTAGCCGTAGCAATAAACAGGGCAGTGGCTATGCAAGAAGATGAATAAATGGATGTATTGAGGGCGCAAGTAGCTAGGCGTGCAAGGGAAGAGGCCAAAAAGTGCCTGCGGCATGCCAGCTTTCAACTGGGCAAAGCGGCTTACGAAATACGGATACCCCTGATTTTGGGTTAGCAAAAGGCGCAAAGGCTCACTTTTTAAGTCGGTAACCTGTCTTAAATACCCAAATTACGGTAGCAATTGACAGCGCTAAAAAGCCTAGTGTCATACTAAGGCTGAGCCATAGATTGACGTCCTCGATGCTATAAAAGCTCCATCTAAATCCGCTGATGAGGTAAACCACTGGATTTAGCAGAGCAACGTTTTGCCAAAACGGCGGAAGTACAGAGATGGAGTAAAAGCTTCCGCCTAGGAAAGTAAGCGGTGTAATGATTAAAAGGGGGACAACCTGTAACTTCTCAAACCCATCTGCCCAGATCCCAATAATAAAACCAATCAAACTAAATGTGACTGAGGTCAGTATGAGATAGACCAACATCCAAATGGGATGATCAATGCGCAGGGGCACAAAAAAAGCGGCTGTGATCAAGATCACAACTCCCAGGAAAATGGACTTGGTCGCTGCTGCACCGACGTAGCTCAGAATAATCTCAAACGGCGAGAGTGGTGCAGAGAGCAGTTCATAAATTGTTCCGCTAAATTTAGGGAAATAAATCCCAAACGATGCATTAGAAATACTCTGGGTAAGAAGAGACAGCATAATCAGGCCAGGCACAATAAATGCACCGTAAGAGATGCCCTCCATCTGGGTGATCCTGGAGCCTATAGCTGAGCCAAATACGATAAAGTAAAGCGACGTAGATATCACGGGCGCAATGATACTTTGCATTATGGTGCGTCTGGTGCGAGCTAGCTCGAACAGGTAGATCGCTCGGATACCAAAGTAATTAAGAGCCATGGTGAGCCCCTGAGTTGACTAAGTTCACAAATATTTCCTCTAACGAACTTTGTTTCGTATTTAAATCTTTAAACACGATATGGTGCTGTGCCAACTTTTGTAAAAGCTCAGCTATTCCGATCTGCTCACCGTTTGAGTCAAAGGTGTACGTTAATTCAAAACCATCTATGGAGAGTTTAAGTCCAGGAATTTCTAGTTCATTGGGGATACTAGGCAGGGTATGCTGAAGTTGTAGGGTTAGCTCCTTTTTGCCGAGCTTGGTCATGAGGCTTGATTTTTCCTCAACGAGAATTAATTCGCCCCGGCGAATAATCCCAATTCTGTCAGCCATCTCCTCAGCCTCTTCAATGTAGTGGGTGGTAAGGATGATAGTTGTACCCATCTCCTTTAAAACCTTTACCAGATCCCACATGTCCCGTCTGAGGCTTACATCTACACCTGCGGTTGGCTCGTCAAGGAAGAGTATTTTGGGTTCGTGTGACAAGGCTTTCGCAATCATTAGCCTGCGCTTCATGCCCCCCGATAAGGTCATGATTTTGTTATGGCGTTTATCCCAAAGAGATAGATCTTTGAGCACTTTCTCGATGAACTCTGGGTTGGGAGGTTTTCCGTATAAACCACGGCTAAAGGTAACTGTATTCCAAACTGTTTCAAACGAATCGGTTGATATTTCCTGGGGAACCAGGCCAATGAGCGTGCGAGCAGAGCGGTAGTGCTTAACAATGTCTTGGCCGTCGACTAGCACTTCGCCAGAGGAGGGCGTCACAATGCCGCAGATGATGCTGATCAAAGTTGTTTTGCCGGCACCGTTTTGGCCTAAGAGGGCAAAAATCTCACCCTTGGCGATGTTTAGATTTACATCCTTTAAGGCTTCAAAACCAGACTGATATTTTTTACAAAGGTTTGTTATTTGGATAATGTCGTTCATAGGAACGCATTTTACTGGATCCGCACTTCTTGGATATTTGATTGCAACCATGACCCTAAAGCTCTCTTCACTAATCTGTCTTTCGGGGCTGCGAAGTGAGAGCTTCAAGCTACACGGATCGGGCTCAGTGAGTGTTGGCTGACCCACAAACCTAATAAGTTGAAGCCATATAATCTGAATCTAATTTTGGGAGAAATTACAAATGTTTAGTCATGTAATGGTGGGTGTTAATGATTTAGAGGCTGCGAGAAAGTTTTATGACGCTGTACTGAGCACCTTAGGTACAACTCCAGGAATACTTAATCAAGGCACACGGTACTTTTATAGAAGTCCAGCGGGGAGCTTTAGTATTACCAAGCCACTTGACGGTAACCCCGCTACACCTGCTAACGGCGGCACCGTGGGTTTTCTCGCCAAATCGAGCGAGGAAGTGATAGCCTTTCACGAAGCCGGCCTAGCAAACGGGGGGACAACTTGTGAGGATCCACCCGGATTTAGAGAGGGTGGCGCGGGCAAAATGTTCATTGCTTATCTTCGGGACCCTGATGGCAACAAGATTTGTGCATTGTTTAGAGCGCCTAAGTAGAGTGTGTAAATTGCGAAGAGTGTCATTCGCAAAAATCTATACACAATTCGTAGCCGTCAAAATTTAACAGTTCAAGGGGAGAGTGGTCAAATGAAATTGAACCGCATTTATGCAGTGTTGCTTCGATTTGTTTTTTCTCTATCTTTTGCTTTTCTCCTTAACGCCCAAATGAATGTAGCTATGGCCATTGAAGAACCTAAATTCGAAACGCTTAAGAAAGAGGACCCCTTCGAGGTCCGAAGGTACGCGCCTTACCTCATCGCGGAGACCTCCGTTCAAGCAGGCATGGACGGCGCCTCTAATCAAGGGTTCAGGCGAATAGCGGATTTTATTTTCGGAAACAATCAAACACCGGTTGGGGGCAGTGTTGGTGCTGATACCGGTCCTGTTACAGGGGTCGCTACTGGCGCAGTTGATAAGCACTCTGAGAAGGTTTCATCAAAAATAGCAATGACTGCACCCGTTGTGGTTGAGCCCCTACAAGAGGTAGACCAGCCCATGCTCAACTCCGAGCAGTGGCGCGTATTCTTTGTCATGCCAAGTGAATATTCCGAGGCAACGCTTCCTAGGCCCAACAACCCTGATGTCAAAATACGATCAGTTCCTACCAAATATTATGCTGTGTTCAATTATTCTGGCTTTAACGGCTCAGGCAAAATTCAAGAATACTCAGATCAGTTAATGCAGTGGGTGGCGAAGAATCATCTAAAAGCGCTTGGAGCCCCCAAACTAGCGCGTTACAACCCGCCTTGGACACTTCCGATGTTTAGGCGAAATGAGATACTTATTGAGATAGAGGATTTCAAATAAGGGTATCTTCAAGCAATGGTACTGCGCCGTACCGCCCTATTAGATAGCCGCGCTCAAGTGCTTCATTTTTGAGGTCCGTCCTGTCTCGGTGATGAGCGGTAATAGCAAGAAATACAACAATCTTTTGAAATCCCAAGCGATCAGGGCCCATCTGAATAGCGCTAAGTTTGCAGATGTGTCAACGCAGTTTGGTTTTTGTGAGGCTGGATTAGGTGTCCAAGTGTGCTGGAATACGCAGTAGGATCAATCCACGATCTGGATTGGCTTTTTCGTACAAATACAACCCACGACATAGTCTTGTGAGGTGCCCCTCACGGACTGCGCGGCTCAATAATGTTTTGAAGGCTGTTTCCGAATGCTCAGGAAGGATTGAGCGCAAATCAGCGGGCGTAAAAAAGCAAGCTTGCTGACTGGCCAGCCGACTGATTACGCTCATCAATTGCCGAACAGGTTGCATGAAACACTCATCGAAAAGTTTCACTATGTGTAACTTTCTGGGGTTTAATGTCAAGTCCTCTGGTTAATAATCACAGTAAATTTAACGAAGAACCTATATTTGAATTCAGTTGGATTTCAACTTGTATTGGCTAGAGCTATAAGCTCTAGATACACCTGGATCCCTGAGTTGTTGGTGCTTCGTTACCCGCCCTGTGACCCGCTTGCGCCATAAAACGTAGGCAGTCCTCTTAAGGTAAGTCTTCATCAAGGCTTTTATATCCGGCTCTGACATGCCGTAAGTCAGCTTGATAACATCAAAGGATGTTCTGTCCTCCCACGCCATCTCAATGATGCGGGATATATCCTCCTCACTTAGCAGTGCACGTAATTTTTCACCAGGCAATGGGTGCTCCTTTGTAATCTATAAACTGAGCTCGACCGCTGGGAATGAGCCGATCCAGGGATGCTAGCATTTGAAGCACAGAGTCTTGGGGAGTAAGGGTCTTGGACTGGTCCACAAACGGTGCAGATAGTGGCGATGCAACTGTACCGGGTTGCAGAGCCACAAATATTGACTGCGGATTTTTTCTGTGCTGCTCTATTGCCGCAGTTTGTAAAACCATGTTGAACGCTGCTTTAGAAGCACGGTAGCTGTACCATCCCCCGAGCTTGTTGTCTGAAATACTACCCACTCTGGCGGAGAGTTTGGCGTAAATACATCTGTTTTGTTTCAGCAGTGGGACTAAGTTCTTAAGTATCACTGTAGGTCCTATGCAGTTGACCCATAAGGCCTCACCCAATGTAGAAGCTTTGACTGCGTTGAGTGATTTCTCGGGACCTACGCCCTTCAGTATCAATGCACCCGTAGCATCAATAATCAAATCAAAACCACCTTGACCCTTAAGGGGTGCGAGGGAGTCCTCAATGCTTTGTTCACAGTTAAGATCAAAGCCAGGCGAAGTTGCCCTGCTGAGCTGCTCAACGCCTGCGCAACTCGGATCCAAGGTCAGCGATTGCACAAATGCGCTGCCTATGGATCCATTTGAGCCAATGACGAGCGCACGGTAGTTGGGGGGGAGGCTTGTCATTGAGGCCATGGGGCAAAAGAAAATGTACTTTTAAGGAGAGAGGGTTTTAGGTGATTGTATTTTGGCACTCAAGCGTTCCTTGAAAAATGAGTTGTTTAAGGAAACCCTAAAATTCAACAGACTATTTTTGGTATTGGACTGCTTGTGCACTCCCTTTATCCATGCCTAGTGCATGCCTTGTGCGAAGATTCGTGAATAAAGGGGCCTCTATCCAATGATGTTAAAAAATACCGAGAGGGTGGAATGCGTTACTGCATCCGTTGTAAGTACTTATTTGTCGGGGCCATAAGGTGTTGATGTAATCAACACCCCGTATCTCCAAAAGCCTTGCTTTAGGATGTGACCATCGCTGTCATATTCGGTTCCGTAACCGTCGGGAAAGTCACCCTCAAACTCACCAATGTACTCGCGTCCATCGGTGAACTTTTCTCGCCCCTTGCCGTGCGCTTTGTTGTAAAGAGTGGGTCCCTCAAAGAACCCCCCGTTTTTGAGCGGTTTTGCAGTTGCCCAGGAATTGGGTGAGGGGGCTCTCTCCTCAGAGTCCTCTTGTTGTGCAAAAGCTGAAACACCCAAGCTGCACACCATAACCAAGGCCAGAGAAGTGTGGAAAAACCTGAAATATTTCAACATACATTGTCAATCTGAGTGTTTTTG
>CAIKNE010000158.1 GCA_903828695.1 uncultured Burkholderiales bacterium | reverse complement strand
TAAACCGATTATTTCCATGAAAAAATTACTCCTACTATTATTGATACTTGTTGGCCAATCTTCGATAGCTGAAAATAAGTCCAATATTTTTCAAACCATTCGCTTTAAGGGCCTTAACTCCATAGATGTTATTTTGGAGGTCGATGATGATGCCAAGGCTTGCGGTTTAAACAAGGCTGATTTACTGCGCTCAGTCAACTTCATCATGAATCAATCCAGAGTGCTCAAAATTGACGCGAACGCTGAGGATTACATCGCGTTCAACATCACGACTCTCCCGACTACTTATGATGAGGGCAAAATGCCTTCTTGTTTATTTGTTACACAAATTGAGTTGAACCGTTTGATCAGCTTTAAGGACAAAAAAATATACGCCTCGCTTTGGGAGAATTCATTATTGAACTACGCAACAGCAGGCGACAGCGAGGGGGAAGGCCCCGCTGGTGGAAAAAAGGAAACTAGAGAGCGAAAGATCAGTAATGAGAAATTAATTGAATCGGTACTTCAAAAATTGGTCTCATCTTTCTTGAATGAAGTAGAAAACGCAAACCCCTAAACGCACGGCTGAGCAAACGCATACATCTTAACCAGACCGGCCTCAAATTAAATCAAAGCCACTTGGACAGGGCTTGATCGTCACTGACGCGAGCGTCCACCCAGCGTGCGCCCTCAGTGGTCTGCTCCTTTTTCCAAAATGGCGCTTGGGTTTTTAAATAATCCATCAGATATTCACAAGCCTTAAAACTCTCACCCCTATGGGGTGAGCTGACTGCGACCAAAACAATTTGATCCATAGGCTGAAGTAAGCCTACCCGGTGCACGACACGTGCTGCGTTAATCTGAAAGCGCTCGCGTGCACTGTGAATGATTTTCTCTATTGAACGCTCAGTCATCCCTGGGTAATGCTCTAACTCAAGACTAGAGATATTGGATCCATCTCCTTTGCCACCAGCCTCACGCTCGCGAACCGTCCCAACAAATGAACAAACCGCCCCAACACTAGAATCGTTAGCGCGCAGACGCGCCACCTCGTTGGTGAGATCAAAATCTTCCGTTTGAATACGTACCGTAAAACTCAACTTAAATAACTCCTCACTAAGTCCCTAAGGGCCGAGCTGTTACGTTTGTTTGTCAGCAAGACTCGATGATTAACCACCCGTAACAGGTGGGAAAAAAGCCAATTCACACCCCGAAGTTAACAAGGCGGTTGGCTCGCACATTTCCTGGTTGAGCGCAGTCTTAAGGACACGACTAAGGGATAAGCACTCATGATATGACCCGCCCCTTGCTAGTAATTCCAAGCGCACCTCAGCCACCGTTTGCGCCTGAGTTTCAAGCACTTCAGAGCCTATACCGAGGCCCTCTCGGATGGATGCAAAATAAAGAATAGTGACTCTCACCGTATCCAACTCTCAAATGTTATGTAATTTACAGTATCGCCAACCTTGATGATTTGCCCTGGCGGATTGTCTACAACACCATCACCCCAGACCACGGAGGTCAAAACACCAGAGCTTTGATTTGGAAATAATTCAAGCGCTCCGTCTGCATTTTGACGAACTCGCAAAAACTCCCTTCTCTTATCCGCCTTTAACCAATCAAAATTGGCTTTCATGGGCACATGCCTGTACTGCGCATTCGTAGCACCTTGGAGATATGACAAAAAGGGTTTTACCAATAATAAAAATGTGATGTAACTCGATACCGGGTTGCCTGGTAATCCGATGAAGTGGGTATAGGGCGCGCCGTTTGGTTTAGGGGTATGAAGACGCCCATATGCGAAAGGCTTACCCGGCTTAATTGCGAGGGCCCATTGGTGCAACTCTCCCAGTGCTTGAACACTGGGTTTGATGTGATCTTCCTCCCCCACAGAGACGCCTCCACTGGTCAAAATTAAATCGTGCTCCGCTGCTGCTTGAGACAGGCAATGAATGGTCGCAGCCCGGTCATCCGCAATATTCCCCATATCTGTAACCAAACAACCTGCCCTGATAAGCAAGGCCTTTAGAAAGTAACGGTTTGAGTTAAAGATTTTGCCAATGCCCATATCTTGGGGGGCCATCTCTCCTGGCATGACCAACTCATCTCCCGTTGAGAAAAGCGCCACTCTTGGCCTGCGTGAAACAAGCAAATCTTCACGACCCAGGGACGCAGCCATACCCAGTCTTGAGGGTGTCATAAGCAAACCGCTTGTAAGCACTGCATCGCCTACTGCAATATCCTCACCCGCAACACGAATTGAGTGACCAACCTTTGCTTTGGTAAGGACGCGCACGCCGCTCTCACCCTCGAGCTCACAGTCCTCTTGGGCTATCACAGCTGTTGCACCAGGGGGAACAGGAGCTCCGGTAAAGATCCGAGCGGCCTCCCCCTTAACCACGGCGTGTCCACTCGCGCCAGCAGCGATGCGCTGAGTCACCTTAAGGACAGCTCCAAGCTCTTGCACATCCTCAGCCCTCACAGCATAACCGTCCATCGCACTATTATCAAAGGGAGGGACGTTCATCTCAGAGATCACATCCTCACGCAGTACCCGGTCATCCACATCAAAGGTGTTAACGCGCTCAGAGCCTAATTGGGGCTGCGCAAAACGCTTTAGCTCCGCTAATGCATCTTCAAGCGGTAATAAAGCTTTTGGCATATTCATAAGCGCAAGGCCTTATTAAAGAGGACAGTTTTGTTGAATATAGGCCTTGATCTTATCCGTATCTGCATCCATGTTGTGGACACGTCGTGGCAACGACTCAATACCGTTGAATTGAGTGGGCCGGGTAGGCTCTACCCCTAAAGCCTCAACAATAGTAGAGGCAAATTTGATAGGTAAAGCTGTTTCAAGGACAACCATTGGGGGCTGATTTTTGTCAATCTGTAGGTTCTTTGCACACACTTCACGGGCTACTTTGACGCCGTCCGCAGTGTGGGGATCAATCATCTGAGAGTGCTCTTTGTAAACGGATTGGATTGTTTTAATGCGGTCTGCGTGTGTACTGCGACCACTTAAAAATCCAAACTTAGTGAGCACATCTTTGAAATACTCGTTCTCACTCAAATCAAATTTACCCTTGAGTGCGACATCAATAGCAAATAGTCGGTTCGTCAAAGTACTATCCCGACCCAGCAGATCAAACACGAATCGCTCAAAGTTACTGGCTTTTGAGATATCCATAGACGGACTTGAGGTCTCGTGCGTGTTCTGCGCGCTGCGTACTTGGTAGACACCGGTTTTAAAGAATTCGTCTAGCACATCGTTCTCGTTGGTTGCAACAACCAATCGATCAACAGGCAAGCCCATCATTCTTGCGACATGCCCTGCGCAGACATTGCCAAAATTGCCACTGGGTACTGTAAAACTAACGCGCGCGCCAACCGTTAAATTACGGTGAGCACCAGAGATGACCTGGAAATAACCAGCAAAATAGTACACAACCTGAGCGAGTAGTCTGGCCCAGTTGATTGAGTTGACCGTCCCAATAGAGTATTTTGATTTGAATGGCAAATCCGCTGATACTGATTTGACAATATCTTGGCAATCATCAAAAACACCCTCTACTGCGATGTTAAAGATATTCTCATCTTGCAGGCTAAACATCTGCGCTTGTTGAAAAGCACTCATGCGGTCCCGAGGACTGGTCATAAATACTCTTACACCGCGCTTGCCCCGCATTGCGTACTCGGCTGCGCTGCCAGTGTCCCCAGAAGTAGCCCCCAAAATATTCAAGCGCTGCCCCGAACGTGCGAGTTGGTACTCAAATAAATTGCCCAACAACTGCATAGCCATATCTTTAAATGCCAGTGTCGGCCCGTTGGATAGAGCCTGAATGTAAAGACCCGGCTCAAGCAAGCGAATGGGAGTGATCAAAGGATCCCCAAAAACCTCAGCAGTATAGGTCTTAAGACACAAGGCCTTTAAATCATCTGCAGGAATATCGTCTATGAATAAGCTCAAAATCTCAAACGCTAGTTGAGCATAGCCTTCTTGCTCATACACGGCTTGCAAACGAGCGAGTTCTGTTAGATTTAAAGTAGGATATTTCTCGGGTAGATAAAGGCCTCCGTCTGGGGCAAGACCTTCCAACAAAATCTCACAAAACCTGCGAGATTCAACCGACTGTGCGGCTTGACCTGCGGTGTTAGAGTTGGAAGTGGCGGCACCGGAGGGGGCAGAGCGTGTGGAGATGTAGCGCATCAAGAGAGCTCTTCCTTGCGAATACGAACAATCGGCGCTAACACAGACTTTAAAGCCTGAATGCTAGCCATCGCCGCATTCATATGAGCCTCTAAACAGGTGTGCGTCAAAATGATGAGATCCGTTTCTTGTTTTGATTCGGAACCAGGACGCTGCAATACAGCGTCTATGCTAATTTCAGCCTGCGCCAAAATGCCGGTGATTTTGGCGAGAACCCCCGCCTCATCTGCAACCACCAGCCTTAAGTAATAACTGGTGCGGACCTCATCCATCGAGAGAATGGGCAAATCGCTCATTGAATCGGGTTGGAACGCCAAATGTGGAACACGGTTCAAAGGATCCGCCGTCATCAGGCGCGTTACATCCACAAGGTCAGCAATCACTGCGCTTGCTGTAGGTTCACTACCCGCTCCCTTGCCGTAATATAGCGTTGTCCCAACCGCATCAGCTTGGATCATGACTGCGTTCATCGCTCCCTCTACGTTGGCGATTAAGCGCTTGGTCGGCACGAGACAAGGATGCACACGAAGTTCTATGCCCTCGCGAGTTCCAACAGCATTTACGCGCTTTGCAATTCCAAGCAACTTGATGCGGTACCCAAGTTGTTCAGCGTAACGAATATCTTGAGCATGAAGTTTAGAGATTCCTTCAACGTAAGCTTTTTCAAACTGAACCGGTATCCCGTAAGCAATTGCAGACATGATGGTTGCTTTGTGAGCCGCGTCCACGCCTTCAATATCAAAAGTGGGATCAGCCTCAGCATAACCAAGAGCCTGCGCTTGCTTGAGAACCTCATCAAAAGCCAACCCTTTATCTCTCATCTCTGACAAAATGAAATTGGTGGTCCCGTTGATGATGCCAGCAATCCACTCGATCCTGTTGGCCGTCAAACCCTCTCTGAGAGCTTTGATGATCGGGATACCACCTGCAACCGCAGCTTCAAAACAGATCATCACGCCGCGCCTGTGGGCAGCCGCGAAGATCTCAGTTCCGTGAACTGCCAAGAGTGCCTTGTTAGCGGTCACAACGTGCTTACCAGCTTCAATCGCAGCCATCACCAATTGTTTGGCTATGCCGTATCCACCAATCAACTCGATCACAATGTCAATGTCTGGATTGTCAATAACCTCTTGAGCGTTGCTCACAACCTTAGCGTGATGACCGACAACTTGCTGGGCGCGGGCAGTGTCTAGGTCTGCGACCATAGCAATCTCAATACCACGCCCAGCCCTTCTTTTAATCTCTTCTTGATTGCGCAACAACACTTCAAAAGTGCCACGTCCAACGGTACCAATACCGAGTAATCCGACTTGAATAGGTTTCATATTGCGTGCTTATTTCTGTAGTTTTGTAAAAATTTTGCAATTCTGCCGATTGCCTCACGCAGGTCATCCTCGTGGGGCAAGAAAACAATCCTAAAGTGGTCTGGGTGTTTCCAGTTAAAGCCTGAGCCTTGTACTAACAAAACCTTGGTTTCATTCAAGAGTTCAAAGATAAATTTTTGATCATCTTCTATGGGATAGACTGCAGGGTCGAGCTTGGGAAACATGTACAGCGCAGCTCTAGGCTTCACACAACTCACACCTGGGATAGCGGTAATGAGCTCGTAAGCTATATCGCGTTGGCGACGCAGTCGTCCACCCTCTTTAATCAAATCGTTGATGGTTTGATAACCACCTAGCGCAGTTTGAATAGCCCACTGTCCTGGTACGTTTGCACACAAGCGCATGGATGAGAGCATGTTGAGTCCCTCAATGTAATCCACGGCTGCATTCTTATCGCCTGATACGACCATCCAACCAGCCCTGTATCCGCAGGAGCGGTAGCTCTTGGATAATGAGTTAAAGGTCAAAGTTAGAACGTCTGTTGACAAACTAGCGATAGCGGTATGCTCCACTCCGTCGTATAAAACTTTATCGTAAACCTCGTCGGCAAAGATGATCAGCTCGTTCTCGCGCGCTATTTGAATAATGCCTTTCAACAACTCATCTGAGTAAAGAGCGCCGGTTGGGTTATTGGGGTTGATGACGACAATACCCTTGGTGTTTTTATTAATTTTGGAGCGTATATCGGCCAAATCAGGCATCCAACCGTTTTCCTCTACACAGTTGTAATGCACCGGTGTGCCCCCAGAGAGTGACACCGCAGCGGTCCAGAGTGGGTAATCGGGCGCAGGAATGAGTAACTCGTCCCCGTCGTTGAGCAGTCCATTGGTAGCCATGACAATCAATTCACTCGCACCATTACCCAGGTAGATATCGTCTAGCGCTACGCCTGAGACACCTTGTTGCTGGGTGTAGTGCATGACAGCCTTACGCGCTGCAAATATGCCTTTGCTGTCCGAGTAGGCGGCTGCGTTTGGCAAATTGCGGATCATGTCTTGCTGGATTTCCTCGGGCGCATCGAAGCCAAAAACCGCTAAATTGCCGATATTGAGTTTGATGATTTTGTGCCCCTCCTCCTCCATCAAGCGCGCTCGGTCCATGACCGGGCCTCGGATGTCATAACAAACATTGGCTAACTTGGTGGATTTGAAAATGGGATTCAATGGCCCCTCCGGCGCTTGGGATTTGTGGGTTGTATACGCTCTATACCCGCACTTTCTAACAACCCAAAAAGAGCGAACCTATAATTGGAACATATTTAGAGAAAAAAACACCCTTTTTTGTGTGAAATTTCATGAAACTTCAACCCGACCACATTCAAACACTGGCCATCACCGGTTACGGGGAGGGGTGGATCGCGGTGAACGGCGAGAAATTCACCCACAGCATCGTCTTGTCGTCGCTGGGCGATAAACGAGAGTGGCCATGCTCTGATCCACAAGCACTCAGTGAGTCTGACTTTGCCGAGTTGAGCGAAATGGGCATTGAGATGCTAATCTACGGGAGTGGCGACAAACTCAACTTTCCCCGTGCTGAGTGGTTAAGGAGCCTGTACGAAAAGGGAATTGGGGTCGAATCCATGGACACCCGAGCCGCTTGCAGAACTTACAACATTTTGGCGGCTGAGGGGCGCAAAGTAGCCGCAGCACTGCTGCTCCAGTCTGTGCCAAAGGGCTAGGCCCACAATGCCCAATTTAGAGTTAAAATAACAGATTGTTGCAGCTTTTGACAAATGCTGCTTGTTAATTTTTTGCTAGTTGACCGGATTGAAGATTTATGGCGATCGTTCTCAACAAACCCATACCTGAATTTGAAGCGATGGCTACAGGGGGAGTGAAAGTTACCAACCATTCCCACACGGGTAAGACTTTGGTACTTTATTTTTACCCTAAGGACAACACTCCAGGTTGCACCACAGAGGCGATGCAATTTAGAGATAAATACAAAGACTTCACAAAGGCGGGAGCCGTCGTATTTGGCGTGTCCAGAGACAATATGAAGTCTCACGACCTTTTTAAAGAAAAGTTAGAGTTGCCTTTTGAGCTCATTGCTGACACAGAAGAAAAAATGTGTCACATGTTTGGTGTTGTAAAAAACAAAATCATGTACGGCAAAAAGGTCAAAGGTATTGAGCGCAGCACATTCTTAATCGGCGCTGACGGGTTGCTCAAAGAGGAGTGGCGCGGACTCAAGGTCCTCGGACACGTAGACGAGGTCCTAAAGGCCGTCAAATCTTTAAAGAAAAGCACTGCTGCCGCTTAACTTAGCCAGTTGCTTCTTTTTTCCAATCCTTACGCTTAAGTTCAACTGAGTTTGTGACGGGATTGTGAAATCCCTGTCACTATTTTTTACTTTTTTATTTTTGGCTAACTTTTTGATCATTTAGTTCGGTTATCATAACCAACGATATGTTTATAAAAGCAATCCGAAGCTCTTCAAATCAAGCCGCAAAGGTTCATTCCTTGTGCGGCTTTTTCACTTCTGAGTAGTATTCTTTTTCATTCAAAATCATACCCTACCTCAACTATGCCCCTACCTCCTGCCCCGACTAAGCGAGCATCTACTCTCTCAACTCAAAGCTATGACTCAACCGTAATCCGCAGCAATTCACGCAAGGATTTGAAGGAAAAAGATCCTCACGCTCACCCAGCCACCCAACTGGAGGACGATTTCTCAAACAATGGGGGTGGCACCTTAGAGACGAATTACTCGTCCAAGCATTTAGGGGATCCTGAGCACGCGCAGGACGTACAGGTTTTACAAATCAATCACAAGAGCGCAACCGCTAAATCACCCAACGCGTTTGAGAAGAAAAAACTTAAGAAAAAAAATACCGGACCTGGCAAACTTTTTGTATTGGATACAAACGTATTGCTGCACGACCCGATGTGTCTGTTTAGGTTCGAAGAGAACGATATCTTTTTACCTATGATCGTTTTAGAGGAGCTTGACGGCCACAAAAAAGGGATGACCGAAGTTGCCCGAAACGCTCGCCAAACCTCGCGCACTTTGGATGCTCTTGCGGGCACTCAAAACGCGGATATTACGGCTGGCTTGAAGCTTGACAGTACTGGTCATATAGAAGTGTCGGGCAAGTTGATGTTTCAAACTCAACCCCTCACCTACAAACTCCCCGACAGCCTGCCTCAAGGGAAAGCAGACAACCAGATCTTGGCCGTCGTTGGCGCGCTTGTAGAGAAGTTAGCCCCCAGAGAGGTGGTCCTCGTCTCCAAAGACATCAATATGCGTGTCAAAGCACGCGCCCTAGGTCTTGCCGCAGAGGATTACGAGAACGACAAGACACTTGATGACGGGGATCTTCTTTACTCGGGTTCACTTGCCCTGCCCCATGATTTTTGGCTCAAACAGGCCAAAACCATTGAGAGTTGGCAAAGTGGTAGCCACACCTTTTACCGGATCTCTGGGCCTATCGTGGTCGATCTGCATATCAATCAGTTCGTGTACCTTGAGGTACCTGGTGAGCCCAACTTTTACGCTCGTGTGACGGAGATTCGGGGTAAGACTGCTGTGTTTAAAACACTCAAAGATTTCCATCACATCAAAAATTCAGTATGGGGGGTGACTGCACGTAACCGCGAACAAAACTTTGCGATGAATTTGCTTACCGATCCCGATATTGATTTTGTGACACTCAGCGGTACTGCGGGCACCGGCAAGACTCTTATGGCCTTGGCCGCAGGCTTGACGCAGGTGCTAGATGATCGACGCTACACAGAGATCATCATGACCCGTGCAACGGTCAGTGTTGGCGAAGATATCGGCTTTCTTCCAGGCACCGAGGAGGAGAAGATGGGACCTTGGATGGGTGCTTTAGATGACAACTTAGAAGTTCTTGCTAAAACCGATACCGGATCAGGCGAGTGGGGCCGTGCAGCAACGAATGAGCTGATCCGCAGTCGTATCAAAATCAAGAGTATGAACTTCATGAGAGGTCGTACCTTTATGAGTAAGTACGTGATCATTGATGAGGCACAAAACTTAACGCCCAAACAAATGAAAACACTCATCACAAGGGCTGGACCAGGAACTAAGATTGTCTGCATGGGCAACCTGGCACAAATCGACACCCCCTACCTGACCGAGGGCTCATCAGGGCTTACGTTCGCGGTCGACCGCTTTAAGGGTTGGCCTCACGGGGGGCATATCACCCTCGCACGCGGGGAGAGATCAAGACTTGCAGACTTTGCAAGCGATGTCTTATAAGTACTTCGCAAACATTAACCTCTAGCTTTGTAATTTACGCGATTGCCTAGATCCTTAATCGCGCTCGTTGCCTCGACTGAGCGTTTCAAACTTGGTTAAAGGCTTCAGGAATGCCAATTTAACGGTCCCAGTGGGACCGTTTCTTTGTTTGCCAATGATGATCTCAGCAATTCCGGGCTCTTTAGAGTCTTTGTTGTAGTAGTCATCGCGGTAAATAAACATAATCACATCCGCATCTTGCTCAATGGCACCAGACTCCCTCAAATCGCTCATCATCGGCCGCTTATCCGTCCTCGTCTCAACACCTCGATTGAGCTGGGACAGTGCAATGATCGGGCACTGAAGCTCTTTGGCCAACATCTTCAAGCCCCTAGAGATTTCACCCAGCTCAGTTGCACGGTTATCCCCGTCGCTCGAGCCTGTGGACATGAGTTGCAAATAATCAACTACGATTAAACCTAGCTTGCCACATTGGCGCGAGAGTTTTTTGGCGTTCGCGCGTAACTCACTCGGGTTGAGTCCAGGCGTTTCATCAATAAATAAGGATACAGTTTGTAGCCGCTCTACTGCCTCGTTCAAACGCGGCCATTCTTCATCGGATAGTTTGCCTGTTCTAAGGTGGCCTTGATCGATTCGACCAATAGAGCCAACCATACGGATAGCGAGTTGTGAGGCCCCCATCTCCATTGAGAACACCGCAACGGGTAACCCCTCCCCCAATGCAACGTGTTCCGCAATATTGATGGCCAGGGCCGTTTTGCCCATTGAAGGGCGAGCTGCTAAGACGATCAAGTCCCCCGGCTGAAGCCCAGAGGTCATCTCATCAAAGTCAGAGAATCCGCTTGGAACACCCGTGATGTCGTCGGGGTTTTTAGACATCTCATCAACTCGCCCCAGGAGATCAGAGATGAGTTGGTCCATACTTTGAAAGCCTTGCCTAAGACGGGAGCCTTCTTCTCCAATCTTAAAAATCTTTTGCTCAGCATCATCTAGTATCTGTGCAACGGGGCGACCTTTGGTGTTGAAAGCTTCGGCTGCGATTTCATCACTGGCAACCACTAGTTTGCGAAGAATCGCGCGCTCACGAACAATCTCTGCGTAGCGTCTGATATTGCCCGCACTCGGAACGTACTGTGCGAGTGCGTTTAATTCGCCCAGCCCTCCCACCGCATCTGCCTTGCCCTGAGCAAGCAGGGCTTCATAAACGGTGATCACGTCAGCCGGGCGCAACCCCCCTATCAAAGTCTGGATGGATGCATAAATAAGTCTATGCTCGAACTTGTAAAAATCACTCTCTGAGAGCACATCAGAGACCCTATCCCAGGCTGAATTGTCTAAAAGCAAGCCACCCAACACACAGGACTCTGCCTCAAGTGAGTGCGGAGGAACCCGTAACTGAGCCAACTGTGGATCAGTCATGTTAGAGGTATACCTCTTTCTAGAAAGGGAAGCCGTTGACATTAGAGCTTTCAAAGGAAATTACATTTTTTCCGAAGGATTCGGTGACAGTGCACACTATACATCCGTTGAGGGAATAGCCCGAAGTTCAATTGTGAACAAAACTGTGGATAAGGCTATGGATAAGACCGGAAAAACCAGTGCACAACACAATAACAACTCTACCCACATTAACCGTTTTCTAAATCACAATAGAAAAAGGGACAAAACCATTGTTGATGGCTTTCTCCCTTTAGAGCCCTTAAATCTGTAGATTTATATGGCTAATCAGTGAGCCCTTGGATAGGGCTTGATCAGGTGTTCGAATTAGGCTGATTCGCCGTAAACGCTAACGTTGATCTCGACAACTACGTCTGTGTGCAAAGAGACACTCACGCTGCTGTCACCAACGACCTTGATAGGACCATTGGGCATACGAATCTGAGCCTTGAGAACAGAGTAACCGGACTTGTTGAGTTCATCAGCAATATCATGGTTTGTGACGGAGCCAAACAAACGCCCATCTACACCAGATTTTTGAGTGACCTTAACAGTCGTTCCAGCTAACTTCTCGCCCAGCTTAGTTGCAGCAGCAAGTTTCTCAGCTGCGATCTTTTCAAGTTCTGCGCGACGAGCTTCAAAGTCTTTAATTGCAGCCTCTGTTGCACGCTTTGCACGACCTGATGGGATCAAAAAGTTACGAGCGAATCCGTCTTTAACTTTTACAACATCACCCAAGTCACCAAGGTTGACTACTTTGTCTAGAAGAATAATTTGCATGATTGAGCTTTCCTTAGATCTTGTGTTGATCGGTGTAAGGCAACATCGCGAGAAAGCGTGAACGCTTGATTGCAGTGTTGAGTTGGCGTTGGAATATGGCGCGTGTTCCTGTTAAACGGGCAGGAATGATTTTGCCGTTCTCAGCAATAAAGTCACGCAATGTGTCGATGTCTTTGTAATCAATCTCTTCTACGCCAGTCACCGTGAAGCGGCAAAAACGCTTGCGTTTAAATAATAGCGATTGTGTGTTGCGCTTTGGACGCTTGTCTTTGTTGAATTTTTTAAATGTGGCCATGATATGAGCCTCCCTTATAACTTTGAAATTTCTTGTATGTGAAAAATAACAGTTTTATACGACTTAGGTGAAACCAAGAAACCAATCAATCCAAGAGGGGTGCCTAGCGGGGTATCGGATATGGTCTTCACCAAATCCCCCATCACTAACGCCCGTATGGACAATCGGACCTGCCTTTTACGACCCAACTCCTCTAACTCCATCTCATGCTCTAAGAGCAGATCTAGGGCGGGTAGGCCAGCAGGGGTAAAACGTTGCGCCGATATTTCAACAACCGTTGCGCTAAGTTCTACTCTGTTCACGCCTTTCGTAAGATTGAACTGTTGCTCTTGAGAATTTAAGCCTGGAACTCAGATTGCTGAGCTTTACGGGCTTCTTCGCGCTCTACAGATTTCATCATGACTGAAGGACCAGTTTCGGCCTTCTTCTTTAAGACTGTCAAATGACGAAGTACAGCATCATTGAATTTGAATGCGTGCTCAAGCTCAGCCATGATTTCTTGGTTAGCTTCAATGTTCACACAGATGTAGTGAGCTTTAGCCAATTTGTTAATCATGTAAGCGAGTTGGCGACGGCCCCAATCTTCGATGCGGTGAATTGCACCGCCACCTGCTGTGATCATGCTCTTATAACGATCGAGCATCGCAGGTACTTGTTCACTTTGATCAGGATGGATCAAAAGTATGATTTCGTAATGACGCATAAACACTCCTTGTGGGTTGAGCTCTCCAACGGCGTCTAGACGTGGTAGAGCAAGGCAAAGACTACTATTATAACCCGAGTGAAGTGGCTTTACCAGTAGGGGCCACTATTGGCAAGGATAGATCTATTTATTAGACCTTAAGTACTCAAAAATATTTTATTAACTCACCCACCATGACGGCCCAGGACAGGGCTCACTCGTTTTAATCAAAATGCAACTGCTTTTTAAACAAAAGCAGTTGCATCGGTACGGGCAGTGAGTGAACGAACTACTTTTGACCTAGCGACTTCCAAGTCTCGATAACACTATCTGGATTAAGCGAAATGGAGGAGATTCCTTGATCTACCAACCAGTGCGCAAAGTCAGGATGATCGCTTGGGCCTTGGCCGCAAATTCCCACATACTTGTTACTTTTCAAACAAGCATCAATTGCATTTTTCAATAGCACTTTTACAGCAGGATCGCGCTCATCAAAGTCCGCCGCTAAAAGAGGCATACCCGAGTCGCGGTCTAAGCCCAGTGTTAGCTGGGTCAAATCATTCGACCCAATTGAGAATCCATCAAAGTACTCCAAAAACTGATCGGCAAGCACAGCGTTACTAGGTATTTCACACATCATGATTATTTTCAAATCATCTTGACCGCGTTTGAGACCGAAACGAGCCAATAAATCGGTCACTGCTTTGGCCTGCCCAAGTGTCCTTACAAAGGGCACCATCACTTGAACATTGGACAGACCCATTTCGTTTCGAACACGCTTTAAAGCCTCGCACTCCATCTCAAACGCAGGTCTGAAGTCTTCAGCTAAGTAGCGTGCTGCGCCCCTAAATCCGAGCATCGGGTTTTCCTCCTCTGGCTCGTAACGACTGCCACCAATTAATTTCCTGTATTCATTAGACTTAAAGTCAGAGAGTCGAACAATAACTGTTTTCGGCCAAAAGGCAGCAGCAATCGTCGCGACCCCTTCTGCGACCTTATCAACATAAAAAGCTTTGGGTGAGGCGTGACCTCGTGCAACTGACTCCACAGCTTTTTTCAAATCCATATCCACATTTGGATAGTCCAAAATTGCTTTTGGATGGATACCGATATTGTTGTTAATGATGAACTCTAAACGAGCAAGCCCTACGCCGTCATTGGGGAGCTGTGCAAAGTCAAAAGCCAATTGAGGATTGCCTACGTTCATCATAATTTTGGTGGCTATCTTTGGCATCGTGCCCCGCTCCACCTCACTGATTTCGGTCTCTAAGAGGCCGTCATAAATAAACCCTGTATCGCCCTCTGCGCAACTTACTGTAACGAGTGTTTTATCAATGAGTGTCTCAGTCGCATCACCACATCCCACCACTGCAGGAATGCCGAGCTCACGGGCAATAATAGCTGCATGACAAGTGCGACCGCCTCGGTTCGTAACGATCGCTGCGGCGCGTTTCATGACGGGTTCCCAGTTGGGATCTGTCATATCCGTCACTAAAATATCCCCGGCTTGAACTTGGTCCATATCAGCAATTGAGTGAACCAAACGGATATGTCCAGTACCAATTTTTTGACCAATAGCGCGCCCCTCTGCAAGCACAGTACCAGTTGCCTTTAACTTGTACCTAAGCTCTGCTTTGCCCTTTTGTTGACTCTTGACTGTCTCAGGTCTTGCTTGCAAGATATAGATCTGCCCGTCCACGCCGTCCTTGCCCCACTCAATATCCATGGGCCGGGCGTAGTGTTGTTCAATGATGAGCGCGTACTTCGCAAGTTGCTCCACATCGGCGTCTGTTAAAGAAAAACGGTTGCGCATCTCAACCGGTACATCCACCGTTTTAACCAACTCTCCCGTCTTTTGTTTTTCCTCTGCGCTAGAGAAGGTCATCTGTATGAGTTTCGACCCCAAATTTCTGCGAATAATGGCGCGCTTGTCAGCGCGGATCATCGGCTTGTGAACATAAAACTCATCAGGATTCACAGCGCCTTGAACGACAGTCTCCCCCAGTCCGTAGCTTGATGTAATGAAGACAACGTCCTCAAAACCGCTCTCAGTATCTATGGTGAACATGACCCCCGCCGCCCCCTTGTCAGAACGCACCATGCGCTGAACCCCAGCAGACAGAGCTACACCAGCGTGCGCAAACCCCTTGTGCACTCTGTAGCTGATAGCTCGGTCGTTATACAGGGAGGCGAACACTTCCTTCATCTTGTGCAAAATATCAGGCAAGCCAACTACGTTTAAAAAAGTTTCTTGCTGCCCGGCAAAGGAAGCGTCGGGTAGATCCTCCGCTGTTGCAGACGAGCGCACCGCGTAAGATGCATCTGTTTGATGGCCATTCAGCTTCTCAAAGGCCAATCCGATTTCGCGCTCCAGCTCCGAGGGGAAAGGCTGAGTCAGAATCCAGCCGCGGATCTCGGCTCCTGCTTTGGCAAGAGACCTTACGTCCTCGGTATCAAGCGTCTTCAGCCTGTCTTCAATTTTCTCACTCAGTCCCTCAAACTTCAAAAACTCTCTAAAGGCATGAGCTGTCGTTGCAAACCCAGTTGGCACCTTTACACCTGCTGGCAATTGGGAGATCATCTCCCCAAGACTGGCGTTTTTACCACCGACCGACTCAACGTCGGTCATCCTCAGGTTTTCAAAAGGTACGACCAAGGCGGTCGATTCAAAAAGTTTAGACATAGGAAAGCTCCAGAAGTTAAAACCGGTAGACCCCTTAATACGGGTGCTTGACTAGCTGAAATAGGGTTGCTAGTGAGCTCCGCTGGGGTAAACAAACGCGCGCATTCATCCCGTTGTTTGAGTTGTATTTGGTTGGGGATGAGAAAAGGGGGCATTTGTGATTGAATTCGTAACGGCTCAATTTTAACGGATCATTCGGGGGATGGACTGCTATTGAGGCAAAATAGGATGCAACCGACTCTGGTAGACACGAATTCAAAGAACAATGCATAACTACACCGTCTTTTTTGTATCCGATGGCACCGGCATTACTGCTGAGACCTTTGGTAACGCCATACTCGCCCAGTTTGAGCTCACTCCCCGCCATGTGCGACTCCCCTTTGTAGATACTGTTGATAAAGCGCATCAAGCGGTGCGCCAGATCAATCAAACGGGACTCGTTGAGGGTAGGCGCCCCGTTGTTTTTACAACGCTTGCCAATACGGAGGTTTTTGAGGTGCTGCAAACGACCTGCGAAGGCATGCTATTAGACATGTTTGGAACGTTTGTGCACCCCCTGGAGGAGGAGTTCGGGATTAAATCTAATCACCGCATTGGTCGCTTCTCAAACGTGAGCAAAAGTAGGGCTTATCACGACAGAATCGAGGCGATTAACTTTAGCCTCTCACACGACGACGGACAACTTAATAAAGATTTAGAGTTATCGGACGTTATATTGGTAGGTGTTAGTAGAAGTGGTAAAACTCCCACCAGTCTATACCTGGCTATGCAACACGGCCTGAAAGCGGCCAACTACCCACTCATCCCCGAGGACTTTGAGAGACAACAACTGCCAGAGGCCTTAAAGCATCACATTGACAAGATATTTGGCCTAACCATTCAATCTGACCGCTTGAGTGAGATTCGAAATGAGCGAAGGCCCAACTCCAAATACGCAAGTTTAGAGAATTGCCAATACGAGGTGAGAGAGGCTGAGGCGATGATGCGCCGCTCAGGAATCAGGTGGCTGTCAACCACTACCAAAAGCATTGAGGAGATTGCGACAACCATACTTCAAGAAATCAGGCCTGAGAGACTCAGTTACTGAAACTCTCTCCAACTATAACGGTGCTTGAAGAATCTAAATCTATTTTCAAGCACTGGCGTTAAAGTCTATGGATGAAGCCTATAAAACGCCTCGATCCCGGCCTTGGCAATTTGCACATCTTCGGAGGATTTAACGCCGCTCACGCCCACAGCACCAATCACCTGCCCGTCCTTCAGTATGGGCACGCCCCCTTCTAACATGCCGTTAACGTCTGGGGCCGTGATGAACGCGAAACGCCCGTTGTTGATGATGTCTTCATAAATTTTTGTCTCCCTGCGACCCAATGCAGCTGTATTGGCCTTAGCAGGAGCCATGTGCGCAGAAAAAGGCGCAGCTCCGTCTAAGCGGGAGAAGTTAAGCAAATGCCCTCCATCATCCACAATGGCAATGGATACAGCCCAGTTGTGTTTATGGGCTTCTGCTTCACTGGCGGACATGATTGCTTTGACGTCTGCGCTTTCAAGGTAATATTTGGTTTTCATAGAATTTTTAAATACATTTTTAATACTGCTCTAACATTTGACAGTACTCATTTGCATTTTAGATGACGGCTCACCGCGTCCATCCAAACTGCCCTAGATTTACGTCACCATCCAAAATAAGAATCAGATTAACCCTTGGTAGAGCAATGGTAATCCGGCTATCAAAGCAGGCTATGCAGCGCCCCTAGAATCAGTACCTTATTACTTAAATACGAATATGAGACCACCATTTCCTCCGTATGAGTAATATAGAATTCAATTTAAGCCTTTTAATTATGGTTTTAATGGTACCGGGCACTTGAATTGTCCTAAAATGGTAAGCATATGCTTATGGCATACATTTTGGAGATAAATTTATGAACGAACAGTATCAGACCATTGACTATCCCTACGAAACACTCAGCGTTGACGCTCGCAACAGAGTCATGCGCAACACCTACTGGTTGCTTGCAATCAGTATGATTCCAACCGTTTTAGGTGCTTGGATTGGTATCGCAACTGGACTGACCTATGCCTTGTCTGGTGGCTTGGGTATGATATTTTTCTTGGTAGGTGCCTTCGGCGGTATCTACGCCATTGAGAGAACCAAAGAAAGCGTAACAGGCGTCTACGTCCTCCTAGGATTTACATTCTTCATGGGCCTAATGCTCTCGCGCATGATTGCAATGGTTCTTGGATTTAGAAACGGCGCTGAACTCGTCATGTTGGCGTTTGGAGGAACCGCAGGCGTTTTCTTCCTCATGGCCAGCGTTTCAAGCGTTATCAAGCGTGACCTCTCTGCCCTTGGTAAGTGGTTATTTGTAGGCGTTGTGATGCTCATGATTGGTAGCTTGATCAACCTCTTTGTAGCTTCCACAGCAGGGATGCTGGTGATATCTGTGCTCTCCATAGGTATCTTCAGTGCCTTCATGCTCTATGATCTTAAGCAAATCTTAGACGGTGGTGAAACCAACTACATCTCAGCAACTCTAACACTGTACTTGGATATCATTAATGTATTCCAAAGCTTGCTTGCCTTGCTTGGCATACTAGGCGGAGAACGCGACTAAAAGCATCCACACTGAATGCATTGGGAAAAAAAAGGGTTCAAACAGAACCCTTTTTTTTTGAAGAAAATTAAAGCACCAACTGCTTTATTTTGTAGAGTTTTTACACCTGTGCAGGCCAATCAAATACAGCCATACTCTCGACGTGCGCAGTTTGAGGGAACATATTCACAACGCCTGCCATGGTGCAAACATAACCCGCTTCGTGCACTAAGATTTGAGCATCACGGGCCAAAGTCGCTGGATTGCAACTGACGTAGACAATTCTTTTGGGGGGCTTCCAACCACTGCCTGTCGAATCCAAATTTGCGCCCCGCCTTACGCTTTGAAGTTGACTGATTTGTGCCAAAGCTTTAACGAGTGCCATGCACCCCTCTCGCGGGGGATCGACCAGCCATTTATCAAACGCACCGTCTGCCCACAGCGCCTCAGGCGTCATCTCAAAGAGATTGCGCATGACAAATTGTGCAGCACTCAACTCACCTACTCCAAGACTGGCTCTTCTTTTTTGGTTGTACTTAAAGTTCTCCTGCGCGCGGGATACAAGGATTTCGCTTCCCTCAATTCCCAGCACTTTGGAGGCAAGTGTTGCCAAGGGTAGCGTAAAGTTTCCCAAGCCACAAAACCAGTCCACAACACTCTCACCGGGCTTGATTTGAAGGTACTTGATCGCCTTCGAAACCAATACCTCATTGATATGGGGATTGACCTGCGTGAAGTCAGAGGGACGGTACGGCATTCTCACCCCAAACTCCTGAATGCTATAGGCCAAACGAGATTGCTCTTGCTCATCCAGTAAGTGCAGCGAATCTGTGCTGCTAGGTTGCAACCACCACTGAACGTTGTGCTGAGCTGCAAAGCTCTTTAACAACTCCTTATCGGCCGAGTCAATGGGCTCTAAATGACGAAGCACCAAAGCCGTGACCTCGTCTCCACAAGCAACCTCGATTTGAGGACAACTCTCGCGCACAGCCAAAGAGCTGATAAGTGCTCGAAGCGGTAAAAGCAAGTCGCTCACATGCTGGGGCAAAATAGAACACGAATGAATATCTGCTATGTAGCGACTTTGACGCTCATGAAACCCAACCAGTGCGTGTTCACGCGCCTTTACATAGCGAACTGACAAACGGGCTCTATAACGGTAACCCCACTGCGGTCCGTGAATGGCCCGCATGATCTCAAGCGGCTTTACTCGAGCAATATGCCACAGGTTATCTTCCAACACTCTTTGCTTGATGGCTACTTGAGCGGTGCCGTGCAGATGCTGCATCTTGCAACCACCACAATCGGTTCGCTTTAAACCAAAATATGCACACTCGGGCTTAACGCGCTGGGAGGACTCTTTTAAAACCTGAACGCATATACCCTCCTCCCATTTGGGTTTACGGATATTGATTTGGGCTTTAACGGTCTCAAAGGGCAAGGCGCCTTCTATGAATACAACCTTGCCGTCCTCTCGCCTGCTAACACCCCGACCCTCGAGATCAAGAGATTCGATAAAGTAGGTGGGGTAATTGGCAATTGTCCCCTGCTCCAAAGATTCAATATCTTTGGAAGCAGCCCTATTAGCTTTGGATCTTGAATTTTTTCTCAACGCGTTGGCAACCATTTAAGGGGATCAACGGGTTTGCCGTACTTGCGTATCTCAAAATGCAGCTCTGGTTGGTCAGCATCACTGTTACCCACCTCAGCTATTTTTTGACCCTGTTTAACACTCTGGTCTTCTTTGACCAAGATGGCTTGGTTATGAGCGTAAGCGCTTAAGTAAGTATTGTTATGTTTGATGATTAACAAATTACCATACCCCCTCAGTCCTGAGCCTGAGTAGACGACTTTGCCGTCAGCAGCTGCCAGCACGGGGTCCCCGAGTTTGCCGGATATGTCTACGCCCTTATTTTTAGACTCATCAAAAGTTGCAATTAGTTTTCCATTGGCTGGCCAGATGAAGGTGGGATTTTCACTGGCGTTATCACTGCTTGAAGAAACGCTAGGCGGTGGCTGGGGGATCTGAACGACGGGTTGTACGGGAGGCGCAACTGAGACTGAAGCAGGAACTGGGGTTGGAGTGGTTGTGGGGGGGGCAGTATTGAGCGCCCCGTTTACCGTTCCCACGTTTGTCATCGTACCGGTGCTTGTCGTTGGATTGTTTTGTGAGTTAACGGGGCGCACGACAACCCCGTCGGTCGTCACACTTGCCTCTGGGGGTACAACACGCAAAACGCGTCCAACATCTATAACGTTGGGGTTATCTATGTTGTTCCATTTTGCCAAGTCTTTCCAGTTTTGACCATTATCTAAAGAGATATGAAAAATAGTATCCCCAGGCTTCACCGTGTAATAACCTGGTCGGGTTGAGCTCTCGTTACTATTAATATTAATAGCCGCACTCGTCACAACGGGCGCTTTAGAGGCAACGTTTGTCCGACTCTCAGACGAATTAGGTTTACCAAGTGAGTGATCAACAACTGGAGCGGGAATGCTGATATTGGGGCTAGAGCAGCCCCCAAGGAGCAAGGCTAAACAAAGACCCAAAAGAGCAGGCGCTCCTAAATTGGAACCCAATCTAGCCATTTGAGCCTGCCGCTGCGTTACCTCACTTCGTCCTATCAAGGGGTCCATCCTGCTTCTCCAAACCATTTTAGTTAATTCCCGATTTTAGAGGCACAAAATTGACGGCTTCTAGATACGCATTCTCAAACCCGTTCTCTGTCTTATCCACCACAATCAAAGCCTGTGTTCTCGCACCCGTAGCCACAGGGGCTACGATGCGCCCCCCAACAGCGAGTTGGTTCAACCAGCTTTGAGGAATATTTTCTCCCCCCGCAGCGGCAATGATACCGCTGTAGGGCGCACCTTGTTCATAACCGAGCATACCGTCCCCAAAAAGTAAGTGCAGATTTGGAACTCTGAGAGGACGTAAATTTTCTTTGGCTCGCTCAAACAATCCTTTTAGCCTCTCAATACTGTAGACCTCTTGGCAAAGATGGCTCAGCACAGCCGCCTGGTATCCACAACCCGTTCCAATCTCCATGACTCGCCCAAGTTTGCCGTCAGCGCTTAAGTTTTTGCCCTGCCTGAGCAGTTCTATCATCCGAGCGACAACGTTGGGTTTAGAGATGGTTTGCCCCAGTCCTATCGGTAAACTGGTGTCTTCATAGGCCTGGTTTACCAATGCTGTATCAACAAAACGGTGCCTCTCAACACTTAACATAGCGCTGAGCACAACGTTGTCCTCAATCCCCTGCTGTGCCAGCTTTCTCACCATATGCTCACGCACAGTTGAGGAGTCTAGGCCTAAGCCGCTTGGGCTCTCAAAGGTCTGAGCGCTCGTACCAACTGCTCGGGCAGGGTTGTCCAGTTTTTTGGGCGCATTCGCTCTTGCGTTAACAGATGGGGTAGCGGGGACAGCCCGATTCGCAAGATTTTTTTTAGACTCTAGCGCATCAAGCTTTAACGGAAATGTGGGTCTCTCTTTTGTCATCAAAAGATTTTTACTCAAGAATTAAAGGAGCAGGCAAAAGAATCCAAGCATTCGATCAATGATCCAAAACCTTTGACCAAGCACTCAACTGTGCGTATTCAGTTAAATCAATCTGCAAAGGTGTAATAGATACATGTCCGTTTTTTGTTGCATAAAAATCAGTATCGTGGGCATCATCTTTTGCAGGCCCTGCCCCGCCAATCCAGTACATGGTCTCGCCTCGCGGGCTTTCCTGAGTAATCACTCGCTCGGCGGCGTGCCTGCGGCCCAGTCGACAAATTTTATTGGCGCCCAATTGATCAAAGGGCTTATTAGGCACATTGACATTCAACAACCACGGCTTAGAGCCTAGTATGTGGGCATGACTCAGTTCTTGCACAAGCGCCCTTGCCCTCGCAGCAGCTGCGCCGAGGTGATCCCACCCCTTTTGTACCTGAGAGAACGCAACAGCGGGTATACCCATCAAATACCCCTCCATTGCAGCGCCAACCGTGCCGGAGTAAATCGTATCGTCCCCCATGTTCGCGCCATTATTGATCCCAGAGACCACTAAATCTGGTTTGTACCCGAGTAGGCCTGTTAGTGCAATGTGCACACAATCCGCAGGTGTGCCGTTCACGTAACGAAAGCCGTTGGAGGCTTTGTGCACGTAGAGCGGGGCGTTTAGCGTTAGAGCGTTTGATTTTGCGCTGTTATTTTGCTCTGGGGCAACAACCTCCACTTGCCCTAAATCTTTTAAGGCTTCATAAAGTGCAATGATGCCAGGCGCCTGGTATCCGTCGTCGTTGGAAACTAATATCTTCATCAAAAACCCTTTAATGTTCCCTGATTGTAGGGTCAGTCCCACCCGTATTTGCAAAATAGGATGTAACTCTAGGTCTCTACAATAACAAAAGCCGTATCATTTACACCCATCACCACATTAGATTAAGGAATAAACATGCTGGCATGGTTATGTGAGAAAACAACTGGGGTAGAAGATTTAGTCCGCAAAGAGATGGCGAACCCCACTCCAGGACCAGATGAAGTCTTAATTGAGATTGAGGCTGCAAGCTTGAATTTTCCAGATCTTTTGATCGTTCAAAACAAATACCAGCTCAAACCAGCGATCCCTTTCGTGCCCGGAGCAGAGTTTGCAGGCATTATTCGAGCTCTGGGCTCCGGTGTCAAACACTTAAGCGTTGGGAGCAGGGTTGCATGCTTAAACAGCATCGGAGGCTTTGCAAGCCACACCATCGCCCCCGCCAGGCTTTGTTTACCGCTCAGTGATCGCTTCACGCCTGAGGACGGCGCGTCTTTTATCATGACCTACGGGACCTCCTACCATGCTTTGATTGACAGGGGCGGCTTGCAAGCTGGGGAGACAGTGCTGATTCTGGGGGCAGCAGGCGGGGTTGGCTCAGCTGCCATTCAAATTGCAAAGGCAAAAGGTGCGAAAGTCATTGCAGCAGTCTCAAGTGCCGACAAGTGCGAGACCGCTAAAGCGCTGGGGGCGGATGAGTGCATCAACTACTCAGAGGGGGACTTTCGCGAGCAAATTAAAGCGCTCACTGCAGGTCTTGGTCCCAACGTTATCTATGACCCTGTAGGTGCGCAGTGGGCTGAGCCTGCGTTTCGCTCGATTGCTTGGAGAGGCAGGTATTTGGTGGTCGGATTTGCGGGCGGAAACATTCCGTGCATCCCCTTTAACCTCATGCTACTGAAAGGGGCGAGCGTTATGGGTGTGTTTTGGGGGGACTTCTCAAGACGAGAGTATGACAATAACAGAGCCATGTTGAACGAGCTTGTCGATTGGTATGAGAGAGGACTCATCAAACCTTTGATTGACACAGTGTTTGAGATGTCAGAGTTAAAACAGGCTTATGCCAAGATGAGTTCAAGAGGCGTTAAAGGCAAGTTGGTACTGAAAAATCGCCTGAACTAAATTCACTTTGTAAAAACCAAGCTCAAACACATGTCAGACATAAACTCAACCTCGTTTTTAATAACAGTAGCTTTGGTATCGGTGGGAGCCTGTGCGGTGGTTGGCATCATTGGACTGCTCATTCATAAGTTATTGCTTCGCTCCGGTGGTGATGGATCCGCTGCGCGCGCAGGCGATCTCGCCAACCCTGTGAGTTCCGCCCTCGCCTTAGAGCGGCTTGAGGTTTTAGAGCGTGAGCGCGAAAGCCTTAAGAGTCTGGTTCAAGCATTGCAAGTTGACATTACGGGTCTACAAAAAGAACTTAGCCTGAACAGGGAGGAGAAAAGCGTTGCACTTGCCAAGTTAGAAGCTGAACAAACGGCCCACCAAACTGCACTCAGTGCCAAAGAGCGAGAGGCCGAGCAGCACGAGAAAACCAAACAACGCTTAATTGAGAGTAATCAATCTTTAGCTGAAATAAGGGTGCAACTAGACAACGAGAAAGCCTCAGCACTTGAAAAAATAGAGCTCCTCAACCAAGCCAGGGAGAGCCTTAGTCTTCAATTCAAGACACTAGCTCAGGACATATTGGAGGAGAAATCAAAAAAATTCTCCGAGGACAACCAACAGCGTTTAACGCAACTTCTGGATCCTTTGAAATCCAAAATAACCGAGTTTCAAGCCAAAGTAGAAGACGTCTATGTGAAAGAGGGAAAAGACCGCTCTGCGCTTGCTGAGCAGGTCAAGCAGTTGGTTGCACTCAACCTAAATTTAACGGAGGAGGCCAAGAACCTGACCAACGCTCTCAAGGGCTCCAGCAAAACTCAGGGCAATTGGGGTGAATTGGTCTTAGAGCGAGTGCTGGAGGGTTCAGGGCTTAGAAAGGGCGAAGAATACGTCGTCCAGGTCAGTCAAACGAGGGAGGACGGCAGCAAAGCACAAGCAGACGTGGTCATTCACCTGCCCGAAGAACGCTCGTTGGTCATTGACTCCAAGGTGTCTTTAAACGCATACGATGAGTTCATGTCGAGCGAGGACGCGGAGCTTAAGAAAATTGCGGCAAAAAAACACATTGACTCTGTTAAAAACCATATTAAAGAGCTATCAAGCAAAAACTATCAAGCTCTTTACGGCGTTAAATCGTTGGATTTCGTGCTGATGTTCATCCCCATTGAACCGGCCTTTATGCTTGCGATCACACACGATAAAGAAATCTTTATGGAGGCGTGGAAGAAAAATGTTTTGTTAGTCAGCCCCTCCACTTTGCTCTTTGTGGTGAGAACCGTGGCACACCTTTGGCGCCAAGAGGCGCAGACTAAGAACGCACAGGACATTGCCCACAGAGGAGCCGAACTCTTTGACAAGCTCGTCGGTTTTGTGGAGGACTTGGATGCTTTGGGACTTAAATTAAAGCAAGCTCAGGGCAGCTACGACAGCGCTTACAACAAGCTCAGCACAGGGCGAGGAAATGTGATTCGACAAGCGCAAATGCTCAAAACACTGGGTGTAAAACCAACCAAAAATTTACCTACCGCGCTGAGCCAAAAGTTAGAAGGCGGACCACCCGGTCTTGAGGATTCAAGTCATTTCGAGGTGTGAGTAAGCATGTATGTGCACTATGGGCTAACCAGATGGGGCTTTTTTTAAGTCAACAAATATCCATGAAACTCCCCGAAAAACACCATATCTACGTTATCGAACTATCCAAGGATGTTCTTAAGGAGGGCCGCTTTATGAAAGCCAACCCAGACTACAAGGATGGACTGCCCTGTGTCTATGTAGGTATGACGGGACTGGATCCAGATATTCGGTTTGACAAGCACAAAGCAGGTATTCAGTCCAATCGATATGCCAAAGAGTATGGGCTGCACTTGATGCCTGAGATCTACGCTGAATTCAATCCGATGCCCTATGAGGACGCCCGCTATATGGAAGTGGATCTGGCTATTCGGCTCAGACAAAGCGGTTATGGGGTCTGGCAGGCTTGAGCGGGCAAGCCTAAAAAGCCTAATCAGGTGCCAGACGCTGCAAACTAACACTGAGTAGCTACAGACACGCTCCTTTTGTCACAATCACACACACACAAACTAACTAACCGCAAAACCATGAAATTTAAACTTAACTTAAGGCCTTGCAAGGTATTATTTTCGATTGTGCTGTTTTCATCGCTCCAACTATGCGTAGCCTTTGCACAAATGGGCAAAACGGCGAACGCCTCCCCCTCAGATTTACACAGTGAGCGCTGGCCCAAACACACAGTACGCATATTAGTGGGCTTTCCTGCGGGCTCGACACCCGATATGATTGCAAGGACGATCGCTGAGCCGCTGTCAAAGTCCTTAGGCCAAGCGGTGATTGTTGAAAATCATGTCGGAGTTTCAGGCAATTTAGCTGCTCAGTTGGTAGCGCATGCCCAAGACGACCATACACTGGGCCTCATGATCAACGGCAATCTAACGACTGCAAAATTGCTTTACCCATCACTGGACTTTGATCCGCTCAAAGATTTCTCGCTCATCTCCTTGATTGCCGACAGTCCATTGGTGTTGGTCGCGCCGGCTAACCTCCCCAGCGGTAAGGCTTTCTTGGCAACAGCTCAAACACAGGGCAACCACTGGAATTACGGCTCAGTGGGTACAGGCTCCATGGCACACCTTGCAATGGAGGCTCTTAAAGCATCTAACCCAGGACTCTTGCCCGAGCACATCCCCTACCCCGGCAATCCAGCCGTGATGAGTGCACTCATGGCAGGTGAGATACAAATGGCTTTAGTGCCAATAGGAGTGGCTACGCCACTCATTCACAGTGAGAAGATTCAGGCTATAGGACTCCTGGGTAGTAAAAGCATATTGGCGCCCGCCTTGGTCCCCCTATCTGAGCTTGGGGTTAAAGGGGGATCAACGCAGTTGCAGGTGTGGGACGCTTTGGTGGGCCCTAAGTCTTTGTCACGTGATGCTCAATCTCGGCTCGAGCGGGAGCTGAGTGTCTTGTTGCAAAGTAATGAATTACGAGGACAACTGTTTAATCAGGGCTGGATCTTAAGGGGGACCAACAAGGAGGCGCTTAAAAACATTATTAATCCTGAGTATTTACTGATGCAGGGGCTGATCGATAAGAACAAAATTCACATCACACCTTAGCACCAGAATTAACAAAACGCGTAGGTATTCACCTCTGATTGTCCTTACGCTGTTGGGTCCATCAAATCTTTAATCCTCTGTAGTCTTAGGGCGGGATCACGCTCAACTAACAAACTCACCCGCTCCTCGCTCGCCAAGCCCAACAACTCCGCCCAACGATTGGCAACCCAACCCGCTTCGTCTAGGCAAAAAGGTTGTGTAAACGGGAATTCATTTAATTTAACGCCCCTTTCTTGGTTTTGGGCAATCAATTGACCCAGTGTATTGGCCACATCTTGAAGGTCTGCACTTACGGCTATGGGTGCGTCCTCTGGGAGTAACAACACATCCGCTCGCTCAACACCGGCTAGTTGTGACAACCGCTCCTTGATCTCAAACCTCCTCCAACCCACGCATTTAATCCGGTACAAGGCGGGTTGCATGACTTGAAATTCAATAATCTTCGCCAAGGTTCCAAAATTGGCGAGCTTGTTTGCTTGCTCTGGCAATTTAACCTCCGATCCTTCAAGCAGTGTTACCACTCCAAAGGGCTCGCCCCTTTCGTAGTGACGTTTGATCATGCTTAGGTAGCGGGGCTCAAAGATATTGAGCGAGAGAATACCGCAGGGGAACAAAGTCATCCCAAGGGGGAATAAACTGAGGCCCTCAATTTGATGGGTTAAGGCGAACATTCTTTAATATTTCAATAGAATAGATACAAACAGAGGATACCGCCTCAGCAAGGGAGATGAAATATTTTTTCACACTTTTGAAGCCGGCGATTCTAACCAATCCTTAATAAAGAAGACCCCTCTCCATCATGGTTGAAGCACTTGAAGATCAGGCACAATCTTTTCTAAGTCATCTTAAATTGAAGGGAACTCTTGAGCAAATGGCACTTCAAGGGAGCCCTGACATTACCAAGTTACAGCACAACACGTCGGTCATCCAAGACATCTTGTCCAACTGGATACATCAAATTGTAGAAAAACCCTGTCTACAGCGTAAAACACCTGGGAAATTTCTTTTAGATCTGGCGAAGTCATTTGAGCGACTGCATTATCCGCTGATGGCGAAAATTTGCTGCGAGTTAATTGCAAAGAGTTATCAAAATGAGCGCGAGGTGCTCAGAGATGCTTACATCTATTTAGCCGAGCAACTCGAGACACAAGGGGAGCCCCTACAGGCGGTACACACCTACCAAAAATTGAATGAACTGGATTTGGATAAGCATATTGCATTCAACCGAATTGGACTGGTCTTCTTGTCTATTCATGAATTCGAACAAGCTTTGATAAATTTTGAGCGATCCTTACAGATCGATCCCAATTACCTCCAAGCTCAAATCAATATGGGCGTTGCTCACCAAAGCAAGGGGCGCTATCCAAAAGCCATCCAATGCTTTGAAGCTGTAATATCCAAAGACCCTTTGCAGGTCAATGCCTACTACAACCTAGGGATCGCCTACTTTTGTACCCAGTCCTATGCTCTCTCGCTCGAATCCCTAAATAATGCGCTCAAACTCAACCCCCTGCTCTTAGACGCCCATTACAACAAGGGGGTGGTTTATAGTCAATTAAAAAACCATCCATTAGCGATCGAATGTTACAACAGAGTCATTGTTTCGGATCCACAATACGTACTGGCGCATTACAACCTTGGAGTTTGTTACTTTGAACTCTTAGATTACGCTCAAGCACTCCTGTGTTATGCAAAAGCCCTTGAAATAGATCCAGACCATATTCGCTCACATTGGAACTTAGCGCACTGTTATTTGATATTGGGGAATCTTGAGAAGGGCCTACGCCACTATGAGTGGCGCTGGAGGCACAACGAACTCCAAAACAATCAAAAACAAAGAGAGTTCGTAAAACCACTTTGGATGGGTCAGTCAACTCTAACCGGCAAAAGCATACTACTTCATGCAGAGCAAGGGTTTGGCGATACGCTGCAATTTATTCGCTATGCCATCCATCTAGGGCAATCAGCTGCAAAAGTGATTATTGAAGTGCAACCTGCACTGAAATCTCTCATCGCCATGTCGTTCCAGGGTAAGGAGGCGCTGGGTCGCTCTGGTGAGTCTGGTAAGTCTGTTGCGGATTGGTCCGTTATTGCCAGGGGTGAGGAGATACCCCCCTATGACTTTCACTGCCCTTTGATGAGCTTGCCCCTTGCTCTTGGGTTCAAAAGCGTATCGGACTGTTTGGGCACTTTGCCTCCTTATTTAAGAGTCGATGACGCACTCAAAGAGCTTTGGGCATACAAGTTAGAATTTTTATTGCAGCAAAAAAAACCAAGAGACCCACTCGAAAACTCTAGGTTACCCATACCAGATTTACAGGACAGCGCAACTGACGTGACTTCTGTGCGCAGGCGCCCTCGAATTGGTCTGGTTTGGTCCAGTGGGTACAGGGAGGATCAAAGCGAGACCTGGGAAATCAACAAAGAGCGTAATCTTGATTTAAGCGGTCTAGAGGAGCTTTTACGACTCCCCTTTGACTGGGTAAGTCTTCAAATAGGAAAGATCCCTAACCAAGAATTACAAGACCTGAACCAAAGCGGTTGGCGCGCTAGGGGCTTACTTGATTTGAGTACTGAAATCAAGAGCTTTGCAGATACCGCGGCTATTGCTCAAAATCTAGACTTAATCATCACCGTAGACACCTCCACCGCACACCTTTGTGGCGCTTTAGGGCTTAAAACATGGGTATTATTAAAATCCAACGCATGTTGGCGTTGGTTCTTACAAACTGAGCAATCCCCTTTTTATCCCAGCACCCGCTTGTTGAGGCAAACCCAAAAAGGAGATTGGAGTGGTGCTCTTCTTCAGTTGCACACGGAGTTAAAGGCACTTGTGGCTGAGCAAAATTAACTGATCAGCAAATGCCCTACGGTCTACCCATTCGGGTTGAAACTGATCTTGAGATGCCCGGCTCAAAGAACTAAGGTTTCATTCGAGCGAAATGAGTGCGCCACAGTGGGCGCACTTAGGGGGCAGTCTTAGATATCTAGATTAAGACAATTTACCCGTGTATTTTTCAAGCTGACTCCAAGCCTCATCACCGAACTTTTTGTGCCAATCTGCGTAAAACCCGGATGCACGTAATTTTGCTCTAAATGCATCAATTTGTACGTCGTTGAAGAGCATTCCTTTTGACTTCAATTCAGCTTGTAAATTATCATTAAGTTTGCGAACCTCTGCCCGCTGGAGTAAAGCAAATTCAGCTACTAACTTAGTCATCAGCGCCTGTAAATCAGCTGGGAAACGCTCAAAGAGTTTCTTATTGCCCATGAACCAATAACCATCCCACATATGCCCGGTCATTGAGCAGTACTTCTGTACTTCGTTGAGCTTAGCTGTTGATACGATAGCCAATGGATTTTCTTGACCTTCAACAACTTTTGTTTGCAACGCAGAGTACACCTCAGCAAAATTGAGAGGGGTTGGAGACGCCTCCAAGGCTTTGAACATCGACACCCACATAGGTCCCGGAGGAGTGCGAAGTTTAAGACCCTTCAAATCATCTGGAACATTAATGGGGCGAACACTATTGGTCACGTGTCTGTAACCGTTATCCCATATTTTGTCGAATGCAAAAATACTCCCCGTTGCAGCGATCTCTTGGCGTACATGGGCACCTAAGTCCCCATCCATTGCGCTCCAAACCTGGTTGTAATCTTTAAAAGCAAAACCAACACCGTTAATTTGTGCTGCAGGTACCAAGGTTCCTAAAATGAGGGGCGACAAGGTCATAAAGTCCAGGGCACCAGACCTTAGTTGTGAGAGCATATCCGTATCGTTACCCAGTTGGTTATACGGAAATACTTGAAGATCAATACGCCCCTTGGACTCTGTTTTTAACTTGGCTGCCATTGCAACCGCTTGAGTATTGAGCGGATGCGTAGCGGGTAAATTGCTACCAAACTTAACATTGAATTCAACCTTTTGAGCTTTTGCTGAAGTCACAATCCAAGGTGCGCTCAGCGTTGATGCTGCTGCAATTAATGTACGTCTAGTTAATTTCATTAAAGTCTCCCTATTTTTTAATTCGCAAAATATAACACGCACCCTTAGGCCAATAAAAGACTCTAAAGGGTGCAGGTCGAGTGAACTTTCGATCTGTGTACGTAAGTTTAACGCGTGTATCGAACTCGTTTTCTATAGGCGAAAGTTCTTTCTCCATAGAAACCCGAGGTATTGGGGGGCTCTTCTACAAAAACTTCTACGAGAAAGCTCAGCTGACAAAAATTGATGGACGCACTATTGGAATCCGAACTGCCAGCTAAGCAATCGATAGGGGTTACACCAATTCCTTGGCTTTAATTTGATATTTAAAGGTGTCTGGTGAATAAGAATCAAACCTGCCCTCATTATTTTCAGCAATGGGGTACATCATAAATCCAATAGCTGGCCCCTGACTGTTTGGTAGCTTGACATCGTGCCCACTGTTCCAAGCCAACCAGTTGCCCTCCCAGCCACCAAATAAAGTTTGATAAACGGGTTTAACAATTGGATTAGAAGGTGATTTAATCCATTCAGGTGTTTCTTGTCGCATAACTTTTGCTACATCTGCGGGATCCATTGCGACCCAGCCCTTCTTCTTTAAATACACCTCTGCTCGGCAGTGCTGGGCGCCTTTTAGACTCTCTGGATTGCCTGAGAGTTCCTTATACCCATATGCAGAAGGTACCACTCTTATGCCGTATAAGTCCCGGGCTGGTATACCAACCGACCTACAAAGGCCCACAAACAAGGCATTGATGTCAGCGCATTTCCCGCCTAAATTACCTGTTTCTAACATTAATTTGATATCACCCTCTCCGCACCCTCGAACCTTGGGTTCACGCCAAGCATTGGCTACAACCCACTCATAGATGGCTCTGACTTTTTGATCCTCGTTGACTGATCCCTGGGTAATTTGTAGTGCAGTTTTCTTGACAATTCCATCTGTCGGCAAAAGTTTAGTTGAGCGGGTGTAGTATTTGAGAGTATCAAGCGACTCTGATGTACCGGTTAAATGACTAGGGCCAACAAGGTCCATTCTGCTTTGAGTTTTTACGGTACTTGTAATTTCTACAAAAGGTTTTACCAACCCGGGAGTGAACTCCGTCAAAAGCATTTTGATACCCTGTTCTCCGTCTGTAGTAAGGACTGTGGAGCCATTACTTTGGAACCGATTCCCCAGGGATGTTTGCCAGGGGGACTCAATACTCGGAACAGGTAACCATACACGCGTAGCCGAAGTTGGTGTATCTATTTCAACTCGCGTAGTTATTTCAAAGGTTCTCCATTTCCCTGGACTTGGGGCAAAGGTCCGCTCAGAGGGGGCTGCACTTGCAACGGAGGAGGATCCCTGGGATAGCGCGGAAGTGGCTAAAAATGGGGAGGAACACACTCCAAGAGCGGTGGTAAGAAATTTTCGGCGAACGGGGGTCATGAAAAAGAGCTCCGGATAGATTGTTAAAAACTGTCGGCGTTTACAAGAGTGTTGGAAACACTCAAAACCTCGAAGGCAGTTGGGTAAAGTGATCACTTACATACTCATGATGGAGTAAGGCAGTATCGCTTATCAACCCGTTATTATCTCCGAATCTTCGAATTATTCAAGGACTGAATCCAGGAAGTAACCTGCGGGCTTGTCCAGTCCACATCGCCCTCAATACGCCACTGAGCCACACCTTGGGTATCAATCAATAAGGTGGTGGGATAAATCCGTATGTCAAAGGTTTGCGAGATATCACCCTTGGGATCCAAAACAACTGGCAAGTCCAAAGACGTCGCAGCCACGAATCGCGTAACCTGCGACTTTAATTGACGCACGTTGACGGTGATCACTGAAATACGATCAGGGTCACTGATCTCACTCAAGGCCTGCAGGGTAGGCAGTTCAGCCAGACAAGGAGCGCACCAAGTAGCCCAAAAATTGATAATGACAACTTTGCCCAATTGATTCTTTGAGCTCCAGGTACCTCCTTGCATATCAGTCCAAGCATAAGTCGGTACCGGTCGTTTTTTGGGCCAAGGCGTAAGGCTATATTGGGCATGTAGGCTCAAAGGAAGAAAGCAAATAAAGAAAAGCGCAGACAAGTGAGAACACGAACGCGCCCGTGAACTTGGTGTCCATTTGAGGAGATTAAAAAAAATACCGGAAACTTTCATTGCTTAATGCTTGTTAAAAAGATGGACGCGTAGACAGGTGCAAACTCAATAGCACTTTGATAATCAACTGATTTCGTCTACACTTGAATGTAACATTATTACGAAAATTTCCGCTTTAGCCAACATTTCCTATCATTCAAATAATTACCATTTGTGTTTAATCAAAAAAATACTCTTTTAAAAGAGAGAGAATGGATTATCAAAACGTTAGCAGTATTAAACCGCGATGGATTCACGGTGGGTGTGCGGGCGTTCCTAGCCCTATCCATCGTGTTTTTGATTCACTGGTTGGTGAACTGGCAAAGCGAAATGTTACCTGTCATGCTGGGGGTTATAGCAAGTGCGCTGACGGAAACTGACGATCATTGGCATGCACGTCTGCGCTCGCAACTCATTGCAATTACAACTTTCTCAGTTGTATCCTTAGCTGTATGGTTTAGTTTGCCATGGCCTGCGCTTTTGGCTGTAGTGATAACTGTTTCAGCTTTTGCACTCACTTTGATGGGTGCAATGGGAGAGCGTTACCGAGCAATATCATTTGGCGCTTTAGTTCTTGTTTTGTATACTGCTTTATCTGCACACTCAAGCCGTGATTTAGCTAGCGCTTCAATACCGTTGCTATTAATAGGTGCCATTTGGTACGGATTTATTTCTGTCATTTGGTTTGCTTTACTTCCCCAACAACCGGTAAATATTCGATTAGCAAAACTGTACGCCTTACTTGGCGAATATCTCCAGCTTAAGGCTAAATTGCTTGAACCCATCCGAGAGGTAGATCAAACCGAGCAGCGAATGGCATTAATCCTGCACAACGGACGAGTTGTAAATGCTTTAAATTCAACTAAAGCGAGTTTGCTGAGCCGCATGCAACCGGGCAAAGATTCTGAGTGGCTAAAACTGGCGCTACATCAATACTTAGTCGCACAAGATATTCACGAAAGAACAAGTTCATCGCACGAGGAATACGAAGTTCTTGCGAAGGTGTTCTTTCATTCTGACGTTCTATATCGTTGTCAAAGGGTACTTATATTATTAGGCAAACAGGCTCTGGCTTTTTCAAATTCAATACAGTCGGGCTCCAAACCCATCCATCACGGAGTGACAAAACGCGCAATTGAGGATCTTAACTCTGCAATTAAAAATATTGAGCAAGATAAAGACACAAAGGGACAATTAAATGCCCTGATAGCAGTAAGAGATAACCTAACTTCGATGGCCTCTGTAATGTCACAAGTATTCATAGCTCCAAAGATAGACCTGAATCAAGATTTACTAGACCGGGAACCCACTAATTTTAGTCAGGCGTGGTTGCGAATTAAAAGAAATGTAACTCTTGACTCGCCCCTATTTAGACATTCATTGCGTTTGAGTTGCTCACTTTTAATTGGATTTTGCATCATGCAAATAATGCATGATCACCTGGGGTACTGGATATTGCTCACCATTGTATTTGTAAGCCAGCAACAATATGCAGCAACCCATAGGAGACTCGTTCAAAGAGCACTGGGTACGGCACAGGGTTTAGCTATTGGATGGGCTATGACGCGGCTTTTTGACGCAACGTTTGCGCAGTCTGCATTAATTGTAATCTTAGGGGCAGTTTTTTTTGGAACACGCCACACACGCTACATATTAGCAACGGCAGCAATTACCGCACTTTTAGTTGTTAGTTTTCATCAAATTGGATTGCAGCAAGAACTTTTTCCAGCTAGATTGTGGGACACACTAATAGGTTGTGCCATAGCAGGAATGGCAGCTTGGTTGGTCATACCCAATTGGCAATGGCGGTTGTGGCCCCAATTAGCAGCTACTACGCTTAGCTCACAAGCCAACTATTTAGAAGAAATAATACACCAATATCAACTGGGCAAACAGGAACATCTGACCTATCGATTTGTTCGCCGAGATGCGCATAATGCCGATGCAGCCTTATCAAACTCTTACTCTGCAATGCTCAAAGAGCCCCAAAATGTGCAGCATCAAGTAAACGAACATGGTGAGTTTCTAATAGCCTCACACACTTTACTTAACTACCTGTCCGCACTAGGAGCACACCGTAATGAGTGGAATAAACAACCTATATCAAATGTTTTATTGAACGCATCACAGCAACTTCATACATTGCTTAAGAGTTTAGCAATTGCAGTTGAGCACTCCAAGCGAATTGATTTACAGAGTCTGTTTGATTTAATGAATACACTACAAATCAAACTCATCGAATTAGAAAAGAATTCAACACATACAAATAACGTGGATCAACTATTGAATAAGCAATTAGAACTTTGCTTGAGTGTGTTACCCAACATTGCAAAGCAAATTGCTATTATCAACAAATACGATCTGACGTTATAAGTTTCAACTTTGAAAATCTCTCAATTTAATAAAGAAAAGTATATTTTCTTTTAATTAAATATCAGTACTCACAAGTTGATTGGTCTAATCAAGAGAAATATTTGAGCTCTTGATGATTCCAGAGTACCTTTTAATATCCTGTTCAGTAGCTTTTATGACATCACTGGCAGAACCAATCCATGGCTCAAGCCCAAAAACTAAAAGCTTCTCGCGAACTTCAGCATCAGATAGTGCTTTCATAATACTTTGATTGATTTTCTCAGTGACTAACTTTGGAGTACCTTTTGGACCAAATACCGCCACCCAAGTTCTCAATTCAAAACCTGAAATATTACTTGCCTCTGAAACTGTAGGTACATCCTGATAGCCTTGCATACGTTGAGAGCCCGCATAGGCTAGGAATCTAACTTTTTTAGATTGATACAGGGAACTTACTGTAGCCGCAGTACCGAAAGCCCAGTCAACTTCTCCTGTAGATACTGCCGTATAAAGCATTGGCATTTCTTTAAACGGAACATGAGTCATTTGGGTGTGGGTTGCGCCCTCAAGCATTGCAGCGCCTAAATGCCCAACACTGCCAATACCCCAACTTCCATATGTCAAACGACTATTTTTCTCTTTTGCAGCATTGATTAAATCATTTAACGTTTTGTACGGAGAATTCATGCCCACAACTACGAAGAATTTGGTTGTGTACAGCGTTGATAAAGGATCGAAATCAGCAATGGGATCGAATGGCATTTGCTTATATAGCAATGGCTGCAAAGCAATATGCGTGGTATCTAGGGTTGCAAAGGTATATCCATCTGGGGATGCTCGTTTGATATCAGTTTCTGCAAGCCAACCATTGGCTCCAGGCTTATTGTCGAGCATGACTTGCTGCCCCCACTCTTTCGCAAGCTTATCGCCAACTATGCGCATGACCATATCAGGGCCACTGCCAGCTGAAAATGGAACTACAACTCGGGTAGTTTTTATAGGGAAATTTTGTGCCCATCCCCAAATGGGTAATGAAATTAAAATTAATAATTTTAAAATGAACTTGTTCATAGATACTATTTTCTCTTTTTTTGTTGATATACCCAAGATATTTGAATGAAATTCAAATGTTAAACTCAACCAATAAACCAATGTTTTTAGACGTATACATAACTATTTTTGATAGATAATTATTTATACATCACCCACTTGACTAATTTAACTTATTTTTAAGGCCTCATGACATGATAGAAACCCCAGTACTCATCGTTGGCGGCGGCCCAAGCGGACTAATGCTTGCGAATGAATTAGGAGTCCGTGGTGTATCGGCCTTACTCGTGGATGCAAAACCCTCTACTGCGTTTAATCCACAAGCAAACGCAACTCAAGCAAGAACGATGGAACATTTCCGTCGACTTGGATTTGCAAACGAAATTAGGCAGTTAGGGCTTCCACCAGACCACCCCACGGATATCGCGTATTTAACAAGGTTAAGCACTTATGAGCTAGCCCGATTGTCACTACCGACATCTGCTCAAGCATCTCGGAATGTTCAAAATATGAGCGGTTCATGGAGTGCAGCAGAGTTGCCTCACCGTATTTCACAAAAATACGTTGAGCCCGTACTAAAGAAACATGCTGAAAAGTGGAAATCAAACGAAATTCGTTTTGCCTGGAAATTAAATCGTTACGAACGCTTTGAAGATCATATAAAGGCATGGATTCAACCCATTGATAATTCGCAGGATGAAATACCAGTAAAAACCCTGTACTTAGTTGGGGCAGATGGGGCAAGAAGTCAAATCCGACAAAGTCTTGGGATCTCATACGTCGGAGCTACAGGTGTCAAACGCGGTTTTATGGGCGGACAGATGTTTGCTGTGTATTTCAAATCGTCAACTCTTTACTCCAAAATACCACATCCAAGGTGCTGGATGTATGTGACGGTAAATGCACAAAGAAGGTCATTACTGCTCTCAGTTAATGGATCAGATGAATTTGCCTTCCATGCGGCAATACATGAGGACGAATCGGCTGATAATTGGACAAAAGAAGATGCATATTCTGTTTTAACTCAAGCATTAGGTTGTGAAGTTGATGCTGAAATTTTGTCGCACCTAACCTGGACTGCAGGACACTCACTTTATACGGAAAAAATGTCAGATGACCGTATTTTTATTATGGGTGACGCTGCACATTTATTCACCCCTACAGGTGGATTGGGATACAACACAGCTGTAGAAGATGCTGTTAATTTGGGTTGGAAACTTGCAAGTGTTATTAAAGGCTCAGGCGCACCTGGCTTATTGGAGACTTATAGCTTAGAACGCGCTCCGATTGCAAAAAGAAATACTTCCTACGCAAAACGTTTTGCGGATTCAGTGGGCTTATTTGAAATTAGTGATGACTTTGAACTAGACACAGCAAAGGGACGGTCTGATCGGGAGTTGGCAAGTGAACACTTTAATGCTCATGTACGCTTAGAGTTTAATATTCCCGGCGTCACCTTTGGCGGAAGATACGATTCCTCACCAATTATCCTAAGCGAGGATGTAGATCCTCCTAAAGATGAACCCAATACGTACACTCCCTTTGGCGGTCCAGGTGGACGACCGCCTCATTTTTGGCTAGCAGACAAACTTTCGCTTTATGACACCTTCGGCAAAGACTGGACTCTACTTTGTACAGGCTTAATCCCAGAAAAACACGATGGATTTATAGAAGCAGCAATCATCAATAAAATTGATTTAAAAATTGTGCACCACGTACAACCTGAATTAGAAAAACTATACGGGGCCCCTTTAATATTAATAAGACCGGATCAAATTATTGCGTGGAGAGGAAGTAATGATCAACATGCATTTGATGTAATTAAAAGAGTTCTTGGTTGGACGTTGGAAATTGGGAATTGAATGAATCACAGCTTCTTCAACTTCAGCAGATAAATTCACGATTGAGAATTAATAACTTAAAGGCTCTTTAATTTGACTTATGGATTCTTGAATAGCAATTCACTGCCATATTTAAATTTAGTAAAATATCTGTTAATTTGTGTGGTGCCAGACAGACTGTCAAACTAAATAAAACAATAATGATCGAATAGTTAATGCATACATTAATTATATTTTTTCGATTCATAAACACATTTAGAAAGACACACAATGACATTGACAGATACAAAAAATCACGACGCAACATCAACAGTAACGCCACAACAACATCACACGCACGCAGCTGAACACCTAGAGCTAGCAGCCAAGTCACACAAAGAGGTAGCTAAATTGATTGGTGCTAACGATCACAAAGGTGCCGAAGCGCATTTGAAAGTTGCTAGCGAGCACGTTGCAACGGCCCAAGAGCACGCAGCTTCAGCGGCAAAGAAACTGCCAGCAGCACATAAGTAAATCTTAAAAGATTCAGTGCAAAAGCCGATTATTTTTTAATAGTCGGCTTTTTTATTAGGACTAATAGTTAAAAGACGTTTTATCAATATTTTCAGAGACTTAATTGAAAGACTATGCTTTAACCTATAAAGGAAAGCTCTAAAAGAAACAACAAATTAGCTACTGCAACTATAAAAAAAGACGCTTTGTGAATTACAAAGCGCCAAATTTAAAAATTATTGAAACTGAATTTATTTCTTTGATGGATCAGATCCAGATGCATCAAGATCGACTCGACGATCTGGTTGCAGACAGGCAATAATTGCTGGCGAAGTCTTGATACCCTTGCAATCATTAGAATCCGTTTGTGGTTTCGAGCTACCTAAACCAATTGTTTGAATCTTATTTGCTTCAATTGCATTAATCGAAACCAAATACTTCTTAACTGATTCAGCTCTTTGTAATGAAAGTTTATCGTTATACCTCTTAGTTCCAATGCGATCAGTGTTGCCCTCAATGGAGACATTGCTATATTTAATTCCTTGCAATTCTTGCGCAAATTTATCCAGTTTACGTTTGCCTAAAGAAGTAATTTTTGCGCTATCAAACGCAAATAAGACTTCAGCTGAGAAACTAATTTTCAGACGGTCTTGAACTACTTCTTTTTTTACAATTTCTAATTGAGGCTTTTGTTCTGGAGCTTTTTGCTCAACGATCACCACTGGTGCGATAGGTGCTGGCGCAACCGTTTCTACTGAATTTACAGGTTTTTCTGCATTTTTACCAAATGGGAATACCAAACTGATAGCGGCAAGATTTACGTTTGCATTGTTACCTAATCCATCATTTATTCTAAACCTCTCCAATTCTCCTCTAGCGGTAATTGATTGATTGATTTTGTAGCTAAAACCAAACCCTGCAGAATAATTATTCTGAGTAACTCTTGGATTTGAATTTGAAAGTGATCCTGGACCAGTGTAACTAAATCTATCGGTTGTTCGTGCGTCTATTAGCCCCCCCCTACCTTGGAGAGAAAAACGGTCTGTAATTGGTAAGGTACCTACTATTGTAAGATTTGCCCCCTCAATTTTGACATTTCCATTTAATGTTCGTGCGGGATTAATAGAATTTGAAGCAAAGTTGAACGCTCCAAAATTAAAATATCCTACTTCTATTCCATAATATGGATTGAATTGATAGCCTCCAAATATTTTATAGGATGCATCTTGTTGATTCGAGCTCACATTCGATGGTCCAACGCCTGTTAGATTTGAAGTCATAAGGTTGTAATCAATTTTGGAAGTGGCTTCTCCAACGCCTAATCCTCCGTAAAAATGATCAGCGTTTTGAGCTAATGTACTAGTGGAACCAAACGCGCCAAGACTTATCAGCAATAATAAATTGAGTTTTTTCATGAGATGCTTTGAATTTAAAAAAAATATAAAATTATTCCCAGAAACAAACTTTAAAAAATAATCGATACTTGGTAAAAATAGATTTACTGCAATTACATTAGCAAGAAAAAAATTGATATTTAATTTTCTAATCGCAATTGATCAAACTACATACTAGTCAATGTATTAATTAAATAAGAAAGTGTCTCCAAGGATCTGAAAATCCGCACTGGACTCCAGTGCGGTTGCAGTTAAAAAAAGATAGCGTATTAAAACCTTGAACCCACGGAAAAGGTAAAACCTTTTACGTAAACGTTATCTCTATCGTAGGAATGCATAAAATCTAATTGTCCGTAGGCTGTTTTAGTTAAATTCGATTGAATTCCTACACCGTAGGCGACGTCACTTCCCTTATCAGCGGGGCCAACGGATGCGGTTACATCTGCACGAACAACTCCCAGGCGTGCGAACACCTCAGTACCTTCTATTACAGAAAATTTTGGTTTCAAAAATACGCCGAAACCATTGTATGAAGCGTCATAACCAGACTTACTATCTTTGGCAACTGTAGCTGTATAGAGCAAATCAATTCCTAAATTCTTATTAAGTTCATTGCCAATTAAAAATCTCATGGCATATGGTTTTGCGTCTCCACCCGCCCCGGCCATATCAACTGGAGATATCCCTACCTCTCCATAGAAACTATTTGCGGAGCCAACCTGACTTTGGGCATTGGCATTAGCGCAAAAGAAAGCTAAAGCTGAAAGTGCGATTAAATATTTTTTATTCATATAGATTCCATTTAAGTTAGAAACTTAATGATCTCTCATTTAACAAATAAAGTATGTCTGTTCACGCACGCTATCTAACTTCTTTTGCATTTATTCTTAGCCTTTATGTAAAGATTACGGCCTTACATATAGCTACTCGCCAACCTTTTATGGAAGTTGCGATTTAATACCAATCACATCTACCTCAACTCGACGGTCTGAGGAGAGACACGCTATAGCGTCAACAGAAGAATGTAAGCCTTTACAGGCACCAACATCAGTCACAGGCTCTGAGCTTCCTCTACCCTCTGTAGTTATTTTTTCTTCTGAAATAATGCCACGAGAAATCAAATAAGCTTTTACTGAATCAGCGCGCTCTAAAGACAGTTTATCGTTGTAGGATTTGGGTCCAATACGATCTGTGTGACCAACAATGGAGACGGTATCGTAAGTGACCCCGTTCAGTTGATCAGTGAATTTATCCAATTCGATCTTTCCAAGAGGGGCTACATTCGATCGGTCAAATCCAAACAAAACGTCTGAATTAAATGACACGTGAAGGTGCTCTGGCATGACCGGGGCTACGACTTCCTTATAGACGATGACCTCAGGTGGCGTCTCAGTTTTGACAATCACCACTACGGGAGCAACTTCATAAACAGTTTTTTCGACAACTGTAGGGACAGCAGGAGGTGTGTTGCCAAACGGGAAGATCAAACTTAGCGTTGCAACGTTGATATCACCAAGATTGCCAATCGCATCATTTATCTTGTATCTCTCAAACTCCCCTCTTAGAGAGATGTTTGGGTTGAATTTATACGAAAAACCCAATCCTGCATTAAAATTGCGATCTGTGTATTCTGGGTGGGAGTTATTGACTAAGATAGATCCTGTACTTGAAAAGCGATCCCTAGCTCTCGTATTGTCAATACCGAATCGCGCCAATAAAGATAAATGATCGTTCAAAGGCACATAGCCAATAAGATCTAAATTTATCCCCTCCAAATTAATTTGTCCATCTAATGTACTCGTTGGAAATGAATTGGATTTAAAGCTAAATTTGCCTAACTTGAAGTACCCCCCTTCTAATCCAAAATAAGGGCTAAATTGATATCCGCCAAATACTTTATAGGCAGTATCATTTTGATCGTGAGTAAGTGTTGTAGAAGTTGCACCCGCATTGGTTAACTCTGCATTAATTCGCGCGTCGTCAACTTTAGCCCTACCTTGACCAACTCCGATACCACCATAAAAGTGATCGGTATTTTGTGAAAAAACATTTCCAACTCCCAGCGTACCACATAGAGTTACAACGAACAAGTTTAATATTTTCATAATTATCTTTCAGTATATAAAATTAGCAAAAATTAAGGAGCAACAATGGTTGTATTCACCATAGTTACACTTGCGTTTAAGCCAATAGCCCGCCCAGTCAAAGTCGTTTGTATGACCTGATTTGCTGTAGAAATTGTGATGCCAGCACTAGCGATGATCGTTCCAACCACTGTACTTCCATCTTCAATACGAGCATGACTTCCTACTTGCCAATAAACATTTTTTGGGTTAGCGCCATTTATCAATATCACCTGACTTGGAGTTGCTATGAGCCCTATTGTTAATGATTCGGGCATCTGAAAAATCCATACGGCATTGGGATCCCCGCTAGCATCAAGCGTTAAATTACCGGTATCTGATACGCCCTTGGTTAATAAGAAAGATGCAGGGATAGGCCTATATATTCCTGGAGCTACTGTCAAACCTGCTAAGTTACCTGAGTTAGGTCCTAGAATTATGGTTGGACTCATTGCGACTAAACCGTTGTAAGCAGCCAGAGCATCTATAGCGGCCTGATTTTCCAGCGCCAATGAGGCATTTGTTCCCGGAGCTGGCGGTCCACAAAAGGCAGTACCCGTAACTTGTCCAATATTGAGTGTTGTTTCTGTAAATATATTGGTTGCATCGTGTAAACCCGTAAAAAGCGTACAAGCCGCAGTTGTCCCTAAGTCACCATTAATGATTGTGTTGATGCCTTGATTGGTTACCCCAGCATTTCCACCAAATGCACCATAAGTTGCTATCGACCTTAAATTTACAACCGGAGGAGGAGTGCACGATTGAGCACCTGTGGTGAATGAAAACGAAGTTGGAGCTAGTGAATTACCAGCCAAATCCTTTATGCCTGCCGTTAGCTTAATGGTGTATAGGGTATTTGCAGCAAAACCGGGAGGATTGTTAACGGTAAAAGACGCCGTGTTGCTTGGAGAATCATAGCTATCCAAACCCGAAATCAATGAATTCTGAGGATCTGTTACATAAAATGAATTAGATGTTACTGTGGTGGGATCCATTGTTTTATTAAACGTTGCACTTAGCACTTTTGTAAGGCAGACGTTAGTAGAAGAATTTAATGGTGATGTCACAGTAATTAACGGAGGTGTTATATCCTGAGTTAGCGCTGTAGTAAAGCTCCAACTGTAATTACTTGCCATTGCGAGTTGATTCGTATCAGTTACTGCGGAAGAAACAGTTGCTGTACACGTAGTGTTCACCGGTAAGCCGCCAGTTGGCTGAAAAGAAGCCAATTGATTCGGAATATCGTAAGCCACAAGCCCCGACCTTGCAGCGGGGGATGCTGTCGGACAGAGTACGGTAAAGCTCGCATCATTCACAGTAGCTGGGGACATATTTCGATTAAACTTCGCAGTAATCTTAATATTTATAGGAATACCAGTAATGATGGGAATGGTTTTAGCTGGTGTTGTCAAGATAATTTGCGGTGGGGAAGAAACGGATATCCCCGGGTTACCGAGAATTGGCTGTTGACCACCACCACCACCACCACATCCAACAATTAAGCACGCCAGTATTGCTAAACATACAAGGCGAGACTTTGTATCAAAGAAGTAAAAAAGTCTCATAAAGTCCTTCGTTTGGAGTATTCACACGAACACATTCCATAACATTCATTTGATAAGAATTCAATATTCAGTTCCGTCTGATATCGAACATTCCATAATAAAAATCATTGTGCTTTATCGAACAGACTTTCACAGATATTTGATTTAAATTGATTAAAAAGACATCCGTCTTTTGAAATAATAAAATTTAGGAAAATATGAAAATAACGAAATATTTAATATGCACTTTTGCTGCGGTTATCTTAATCTTCTCTACTGGATGCGCAGTAACACATGACCAAGAAACTGTTGGTGCTTATATTGATGACAGCGTGATAACAAGCACTATAAAAACAAGGCTTTTCGATGAAAAAAGTATCGATAGCACCTCAATTAGTGTTGTAACCCTAAATGGGAACGTTCAACTTACTGGTACGGTTAAAAATGTATCTCAAAAGAACACAGCTGAGTCAATAGCCCTTAAAGTTAAGGGAGTTCGAAAGATTAAAAATGATATTGCAATTCATTAATTAAGAGAGTAAATGCCAAGTACATGGTTGTGGACTTGGCATTTTTATAGAACAAGGGAAGAATTACTTTTTATTAATTTCGTGCCCAATATATCCACCAACAGCTGCACCACCGACTGTGCCTGCAGGGCTTCCGCCAGTTAATATTGCTCCACCAAGCGCACCCGCTCCAGCGCCAACTGCAGTTGACTTATCTCTTTCAGACATATCAGCGCACGCCACCAACGATGAGAGTAACAGGATAAAAATGTACATCCTACTATTTTTAATTGAATTAGTCATAATTTATCTTTCTTTGAATATTAAATTGATTTACCAAACGATAGTAAACACCAATACGATAATAATTTAAATCAATTACGTCTGTTCATTAGGGCACATAATTTGTATGCAGACAGATCAATTATTTAATTCAAGATAGATTTATTGCTTCTTAAGCAAACTCCAAGAAGAGCCAATATGGTTTCAAAAAAAACATTGTAAAAATTAAAAAAAGTAATAAAGAAAATTTGCGAAAATGGCTTGTTGATTTTTATGTTATCTGCCCTAAATTTACGTAAATCAACTTTTAGATTATTTTTATTCAATGTGCTGTTTTGCTTCTTAAAAGAATCTTCGTTAATCAACATCTTGTCATCTTTAACGTTTTGTTTATCAATTTTTATTGTCTTTTCATTCTTGGATCGTTTGAATAAACTGATAGAAGATTCATCAGAATTCAAAGTGGCTTCATCTCTTGCCAGTTTATGTTGATCGGCTTCAAGCACAGACTGATCTGATTTCAATTGCTCTTCGCCAACCGTTTGGTTTCCGCTGTTTTGAGCCAATACCGCCCCAGTAATGAGCGACAGGGAAATTGACAATAATTTTTTAGCATTTACTTGAATTCGGTCAGTCATTTATATCTTTGTTTTGTATTTATTCGTTATTCACAAATTATGAACAATTCAATACATTTGAAATGGAAAATACATCTGTAAGTTTACAAATTCAAGATCATTGAATTTTTCCAATGCAGCAATGATTAAATATTAATATTTATTTGATTATGGATTGAGTGCCATACCTTTTTTACTGCATTTTTTTGATTAAATTCGACCTGCAAATAATAGAAAAATCAATACAAGCAAAACCAATCCTAGTCCCCCACTAGGATAGTAACCCCATCCTCTGCTATGTGGCCATGTCGGAATTGCACCTAAAACCATAAAGAAAAGTAGTAAAAGCAGTATGTTAAATAACATTTAAATTTCCTTATAAATAGATTTCGCAACTATAGCGTTTCATCAAACAAACTTCTGTTCGCCAGCACTCTTTCAATAAAATTTAGACCATTTGCAATCTGATAAGAAATTCAAATTTCTTGTTTTTCACAATCTCTCATCAATCAAAAAAGATTATTAGAATTTTCAGAAAATACCAGAATCTTTAGTCACCAAGTTTCTTGCAATCTATTTTTTACTTAAAGCATCTTGAAATCTGCTTACTTGTTTTAAATACAAAAATACCTTGTCTTAGCTTTCTAGTTTTTTAGGTAACAAATTGACTTTTTGATTTATCTAAGTTTTTAAATAATTTTCCATTATTACCTGCAAGTAATCGTTGCTTATGAAAAGTGTGTGCAATAAGTACGTGCAGCAATTGCAAAAAAAAAGGCTTTTTTATTAAATGCAGACTCAAAAGGGAACAGTATCTATTAACACATCTCAAACTATAGCTACGCATTTTTAGGTAAATTCATCGCTTATATTTCTTTAGATTTTCAAATTACTTGCATGATGATCTTTTGACCAATTCAATTGAACTGTTCGTTGCCGTACTTATTTTTACAAACAAATGAATTATTATCTAAAAAAATTTAGTTTGCGGCTAAGTCACTTAGATACTTAATTTTGACATTGCTAACAGTTAACGTTTTTTTAAATTTCGAATTTAAATACTCAAATACTCCTTTGGACTCACAATGATTTTCAAGAATAAAACTGCACTCATCACGGGATCAACTAGCGGAATTGGGCTAGCTATTGCAAATGACTTTGCTGCTAAAGGCGCTAACTTAGTCATTAATGGTCTGGGAAATAAAGCAGAGCTTGACAAAATATGCGAACAAATAATTGCAAAACATAGCATAACCTGCATCCACTCTAACGCAGACATGCTTGTGCCCGAGGAAATCCGAAATATGATCGTAGAAGGAACCAAATACTTTGGCTCTATTGACATATTAGTTAATAACGCGGGGATACAGTTTGTATCACCTATCGATGAATTTCCAGAAGAAAAATTTAATTCCATAATTGCTATTAACTTGGTTGCCTCTTTTCATACTATTAAATCTGCTCTTCCAAAAATGAAGGAAAGAGGTTGGGGGCGAATCATAAATATCGCTTCTGCTCATGCGTTGATCGCTTCTCCTTATAAGTCAGCATACGTGGCTGCCAAACATGGGCTTGTGGGTTTAACTAAAACAGTTGCTTTAGAAGTTGCTACCAATGGAATTACTTGCAACGCCATATGTCCGGGATATGTGTGGACTCCTTTAGTAGAAAAGCAAATACCTGACACTATGAAAGCTCGTCACTTAACTAAGCAACAGGTTATAGACACCGTTTTCTTGGCAGCCCAGCCGACAAAGAAGTTTGTCTTAATGGATGACGTGGCCGCGTTGGCCTCATATTTAGCCTCAGAGAGCGCATCCTCAATTACAGGGTCCAGTATTTCTATCGACGGTGGTTGGACAGCTCAATAGACTTCGCACCTCTCAATTAACTCCAATGTAATCTGATTAATGCTCGGTCACAGATGATTTTTATCTCTCTACTCTCAATTGTTTAATTTATTTTAAATAATCGTATACAACTTCGCCTAAGCCTAGTGTCAAATCAGCTATGAAATGAAGACTTGAAATCACCTGTAGGACTGGTAGTTCAGACACAGGCGCTAGAGCATGAGGATGTAGCTCTAGAGTTGCGGGACCTGTCCAAGCGCCGCGGAGATTGACGTGTGTTGTGTAGTACCGAACCAATTCGCAAATCCTTGGTGTTCCGTCCACGTGTGGAATTATTTTTAAAAGAAAATTTGGGGAAGCCAGCGATGCCATTACGAGTGCTGGATTTACCTCGCGGTGTTTATATCCCATTGTTGCTTTGGCAATTTGAACTTTCCCATACTCCAGTGTTCCCACTAAAGTATCTATCTCAGTTTCTAGTTTTGGATAGGCTAATTTTTTAGGAAATCCCCATAATTCACGACCCCCAGCTATGGGGGGGTGATCATTTAGATACATTGCATGGGCATAAGATCCATTTACCCCATCTAATCTTACTGGTATTACCTGTCCAGACTCAGTATAGGATCCAAATCCTGTGGAATCTGGCATGTGAATGAATTCAAATTTCACAATAGGTTCTTGTATTTCTAAGGGCTCTGGAACTACGGCCCTTAGGGCGTCCAAATCCGTACGGTAAGTAATGATTAGGAATTCTCGATTTGTAAACCGATATGGACCATGAGGAAACGCTGGACTGGTTAAAGGCATAGCAAAAGCATTTGCTTTTATATCTTGAATATTCATTTTTTTCCTTAATTTATATGTAAATCTAGAGCTGCATGAAAATGAATTAAGCTCTCTCTCATATTCATAGGTTCATCACTAAATATCCTTGAATCCATTAGCTTTAGGGAAGTCGAGATAGTTGGATGAAAGTCCATCATCCCTAAAATGTCGTGATCTAGGTTCAGCCCCGGAGCTATTTCTACTAGCTCCAGTCCACTATCGATCAATCTAAATACACAACGCTCAGTAACAAAAAGAACACTTTGCTTGCGTATAGATGCTTGCGCTCCATTAAAAGTAATTTGTTCAACTTTATTAATAAACTTTTTGACTCCCGCTTCACGATTGATTTTCACCTGTCCACTCTCCACTTGAATATCCAAGTGACCGGCGCAAAAGGTACCCATAAATACCAACCTTTGTGTGTTTTGGCTGATACCAATAAATCCTCCTGCTCCAGCCAGATGTCCATTGAATAGGCTTACATCCAGATTACCCAGTTCATCTACCTGCGCCATTCCAAGAAATGCAATATCAAGCCCTCCCCCATCGTAAAAATCGAATTGGTAAGGTTGATCCAAAATTGCTTCAGCATTAATTGCTGCACCAAAATTCAAACCACTGGCAGGTTGCCCTCCCACTACTCCGGGTTCCGCCGTCAAGGTCATTAAGTCGACAATGTTTTCTTCTGAAGCAATTTCACCAATAAGCTCAGGAATTCCCACTCCTAAGTTAACAATATCGTGAGCGCGTAACTCCAACGCAGCCCGTCTTGCTATTATTTTTCGAGCGTCTAATGGGGTTGTATGAAACTGGACCGCAGGCGCTAACAACTCTCCTGAGTAAACTGCGCTATAGGGTTGAGAAAAGGTTTGCCAATGGTTCTCAGGCTTTTCGGCTATTACTACGTAATCTACCAATATTCCAGGAATATTGACTTGCCTAGACTTTAGGGAGCCAGCTTTTGCCATTCGTTCAACCTGAACGATTACTGCACCGCCTGAATTATGAGTCGCCATGGCAATAGACAGTGAATCCAGCGTTAACGCTTCCCTCTCCATAGTTATATTCCCATGTTCGTCAGAGGTAGTTCCTCTCAGAAAACATGCGTGAATTGGAAAAGATTTATAAAACAAATAGACGATACCGCCTATCTCAATCGTCTCTACCAATGAGCGCTCACTTATTGAATTGAGTTTGCCCCCACGATTGCGAGGGTCTACGAATGTGCCAAGCCCCACTTGTGTTATCAGTCCTGGTCTGTGCGCAGCGATGTCTCGGTATAGTTGACTGATTACACCTTGTGGTAGGTTATAGGCTTCAATTTCATTGCTTAAAGCCAATTTTTGTAACTTTGGAGCCAATCCCCAATGCCCTCCAATGACACACTTTAAAAGTCCAGCATGTGCAATATGATTTAGACCTCTCTCAGCTCCGTCTCCTTGTCCTCCAGCAAACAAGAGAGTTAAACCAATTGGAGTACCAGCGAGGGAAATTGGGTCATGTCCCAAAAAGCGCTGTTCTAATGCGATTGCGAGCTCCTCTGCGAACCCACTTCCAATAAAACCACCAGTAACGAGAGTATTATTGTTTTGAATATGTTGTACAGCTTCAGTAGCCGTGACCACCTTGGCACCTGGTGTGGTGCGAGTTTTAGAACTTGGATTTCTCATAAATTGAAGGGAATTGCTTACAAAGATTGGTGCTCATTAATATTAATTTTTCAGATTCTCACTTCTACCAGCATTCAGATCTGTTCCTTAGCGAACGGAGGATAGTATTTATTCAGAACATAATTATCAATTCGAAAAATCTATAAAGATCACTCGCATTGATTGATCTTTGGGTGGAGTATTCTGGTGTTTTTTTATTCGAATTCAGTATCTGTCTTATGTTGTTAGAAATGCAACTGCATCTTGAAATGCGTTTTAAATAGCAATTTACTATTAAATTAAAGAGGAATAAATGCTCAAAAGTAAAATTGCAATCGTAACGGGCGCATCATCCGGCATCGGTCGAGCCATAGCAATAACACTCTCCAGGGAGGGTGCAAAAGTAATTGTTACCGGTTTAAATGCCGAGTCAATTAAGGAAACCAGCGCTCTTATTCATGCACAAGGCGGCGAGGCATTGGCACTCATCAGTGACGTATGCAACCCAATATCTTGTCAAAAATTGGTGCAAATTACATTGGAAAAATTTGGCCGTTTGGACGTAGCGTGTAACTGCGCTGGCATTGGAGGGGTCAAAGCAATGACTGCCGACTATTCCCTATCAGCATGGGAGAAGGTTATTCAAACCAACCTAAGCGGTGTGTTCTATGGAATGCAAGCGCAAATTGCAGCTATGTTGGCATTTGGTAGTGGATCTATTATCAACATTTCATCAGTATTGGGTTTGGTTGGAACGCCACGTTCTCCCGCTTATGTGGCTGCTAAGCACGGCGTAATCGGGCTGACTCAAACTGCAGCTTGGGAATACGGAACATCCGGATTAAGAATAAATGCTGTCTGTCCTGGTTATATAGATACACCATTAGAAAAAGCACTTATCGATACTCCGCAGGCTTATGATGAATTGATTGCAGCACATGCACTAGGGCGCCTAGGGCGTCCTGAGGAAGTGGCAGAACTTGTAGCCTGGCTTGCTTCGGATAGGGCATCCTTTGTAACAGGCTCATTTTACCCGGTTGATGGAGGCTACCTAGCCCGATAATTTCAACATTCGGGAAATGTTTGAACACACAAAATGATCAGTCTGAGATTTTCCAAGTCAAATTGGTACAAGCTCAATTGAAGCAAGAAAACTATAGAGAATGTTAATTAGTGAATGTTTAATAATATATAAGGCGTAACCATAAAGGTGCTTTTCATGACGCAAGACCTAAATTCATAACTTTGCTCCAAGCGCGTCCAAAATCCTTAATGAATTTGGATCTTGAATCGTTACTTGCATAAACCTCAGCAATGGCTCTTAGCTCGCTATTAGATCCAAAAAGTAAATCCACATGAGACGCAGACCACCTCATTATTCCAGACCTTCGGTCACGCCCCTCTAGAGTTCCCTCTAACTCGCAATTGGACCAAACGATATTCATATCAAACAAGTTCAGAAAGAAATCATTTGATAGCGTTTCAACTTGTTTGGTAAAAACACCGGCCGATGATTGATTTAAGTTTGCGTTTAGAACTCGCATTCCTCCTACTAAAACAGTCATCTCAGGAGCTGTGAGCGAGAGTTGATCTGCTGTATCCACTAAAAGATCAGCGGCTAATTCAGCTTTAAAAACACCTAAATAATTTCGAAATCCGTCCGATCTTGGCTCAAGCACCGCAAAGGAATCAATATCCGTTTGAACCTGCAAAGCATCAGTTCGACCTGGTGCAAATGCAACATCCAAATCAAATCCCGCATTTTTTGCGGCCCCCTCCACAGCCGCACAGCCACCCAATACGATAAGATCAGATATTGAAACAGACTTTACTCCAACATTCTGAGCGTTGAAATCATTTTGAATAGTTTCAAGGATACCTAGAACATAGGTTAATTCTTTGGGCTCGTTGACAGGCCAATTTCTTTGGGGTAAGAGTCTAATTCGGGCACCATTGGCTCCACCTCTTTTATCTCCCCTGCGATATGTAACGGCAGACGCCCAGGCTGTCTTAACGAGTTGAGCAACACTTAACTTAGAACTCATAACGAGCGCTTTTAAACTGACGATATCGGAAGCATCCATAAGTTCTTCTGTTCTTGGAGGAAGGGGATCTTGCCAAATAAACTGCTCTTTAGGTACTAATTTTCCTAAATATCGACCAACGGGACCCATATCTCGGTGGGTAAGTTTATACCAAGCATTGGCGAATGCATCCGAAAACTCAATAGGATTATTATGAAATCGGTGTGATATTACTGAATATTTTGGATCCATTTTTAATGCCAAGTCAGTGGTTAGCATCATAGGGAGATGATTCGTAGTTGAATCGTGTGCATCTGGTACTGATCCAAGATAAGTTCCCTTCATAGGAACCCATTGATGGGCTCCGCCAGGACTCTTTGTCAGCACCCATTCATACTCAAGTAAATTATCAAAGTAATCCCCGCTCCAAGACGTAGGATGATTTGACCACGCAACCTCCAAACCGCTAGAAATAGTGTCGTTAGCATTGCCTGATCCAAAGGAATTTTTCCATCCTAGTCCTTGCTCCACTATGGATGCAGCCTCTGGAGCTGGGCCGACGTACTTATCGGGCGAAGCCGCTCCATGGGTTTTACCAAAGTTATGACCTCCAGCAATGAGGGCCACAGTCTCTTCATCGTTCATAGACATACGAGTAAACGTTTCTCGAATATCTATGGCGGACAAAAGTGGATCGGGCACTCCATTGGGGCCCTCTGGATTAACGTAAATGAGACCCATTTGAACTGCTGCCAAGGGATTATCTAAAACTCTATCTCCCGTGTATCGTTCATCATCCAACCACTTTTTTTCACTACCCCAATTTGATTGATCTGCCGACCAAGTATCAACTCGGCCGCCGGCAAAGCCGAGTACCTTGGCCCCCATGGACTGCAAGGCAACGGTACCGGCCAAAACAATTAGGTCCGCCCAAGATAAATGTAATCCGTATCTTTGTTTGATGGGCCATAAAAGACGCCGAGCTTTATCAAGGTTTACATTGTCAGGCCAACTGTTAAGAGGTGCAAATCGTTGTGCACCTGAGCCAGCCCCCCCCCTACCGTCAGCAATTCGGTAAGTACCCGCACTGTGCCAAGCCATTCGAACGAAAAAAGGGCCGTAGTGACCGTAATCGGCAGGCCACCATTCCTGTGAATCTGTCATCAGAAAAGTTAAATCTTGTACTACCGATTGCAAATCAAGGGTATTAAAGGCCTCTGCATAATCAAACCCAGAATCCATTGGATTCATGGAAAAGTCATTTCGATCCAACAGTCTTAGATCTAATTTATTGGGCCACCAGTTAGCAACAGTAGTTTTATTTTCACTAACTCCAATGAAAGGACATTTGGATTCGGACATTTTGATTCCTCAGAGAAAATAACTTAAAAAACGCGTGTCTAATAAGTTCGATATCACCAAGAATGATATAAACAAAACCCATACGCGCTCAGTGAGGTACAGTCTAAGATATGGAGCTGTTTTAGTCCGTACGATATCAGACAAAAAAACACTTAAGAAAAATATAATTTATTTTCAGAAATATTAAATTAACATAGAGAAAAGTAATTGAATGACTATTTCTGCAATAAAAAAAGTATTCAGAGTCGTGCCCATAAATTATTTAAATAGTACAGAACAAAAACCTACGAACTCAATTAGTCCAGCAATAAAAAATCAATTTTTCTAACAATTTGCTGCTCTATGGTTTTTTTAAATGGACTTAGCAAAACCCCTAGTCTGACATTTATTTTCAAAATGTCATGCGATATCAAAAGAATTCCATTTGCACCAGGCTTAGAGAAATGAACTAAATCTTCTACTTCGCCCTCCTCGTAGATACAGGTCATTTTGTATTCTAGTTCGGCATATTCAGCCCAAGTAAATGCGATTTTCCGCATCTCTAGGAACTCGATGGAGTGATTACGAAAAATATTAAAAACTGTCACCAACGATATCCGAAAAATATGAATTCCCTAATGGAATAAATTGAATTTTATAAACAATAAAGAACAAACAATAGCAATACACAATCAAATTCAATTTATAAAAATCAAACTGACCGTAACAGCATAGTACCAGAACCCTAAAAAATCTCCATGCGTGGCATGGATATATATGTACGTAAACGAACAGATCTATTAGTCGATTACTGCAAACATCAAGCATGCATAATTTTTAAGAATTCATTTGAATTCGGTTAGCTAGATAGATCAAGGGGAATACCATGGTAGTCGTTAAGAAAAACACAGCACACACTGAGCATGAAACAAAATTGCATGGCTCCGAAATCATAAAGAACAATGCTCTCAGCAACCACCTCACTGGCAGCGCAGAGCCTGAACTTCAAAGCAGCAACGGCAAGTCAGCTGAGAGCTCACACAACCGCGAATACTCAAGTGTGGACTTGAAATGGAGTGAAAACATTGTAGAGCGAGGCAAAGATTTACTATCCAAAGATGCAAGTAGCGTAGCCACTACAGCGGCAATCATCATTGGTGCTGCCTTAATCGAAGTTGAATTACTCCCGGGCCTCATCATAGGAGCAGGAGCTATACTTTTAGGCAAAGTATTCCCCGAAATCAGCGGCTATGTTCGTCCAGCTGTCAAGGGTATGGTTCGAGCTGGCTTCAATGCAACACATAAAGTTCGTCAAATAATCGCTGAAGCTAGCGAACAAGTCAGCGACCTAGTCGCTGAAGTCAAACAAGAGCAACACTTGACGACTACTCAGGATCATTCGTTAATTAATACAGATCCCATCATTAAAGATCATCCTAAGCACTGATATGTCATCTACTGCCGAGACAACTGTGAAATACGGGCATATCGTTCACCACATCCCTGGAAGGCTTCGCATCAGAGTATTGGACGCACAGGAAAGTTCTGAATTTTTTAAAGATATAAATAAGACAATTTCCGCAATTCCAGGTGTAACTTTGGTTCAATCCAATAAATACTCATCTAGCCTTGTAGTTAACTACACGACTCCTGACGATAATTTTCAGAATCGGCTTCGTGATGATCCGTCTGTACGAATATGGCTTTCCTTGGTTGACGCAGGTACTGAGGAACTATTTTCTGAAAAAAAATCAGAAAATTATTTTGTATACACAGAAAATCACTCTCGAATTGCTGAATCTATCGTTTCAGTTGCAGAGCAATTAGACGTTGGTTTACTTCAAGCTAGCAATGGTTTTTTGGATTTCAAGGTCTTAATACCTATTGGAGTAGCGATAGCTACCTCATTAAACCGTGCTCGCGGTAGGGGCACACCCATGTGGATTTCATTGGGAACTTTTGCATTTAACTCATTCCTAACGTTTCATCATCGCCGAATTAATACGCCGCGCCAGCACGGCAGGTCTCGAGCATCTGGTAGAACCTAGAGAATTCGAATGCTACAACTAGAACAAGTTAAAAATCAATTTATTGTGCTCCACGATATGCCCGGACGCTGCAGGCTGAGAATTGCCGGGTTCAATGCCAACCAACTGGTTACTCACGAATTAGAGCAGAGGTTAAGATCTTGTGAGTTTGTGAATGATTTCAACATCAACATAGCTTGTTCCTCAGTTGTCATCAAGTACCGTGGTGCCCTAGAAGTACTTTTCCTAAAACTTGCAGAGAGGTCCATTCCAAAACTTCTAGACTCCCCGCCCCGCCTTGGAAATAATAAATTACTACCCGTTTTACGCGACCCTAAGCCGCTCCATTCTCTTGCGCTCTCAGGTGTTGCGCTTCTACTAGGTACAACCATAGGCCCTTTGCTCTCAGTTGGATTGATCGTGATCAGTGGTTTTCCAATTTGGAGAAGAGCATTATCAACCTTAATATTTGAGAAAAGGCTAAATGTCGATTTCTTAGACGGGCTAGCACTCACGATTGCAGTTTTACGCCAGCAACCCAGGACTGCGGCCTTAATGGCCTTGTTGGTGCACCTGGGTGACTATGTGCGAGAACGCACTGCGCAACAATCGCGGGGCTACGTTCAGCATTTGTTGGAGTTACACACTCTAAAGGCAAGACGTTTAGAAATAGACGGTACCGTCACGATGGTAATTGCACAAACTTTGATGCCCAATGAAATTGTCCTGATGGTTGCAGGAGATATGGTACCAGCAGATGGTAGAGTAATTTTAGGAATAGCTGCTGTGGATCAACGCCACATCACAGGTGAGTCAATGCCAGCGAATCGGCGAGTTGGCGATACGGTGTTTGCCGGCTCCTCAATTGTCGAGGGATCGATCACGGTATGCGTTTGTGAAGCGGGTGATGATACCCTTGCATCCAAAATTGTCCAATTGGTAGAGTCCGCACCCATTGGGGAAACTCGGATTCAAAACTATGCTGAGCAATTTGCAGATCACCTCGTAGCTCCTATGCTTGGCGCTAACGTTGCTCTTTTGGCTTCAAGTGGCAACCTTGATCGTTTTATGTCTCTTGCTATAGTTGATTACGGTACTGGAATCAGGGTTGCGGCTCCAACCAGTATATTAACTTCTATGACAAGAGCTGCTCAAGAGGGAATTCTCATTAAGAGTGGACGTCACGTTGAGAGTTTGGCAACCATGAAAGGAATTGCTTTTGATAAGACTGGCACTTTGACTTGTGGTCGGTTAACAGTTCTTGAAGTGAAGACATTTGATGCTTATATAAGCTCAGATACAGTGTTACAACTAGCCGCCGCAGCGGAAACGGAGTTAAGCCACCCTGTAGCTCGCGCTTTGGTTACCTACGCACGATCAATACGTGGCCTAGAACTACCGATTTGTGAGGACGTTCAATTTAAAATTGGTCTCGGAGTTACAGCTGTCATCCAGGGGAAGTCCATAAACATAGGGAGTGAGCGCTACCTTAGGCAAATGCATATTTCCACAAGTAAAGCAAAGTCGTATATGCAGAGTTTGGACCGACTGGGTCACATCGGTTTGTTGGTCGCCGTAGACCATACATTGGTTGGAGCAATCGCCTGTAGCGATGAGCCAAGACCAGAGGCCCGATCAATTTTGTCGGGAATGCGACAAAGAGGTATTGGTCATATTGTTATGCTGTCTGGGGACAAAGAGGGTGTTGCGAGAAGAGTGGCGCAAATGGTAGGTATCGATACGGTCTACTCTGAGGTCTTACCTCACGAGAAAGCCTCGATCATTCACGACCTCAGAAAAGCACACGGAACATTTGCAATGGTTGGTGACGGAGTCAATGATTCACCCGCGTTAGCGCAAGCTGATATTGGTATTTCCTTAATGGACGGAGCTGATATTGCGCGCACTGCGGCTGATGTAGTACTCATGAAGGAAGGATTACATCTATTACTCCCAGCAATTGATATAAGTCGAGATGCACTCAAACTGATTAAACAGAACTGTACTTTAATAGCCAGTTTAAATACACTTGCTCTTGCTTTAGCCCTACCCAGCGGTTTGATTTCTCCGGCCACTTGCACCATTTTAAGCAATGGATCAACGTTGTTGGCGACACTAAATTCTATGCGGCCTTTGCTACCTAATCTGGGACGCTGAGTGTTTGAAGTTTTATTTTTTGAAACAAATACGTAATTATCTAAAATTAAATATCGAGAGATTTTTTAAGGGAAACGTTTATTTTGAAATTTGGTGATCGCTATTTTTTCTTTTATCCCTATAAAACACAATTTCAGCCTCTAGTTGTTCATTTTTTAGACCATAAATATTTTCTAATTTTTCAGCCAAAATTTTACTTCTAACTGTAATTTCCTTTGAATGAACTTTACGCAGGTTTATCCATCTAGCAAGGATATTTTTATTATTCAGTAACCAATTATTTTTCATCAATTACTAACTTTTGTATTCTTGGATTAAATACAAATACTACTTCAATAATCTAAACTCGACAGTGGGTATGCGTACATTAAGCAAACCCTGAAACGACGATTTTTGAGAATAATTAAATAATCAGTCCAAGCCTATCTCTGGATCTTGAAACCCCTTCGCCCTAAAAGTCAACACCAATGTATCGCGAAATCCAGACCCTCCTTGTGCTTGTATGGGAGTTGTTTCATGAATCAACCGATGATCATCTAGCAACAACATGGTCCAAGGCTTGTCTAATGTAAACCGGATCCCCTCATTCCCATTAATCTCAAATATTCTGGTTTCGCCTCCCTTAATAAAGGCGCGTTTTATCAATATGATCGCAACGTAATCTACCCCGTCTCGGTGGGCCCCTTCTGGCGTGGGTCGGCCTAGTCCATTAGACGTATTGATGCGAAATTGATGTGCTTCGGTATACCACTGATCGATTTTCTGAACTCCGTCCAGCAATTTTGCAATGCTTGAAATTAACTGTAACCACAATTTTGATGTGTTTAGTTCTTCGTTTATCGGTTCAAACAACCGCTTTATACCGCCGTGTAAAGCGTTATATTCTGTTGACTGCCAGTGAGCTCTATGAGGCATTAGGTGAGTCAATCCGTTTTCTACAACGTAGCTGCTGTGACGTCTGGATCTGTAGGCACCGTGATCTTTAAGGAACTTATCCTGATGTAAATCCTCCCAATATTTATCCAACTGCAATAGATCTTGCATGCGCAACTGAAGTAACTCTGCCAATGTATTGGGTTCAACAATACAAAAACCTACATCTATAATTTGTTGACGTAATGATTCTTGGGTAATAGTATTTAAATTTAAGTGCATTCTTGATTTTTTTCCCTCTTGTGTCAACGGCAAATATTTATTCTCGCACTTGATAACCCGTTTATATCAGAGGAATATTTTTAGATTCGTGCGTTAAACGTATTCTAATATTCAGTCCAGAATATTGCTGAAGGCTTTAAAATTAACCACTTTCAAAATTACGACGACACAGTTAGTTTAAGTCAAAACTATGCCAAATAGCTTCTAAATGCCTTCGTGAGTCCGCTTTGATCGCCGCCTATATTCCTTACTCATTTTTTGACAAAATTGCGTTTCTTCCATGCCCTTAAATCCCTCATACCTGGCACTGTGCGCGGATCGATTCCAGGACCGAAGATGGTATGTTTTTGAATCTTTTGTGTTCCAGTAGTAGGAATACTGTTGGTGAACCAGATCCAACCGGGCGCTTTGAAATAAGCCATTCCACTTGTGCAGTGATCAAATATCGAGCGAACCGTGAATTCGCTAGCCTCTTCGTCTTTCGATCCAACTTGATCCGTTTTAAGTACGATACAAGCCAACACCTCCTCCTCTCGGATCTCGTCTGCAACCGCTATAACGGCCACCTGCGCTACAGCGGGATGCGCCAAAATCCATGCCTCCACCTCGGCAGCCGCTATGTTCTCTCCTGCACGACGAATGATATTTTTCCGCCGCTCAACAAAATGTAGCATCCCTGTATCATCACGTATAACAACATCTCCGGTGTGAAACCACCCTCCCCGCCAAGCTAACTCAGTAGCGTCTTCATCGTCCAAATACCCTGAGAAGAAATCTCTTCTTGGACAATCTTCTGAATGCCGAATAATCATCTCACCAGGTTGCCCATCTTGAACATCAACATCTAAATCATTAACGACGCGCACCTCCAGTCCTGGATATGCGCGACCAAAGGCCCTTGTGCCGACTTGGCGGGGCATTTGGTTATCAACCAAAATTCGAACGTTCTCCGTCATTCCCCATAATTCCAACAAAGGAAACCCGAATCGCGATTCTGCCAATGCATGCAAATGAGGCTCAACACCCGCACCCATTCCAAAGCGAACACAATGATTTTGCTCTTGTACGTGAATGGGTTGCAAATGAAGCATTTGAATAATGACGCCTAGGTAGTGCACGATAGTAGACTTTGTTTCACAAACCTCCTCCCACCAGCGAGATGCTTGAAAGCGGTCTGTTTGGACTTGGCAACTCCCTGTTAGTAGGACGGCATAAAATGACAAAATCGATGCGTTCACATGAAATAGGGGTAACGGGTTATAAAGTCGCTCTCCACTCTCACGAAAACTGGCCATTCCTCCGTGATTAACGTATGCCTCACCTGCAGCAATTTCATAACGATGGGACAATACACAGCCCTTTGGACGTCCTGTGGTTCCGGATGTGTACAAAATACTAGCAGTAGTTTCTGAATGCGGGGCATATTCAGTTGCAGGTTTTGAAGCCGTCGGCAAACTTAGTTCAAAATCCTCAAATATCACAACTTGTGGACGCCGATTTGCTTCACGGCAACCAGCCTCCCACTGCCCTAAACGCTTGGACAGCAATAGAACCAAATCGACTTGCGAGTGCTCTATTAGGTATGCAAGTTCGCGGGCTTTGTAATCGGGATTGACTGGGACGCAGCATACGCCTAAAGCATTAAGTGCAATTTTGTGCAAGAAATGTTCAATACGATTATCAAGCAAAAGGGCTACACGGTGTCCAACCCCGTATCCAGCCTTCTTGTAATGGACTATTAAAGTTCTAACTTCTTTTGAGGCATGATCATAAGTTAACAATTTACCTTGCGGGTTGTATTCGCGCTCTGCGTTGGCTGGCGCAATTAGAAACGGACGGGTTGGATAAGTATTTGCAACTGAGAAGAAAACTTCTCCAATGGTTGCATCCTGATGCGTACTAATCATTGACATGGCCTATTTATAAACGGAATGATTCGTCATTAATATTTGTGTCTCTCTGCCACAAGCATAAGTTGAATTATCCCCATCAATCGATAGGTTTGAAGTACGGGGTTATGGAGGTAAACACCCATAAAAATATCGACCTTGGGGGGGCTCGGATGAACAATAATAGCTCTTAAAGCCTTAAAGAATTGAGCGTAAACCTTTAATCATTCCATTTCAAAAATCAGAATTCTGATTTTTAGTGGATTTCAAGTTGATCCACTTAAAGACTGCGAGCAGTACTCCACTCATGAAAAACAACCCTCAAGCACTTGAGCAAAATCCCAGACGGACTTTCTTTAAAAAAGGATTGACTGGCGTTGCTGGTACCTGCGTTGGTACAGTCTTAAGTATCCCTGCTGTTTCCAATAGCCTTGCTGCAGAGTCTGTCTCGAAGAGCATCACAGATGATGGAAAGGATGCAACAAAAATATTGGCGCGTTATGCACTCTCTACCCGTTATGAGGACCTACCGACTGCGGTAATCAAACAAACCCAGCGTGCGTTGGTTAATTTTGTAGGTGTGACTGTGGGGAGTTCTAGACATCCAGCCGTAAATATTGCAGTAGACAGTTTGTCCCCTGTCAGTGGATCCAAGCAGGCCACGATTTTGGGGCGTCGTGAACGCTTTGACATCTTAAATGCAACCTTTATCAACGGGGTCGCTAGTCATGTTTTTGATTTCGATGATACCCACCTACTAACCAATGTTCACTGCTCGGGCCCTGTAGCGAGTGCGCTCTTAGCTTACTCCGAGATCAAACCCATCAGCGGTCGAGAGTTTATGAATGCTTTTTACCTTGGAATCGAGTTAATGTGCCGACTCTCCAACTCCATAGCTCCCAATCACGCGGATATTGGTTGGCATGTCTCAGGCCTTGCGACTCTTGGTGTTGCTGCAGCTATTGGTCGTTTAATGCAGTTGAGTGAGCAGCAAATGATATGGGCTCTGGGTTTAGCCGCGTCTCAGCCGGTTGGATTTAGAGACTCCTTTGGCTCCATGAATAAGAGCTTTAACCCAGGGCGGGCAGCATCTAACGGGTTGTTCGCTGCACTTTTAGCGCAGAAGAACTTTACAAGCTCAGACCAAATGATTGAAGCTCGAGTGGGATGGGCCAATGCAGTGAGTACTAAGCACGATTACCACGAGCTATTAGACGGATTAGGCGTGCGTTTTGAGACTCTCAAAAACACTTACAAACCCTTTGCATGTGGGGTCGTGATTCATCCCGCCTTGGACGCAGCCATTCAGCTAAAAAATGAATATAACCTACGTCCTGAACAGATCAAGGCGGTGCATTTGCGGGCTAACCCCATGGTTTTGGAGTTAACTGGCAAAAGAACCCCAAAGACAGGTTTGGAGGGAAAGTTTAGTGTTTATCACTCGGTTGCAATTGCTTTGCTAGAAGGGCGGGCTGGCGAGCGCCAATATTCAGATGAAGCTGTTCAACGCTCAGACATACTGACTCTAAGAGAAAAAATTGAAATTGAGATTGATCCTAAGATTCCCAAACAATCTGGGGAGTTAAGCATTACGACTGAGAATGGTCAAGTTTTGACGAAAACCATTGAGAACGCACTGGGCAGCCTAGAAAATCCTATGAGTGATGCACAACTTGATGCGAAATTTAAGGATTTGTTAATCGGCGTGTTGCCTCAGTCCAAGAGCGACAATTTATTGCGCGCGACTTGGCATATGGATCAATTAGACAGAGCCAGTACGTTAGCACGTCTAACCCACTCTTGAATGCATTGCTGCTCATTAAACTCATAAAAGGTATGCATGCCAAGAGGTTGCTTCCAATTTTTTTATTTAGGTATATTTATAATTGGTGTTTAACCGACCGTTTAGTCCAGCAATAATTCAAAGTTACTTAAAACAGCCAGTTCCAAAAGTTGTAGAACCTAATGTTGGCGACTGACTGCAATCGGTGACCCCAGCAGCTGAGGATCTTCCAGATGATTCACCACCGCAAGCAACAAGCAATGAAATTAAAAGTAAGCAAAATGCTATTTTTTTCATTTTGCCAGCGCTGCGGATGATGGCAGACTACTTCCGTTAGTGTTGCTAGACTTTACTCGATACATATCTCCAACTACTCCAGAACTGTCAGAGTAAGTTGTGATACCAGATCCAACTGTGCCAATTTGCGAATAAACCCCACTTGATTTTTTCAAGATACTAAAACCAGTTGGGCTGCCTCCTGCATCAGTCCAGCTGAGTGAAACACCCCCTGAGCCAACAGAAGCTGTTAAGTCAGTGGGAATTGATGGCGGTTGGTTGTTAGCAATGCAGGACACAACTGTTGCACCTTGAGTGAATCTAAATTTATAAGGCGATACTCTGTTTATAGGCAACACATAACCATTACCGTTGGTGCAGCCGGCCGTAGTGCCAGTAAGCATTAATGAGGACTCAATCATTTTTGCTGTAAATCCACCGTCGCCAGTACCGTTATTGCACATGCCAGTAATGTTATTAAGAATGCCGCCCAGTCTGGCTCCAGGGCTGGTAGATAAGGCCGCGCCATTACTACTAAAGGTCCAATTCTGAGTAAGAGCAAAAAGACCAGTGGATGAGTCTCTTGAAAAGTTTGCACTTGGGGTGTTAGGCGTTATTCCAGCTCCATCGCTCGAGTCGTAAGTGTGGCAAGTCCATACACCATTTAAATCGGCTTCAGAGCTGTAGCCTTGCGTTGCATTTTTAATTTGAGAAAATAAATCATTCAAAGTGTCAGCCGAGATTACTTGCCCATCCTTGAACTGATAAGGAATAACTGAATCAGCAGCACCACTGAGAGTCGCAATAGCAATTCCAACACCTGTAAAAATGCCCATGGCATAGACTACTAGCTTTTTAGGGAACTTCATTACGCACTCCTTATCAATAAAATATATCTTATCATATTTCACACAATAAATCGGCGAGGTTCTCAGGCTCTTCATCATTAACGGGGGACAAAGGTATTTATTAAACTAGTTAGTACCAAAAACATGTTTAATAGAGGTAATACCAATGTCCCAAATTGATTCTATATTAGGCCTATCGGAT
>CAIKNE010000157.1 GCA_903828695.1 uncultured Burkholderiales bacterium | reverse complement strand
TCCAAAGTCATAAGCCACGACGTGGTGCTTAAGGACCTTTGGTGTGCCATAGCCTTTTCCTAGAACCCACTCAGACTCAGTCCATTCAAAGGATTTGCTGATAGTGACCTTTTGAGCAAGATCGAGTCCAGCCATAGAGGGAGCACCTTTCGCAGCAGCCAAAGCTTTCTCTGTGGCAGCTTTAAGCGAAGCAGCGTCTAAAACCTGGCCAACGGCTAAAGCGAGGATGGCTCCATTTTGTGCACCGTGCGTTCTCAAATGCTTAGTCAAACTACGTGTATCGATACCCGCAATAGCAACTGTTCCTTGACGAATCAAGTAATCACTGAGGGGCTCATTGCTCCTAAAATTAGAGGCAATAAGGGGCAGATCTTTAATAATAAGGCCCGAGGCGTGTACTTTCTCGGACTCCACGTCCTCTCGGTTTACACCGTAATTTCCGATGTGGGGATAGGTGAGGGTTACGATTTGTTGACAGTAACTGGGGTCGGTCAGGATTTCTTGATAGCCGGTGATTGCTGTATTGAAAACAACTTCACCAACCGTTTGACCCGGTGATCCAATGGAATGACCCACATAGACCGTACCGTCTGCAAGCGCCAAAATGGCAGGAGGGGATTTCCCCTGTAGAGACAAAAGCAATGGGTTCTCCGTTTATATTTCGGTGACGCCCATCGCACCTTTTAAGAGCTAACTCTTCGAGGGTGTGTTTGTTCGAGGGATTGGTCTGTAATTAGAGCGTGGGCGTAGGGTTAGAAGGTGCTAAAAAGCACTTCATTATAGCCGAGCCACGTGCTTGAGTATTAAGCGCCTGCTACGGCCCCCTTACGCCTACCAACAGGCACTAAATAACCAATTTGTATACAAATGTAAAGACTTCATAAATCTAGGTAGTTACAAAAATATCAAGCCTTGAGCCCTAACTTGGCAATTAACTTTTTGAACATCTCAATGTCTCTTTGCATCACTTGTTTGAATGCGTCGGAGTCGTTTTAAACCAAACCAAGGTTCAGTTTCTCCAAGGATTTCCTAAATATCGCCTCAGATGGCCGCACCTTTTGCGTAATGAAATCGAAATTCTAAATTTCTCCGCGTATTTGACAATACTTAGAAAAATTTTCAATAGCTTAGGAGATTCGCTAGTAATGAAATTTATCCGTTCGAGGTGTTTTTGGGCTTCTTCTGAATAATTGTGCATCAACTTGTTTCTTAATACCGCAAGAATTGAAAAGTGCTCAGCAGATGGTAACGCTCCAATGCGCTCCATTAGATTCGTTTTATCGCGATTACTCATGTCAGCAACTGGTTCTTCTTCCAGAGCGCCAATCGCTTTAAATACCGAATCTTGAATATTTGAAATTAGCGAACCATATCGAAATATATAAGCATCAATGACGTCAATTTCATCATCAGTTAATGAGTTAATGAGTTAATTCTATTAATATCCAATGATTCAAGATTTAGTGTTCTTGCTTTTAATACGGACCGAGCAAGTCGATCAGCAACAACAGCAACTACCTCGATCTTTGATTTTAAAATAGCTGATAGCTTGTTATCCATGCAGAAGTATTCCTTCATTAATGGCAACTTCATCGATTAATAACTTTGAATCTCGAAGCACTCTAAGATCAACGCGCTCATCAAGTTGACGCTCAACTTCTGCGAGAAAAGAGATTTCATCTCGAAACGTTGATTTCGGTGCGATTATATGAATGTCAATATCACCGCCACGGACATTATCATTTGTGCGTGAGCCGAATAGACGAACTGGCACATCGCCGCCGAAATATTTTTTTGCCAGGCTGGTAAGAACATTAGCTGTCTTATCTGAAATGCGCATTCAAAACTTTATTGAAAACTGATTTACATCCAATATATCAATCGAAATTCGCAACGTCAATCATGTAATACGAATCAGTATGGCAATGAAAATAAACAAAGTCAATCATAAAATACGATTTAACTATTAAATAACTGAGCATGCAAAAATATGAAATCAATCACGGAATACGGAAACCCGGAAATTACTCCGCCTCGGGGAGTGCACGCGCTTTATGCCGTGCCTCGATCACCTTGCCAGCAGCTATCACGAAGATAGCCCCAAACAGAGGCAGGAGGATATTGGCATTTGGAAGGTTTGCCTCAAGAAAGGGGGAAATTCCTGGGTCATCAACAATCATCTCACCAGCTACATAGCCCAGCAGTGCTGCACCGAAGGTGATAACGACAGGGAAGCGGTCCATGAGTCGCATAATTAATGCGCTACCAAATAGAATGAGCGGGATCGTAATCAACATTCCGATAAAGAGCATCCAAGTATGGCCTTTAGCAACTGCGGCCATTCCAAGCACATTATCCAGGCTCATCACAATATCTGCAATGATAATGATCTTAACGGCCTCCCAAAAGTGGGATCCGCCCTCAAGATCTTCGTCCTCGTCTTCTGGCACCAAAAGTTTGATGGCAATCCATATCAGCAACAAACTTCCAATGAACGCGACATATGGAATATCGAGCAAATAAGAGGCAGCTGCCGTCAAGCCTGTCATGAGCACAATGATTCCCACAGCGCCAACGATAAAAGCCATCCTTGCTTGCTTAGGGGGCAAAGAGCGACAAGCAAGAGCAATCACAACTGCGTTGTCCCCGCTTAAAACCACGTTAATAATACAAATCTGCAGCAGAGCCCACCAAGTATCTGGATTGGTAAACAACTCGACCATAAAAAACTCCTCAGCAATAAGTAGGAAAAAGCAATAAACTAGTTGAAAGGCATTCTATGAGAAAAATCCTTTGCAAATAAAGTGATTTCACTGAGTTCAAGATATTTTGGACTTCTTGGTAAAACTTTTCGCAAAAGAGCTTCAAAATGAGGACCACAAATCCTACGAAATTCATTAGGAAGTGGGAATGAGCCCCTCAGATGTCCATTCGGTAAGCGCAATGTAGCCATCTGAAGCAGCTACGACTAGGATATTGTTAAAGGCGTGGACGACGTTCCCGGGGGTATCAAAGTGACGCTCCGTCCAACCAAGTGCTCGTCTTACCTTAACTCGGTAGCCATTCACATTTGCAATAACTTCGTGAATACCAAATGAATCTGCAACTCGCAAAATATCATCTACTTTGGAGCTGAAATTAATGGTTTTATCAGCATCATTCCATAAACGCCAAAATTCGCTGGGGGGTTGAGGTACTGCGTTTTGCCACAGTTCAACAAAATTGTGAGCTACTTTGGATGCCAAACGTTTATTGGCCATTTGAATTTTAATATCCAAAATATCGTGGGTATCCGTTTGTGCCAGTTCAAACTCTTGAGTCGCCAAAATATCCCCTGAATCAAAGGCCGGCGCTAATTTGTGACACGTTACACCCCATTTTGACCACCTCTCTTTGATGGCTCTGATCATGGGGTAGGGGCCACGCCCCGCAGGAAGTGGGGAGGGATGAAAATTGATCGCATGTTTGAGATACGGTGTCCAGTCCGGGATTTTAAAACTGTAACTTGCAACAACCAATGCATCACAGCCATAAGCACTAAGCCCCTGCAAATCCTCGGATTTGATGGGAGATAACTGAATAGGGAGTCCACGTTGCACAGCAAAATTAAGCGTTGCATTGACCGGAAAGACTCGGCTATCATCCGAGGGAAGTGTAAAGAGTTTGACAGGAGTCCAACCAGCATCGACAAATGCCTCTATGATTCCCAAATACCGATCAGACGCGGTGAAAGCAAAACGCATGTGATTCCCATCAAAAAAAGGGGTTGAAATCTAGATTTGAAACGCGTCAACCTAATAGAAACAATTCAACTGCAAAACAATGGAGTTCATCGCTGTATTCCTACGCAGCACATTGTAATCTTCATCACCCGCATTGAGAACTAAAACCCGTTTTCAGTCCCATTTTGACTCTACAACACAACGATTTAAAGCTCCAACGCAGCAGATGACACCCGACAATGCCATTCAAAAAGCTTTAAGCTTCCACGAGGCTATGGAGCTAGATAAAGCGTTAGATTTATACCGCTTAGTGATTGACCAAGACCCGCGGCATTTCCAAGCACTTAATCTAATGGGGCTGGCCTACCAACAATTAGACCGTCACCAAGAGGCTTTTACTGTGTTTGTGCGAGCCTTATGCACTGACCAAAGTCACGCATTAACGCACTTCAGCGCAGGCGCCTCTGCATTAAGACTTGGGCTATATCAAAATGCAATTCATCACTTTAACGACTCCCTTGCCTTGGAACCTCACGCACCCCAGGCTCTTATCAACAAGGGCATTGCACTTCACAAACTAGGCGAATTCGAACTTGCTCGTAAAAGCTACTCCCTCGCGCTCAGCATTGATCCCTTGCAAGCCACTGCTCACTTTAACCTAGGGTGTACCCTGCAAGAAATGGCGTTTTCTAGTGCTTTGGACTTGGCGATCCAAAGCTACGAAACAGCAATAGCCATCAACCCTCAAGACCCCGTCGTTTACAACAACTTGGGTAACACCCTCAAAGCCGTAAAGTCCTACGATTTGGCTATTAGGGTCTTTAAGAGTGCACTAACCCTGAATCCAGATGTGGCAGCGTCCTACTACAACAAAGGTACGACAGAGTTTTTTGCTAAAAATTATGCAGTGGCAGTTGAAGACCTCAACCAAGCTTTGCGACTTGAGCCCGAATCCGTTGCAAGCTGGAATAACCTTGGTAATGCACTCAAGGAGTTGGCTTGCTACGAGAGTGCAATCAAAGCATACGAACGAGTCTTAGATCTGAATCTAAACAAACACAGCGTTGAAATCTATTACAACATTGGGATCGTTCAGCATGAACTTGGCGACTACACAACAGCCTGCGAGAACTATTCAAAAGCACTTCAAATAGACCCTTCATACACACTTGCACTGAGCGCTAGGGCGATCACCTACAGACACTTGAAACGCTTTGATGAAGCAATAAAGGACTTTAAAAGAGTGCTTGTCATCAATCCTCACTTTGAATACGTAGTCGGCAATTTACTTCATACACAAATGCACATCGCAGATTGGAGTTGCTTTGAAAAATACGTTGAATCCAGCGATGGCTCAGATCAGTGGCTTAAGGCCCAAATACTCACCAATCAAAAGGTCTCACATCCCTTTCCCGTATTAGCGCTCTACGACGATCCGGCATTAAATCACAGAGCATCTCAAATTTGGTTTCTTGATAAACACTCCACCCTAAGTGAGTTCAATCCGAGACAAGAAATGGATCCAGAACACAGGTCTAGTGCAAACATCGACAATGCGGTGGTTTTTCAAATGAATGCCTCAACTGAAGATCCTAAAAAAAGAATCCGTATAGCTTACCTGTCTGCTGATTTTCACAACCATGCAACCGCTTACCTAATTGCTGAACTCTTTGAGTTACATAACAAAGACGATTTTGAAATTTACGCTCTCTCGTTTGGACCAAAAACCAATGACGTAATGCAAAACCGGATTCGCCTAGGCGTTGAAAACTTTCTAGAAGTTGGCCACCTGAGCGATACCGAGATTGCGATGACTTGTAAGTCGTTACAGATTGATATTGCCGTAGATTTAAAAGGTTATACCCTTCAAAGCCGATTCAATATCTTCTTGCACAGATGCGCTCCTATCCAAGTAAGTTATATTGGCTACCCTGGAACGAGCGGATCGACCTGTATCGATTACTTAATAGCGGATTATGTTTGCGTTCCTGATGGGGATGAGGTTTATTACTCTGAAAAAATCGTGCGGATGCCCAACTCCTACCAAGTCAACGATGCGCAACGAGCAATTAAACCATGTTTGCAAACTAGGGAAGAAATAGGACTCCCCAAGGAAGGGTTTGTATTTTGTTGCTTTAACAGTGTCTACAAGATTACTCCGCAAACTTTTGATGTGTGGATGACTATTTTGGACCAAGTTGAGCACAGTGTTCTTTGGTTACTCGAGGATAGTGAAGTGATTACTGAAAATCTAAAAGCCTCTGCCCTCGCTCGCTCTATTCATCCAAGTCGTCTTGTGTTCGCTAAACGAACTAGTCTTGGCGAACATCTGGGACGCCATGTTCACGCCGGTTTATTCTTAGACACCCTTCCCTACAACGCTCACACCACTGCAAGCGACGCACTTTGGGCGGGACTGCCCGTCTTGACCCTTAAAGGAAGAAGTTTTGCGGCTCGAGTTGCCTCTAGCTTGCTGAATGCTTTAGGGCTTGATGATTTAATCACCGAATCACGTAAAAGTTATGTAGAAAAGGCAGTGCACTTGGCAAAAAATCCTACTGAACTTGTGCAGATCAAAGCACGTTTAGCAGCCAATAAAACCACATCTGCTTTGTTTGATACCCAGCAATTTACAAATCAGTTGGAGAGTGCCTATAAAAGCATGAAGGCAAGATCCGCCAAAGGAGAGAAACCAGATCACATCGTTGTTGAAAAAAGGGGGACTTGATGGCCAAAGGCGGTGTTATCGTAGTTTAGGAGTTTGCAGCCCTAGGACTTTGCCGCTTCAGCAGCTTGCTCTAGGGCGATCTCACGCTCAATAATCCGCCTAGAGTGAACCCCACCTGCGTCAATATTTAGTTTCATCAACCGCCTTTCAGGCCAATGCACCAAATTACTTTGTTGACGCTCAAGCATTTCTAAATCCTCACTAAAAATGCCTCCCTGTCCTTTTTTAATTTGCGCGGTTACCTCTGGGTCATTGGCCCTAAATTGCCTAGCCATTCCCCAAAAGTACCACATTGAGTTCTCATCCTCAGGGGTTATAAAGTCAACCACAGTGCTGGCGGCCTTGTCTTTTTGCGCCGCCTCATAGCCTCCCTTTCCTGCTACAGCGACACCTACATCGATCATCACATGTGTGGGCAAAGAGAATTTACAGACCTGCCAACGGTCGACCAACTCATCGGCAGGTAGCCCCTGCGCTTTCAAAGCGCCTTGCCAAAAGGGTGGCGCTATGACATTTTGCATATGACGACTTGTACAAACGGTGTGGCTATCAAAAGTGGTTTTAACGGGAACCTCTTCGATTTCTGACTGTCCAATGCTTGTTGCATGAACGTATGTTTCGTGGGTCAAGTCCATCAAATTATCAATCATCAACAAATAGTTGCAATTGATATGATACATACCGCCACCGTAAGCCCACTCAGGGTTGTCGTACCAATGCATAACTGGAATTAAAGATTCATCCGCTTTTTCTGCATTACCAGGCCACACCCAAATGAAACCATATCTTTCGACTGCAGGGAATTTCTTGACTTTTGGGAATTGCGCTGTGTTTTGTCCAGTCATGTGAGCAGCGTGCCCTTTGCAGTCAACGGCCAATCCGTGATATCCACAAACGAGATGATCTTCGCGCTGAAATCCAAGCGAGAGGGGTGCACCGCGGTGGGGGCAAAAATCCTCTAATGCGGAGACTTCATTTTTTGTATTTCGGAAAAACACAATCCTTTGACCACATATTTTGCGACCTAAGGGCTTATTTTGAACCTCGGCAGAAGAGGCGGCGACATACCAAGTATTTAAGAGAAACATAGTGCTCAGTAAAGTAAAGTAGAGAGAGATTTTAGTTCGTTGCTATTCTAAATGCCAAGACCAACAATTTAGCGCCTTAGAGGTAAATAACCCCCCATTTACCCAAAGACATGATTCGCTCACTTACCAACATTATTTCAGGGCCCTGTACCGCAGTGTTTGCGGTCGCTGCGAGCTTTACGAATAAGCATTTGCTGAGCAGCCTGCCTTGCGGTTTGTATGGAGTGCCTGCGGTAATCCCAAATTTTATCCACGGGTGGGGCAGCCATAATCATGGTCGCGTTAGCCTCAAACAACAGGACTTCTCCGCGCTCGTTAAGCCCAAAATCTACTCCAGCGTAATCTAGGGCTAACTCACGCCCAATGGACTCTAGTGCCCGAATTGCAGATTCTCCTAAGGCCTCATGCATGTGCTCAAGAAAGTATTGTTCTTTTGCCCGGTTTTCAGGCGAATCTTTCATAGCTGCACTAAAGTAATGAACCTTCCAGTGGGAGGAAAGTGCAAGATGGATTGGATACATTTTGCCTTCAATAAACATAACACGGTATTTATTAAAATATCCATGAGAGTCTCTTGCGTTCAAAAACTCCATCACCAACAATTCACCCCCAGGTAAATCCTGTGCAACCCTCCTCAGGTCTTCAACTGTGGCCGCAAACTCAAAATGCTTTCCTGTTTGAAACCCTAAACTCCTGACCACCACAGGAAATTTAATCTTTTCCTCTAAAGCCTGTTCGATTTTTAATGGATCAGTAAATGCACTGCGCGGTAAAAGTACTGTATTGGGTGTTTTGACAAAAGGTATTTCCTTAAATCGCTCGGCATTCGATTGACGACCACTCAATAGCACGGACTGGGGAGAGTTGAGCACAATCGGTCGCACATTGAAGCTCAAAGTGGATTGATCTTGAAAGCACTGCTCCAAAAACTTTTGAGCCGCTTGCAGTGACCGTAAAGATGAATCCGCGTCACCTACTGCGTTTAGGATAAGATCGTAATCAAAGAGCGACTTGATTTTCCCTTTCGATTTCTCCCAAAACTCACAAGCCAATGTATCAACACTAAAGTGTTTTGACTCAACAAGAGAAGGCCAAGGTAGATCCCCGCCCCTTCCACCGATGAGAATTAACATTGATGGCACAGGATTTAATGGTGCACTCGGATAAGCACGAACAGGCTCCAAACTGAATCCAACAGAATGGTGAAAATCAGCCTGATCTTGTCTACCTTCTTCAAAGTGTATGAGAGCAAGCCCTTGGTGTGCATGGGCACTGTTTGCAAGGATAAGTGGATCATTTTGCGCCTGAGCACCAAGCGATTGAACTAAGCTTAAGACCTTTTCGTAATGCTCCTCAGCTTTTTTAAAAAACCTTTCCTGAAAATACAAATTGCCTAAGTTCACGTGGGCTAACAAATTGGTGGGATGATGAGATAAGGCTTGTAAGTAGGCAGTTTTAGCGGCGCTGTTATAACCGGTCTGCACTAGCAGCACAGCAAAGTTAATAAGAGTACCTAAGTGTGTGGAATCGATTTTCAAAATTTCCGTGAATTGCTCACGCGCACTTTGAAGGTCTCCAAGAGCCATAGAACGATTGGCGCTTTCAAAATCAGACTCCAGATTACGACTCGCTATATTCATGGTGTTTTTCTTGTTATTGAATTTCATCGCAAATAGAAAATAAAACTCTAGGCCTGGTGAATAGTTCTATCTTGTTTGACTGATTTGAGTAAATTGTCAAAATCTTGGGCAAAGGACTTCGTATCAAAAAGTGACAACTCCCCCTTTTCTTTGAGGCTCCTTAGTTGCAATTTTATTAATTTTAGCTTTTGAGAGTCAAAGGCCAGTTCAAGAACCTTGCAAAGGTATTGATCGAGCGTATTTGTAATAAGCTCAGATAGTCCAGAATGCTTCAATAGACTCGAAGCAACACGGCTAGCAAACGTACTACCCATAAGCGTTACGATGGGAACCCCAGACCATAAAGCATCACTGGCAGTTGTATGAGCGGTGCACGGGTATGTATCCAAGAAAAGGTCGGCATGTGACATACGTTCTAAATGTTCAGAATTGGGTATGGAACGGGCAAATATGAGTCTCTGACTATCAACACCCCTGGCTTGCGCTTCAAGCTTTAGACAAGTACTTGCGGTCGTATTTTCATGGATTAGCCACAAAACACTATTGGGTATTCTTTTGAGAACGTGCATCCAAGTTTCAAACATCTCACTGGTTATTTTATAAGTACTATTGAATGCGCAAAATACCACTCCATGCTCCGGCAATCCATGATCCAAACGACTGGTGCGTTTTTCACACACAGGCCTACACCAGTCGTTGACTTGATAAGACCGGGGCAGGTACAGAACTTTCTCCCCTGCCCCGGATTGGGCCTCAATAGGAATTACGATTTCATCGGCAATACAGTAGTCTATAAAGTCTGCGTGCATTTTTCCTGGATAGCCAAGATATGAAATTTGCACAGGAGCCACCCTATTGACAAATATTTGGGTGCGCGCGCCCTCTGTATATCCCTTTAGATCTATGGCAATATCTAACTCGTGTGAGCGAGCTAAGGAGACGAGCTCGGAGTCAGAAATATCTCTGACCTCAAACCAATCATCAAACGAATTCTTGATACGATCCCTAACAACGCTTTGATCGTCAACGCTCCAAGAATAGGCAAATATTTCGAAAACATCCTTATCTTGGTACTCAAAGAGTGATGCGACCAAGTAAGCCGTTGCATGCTCCTTAAAATCACAGGAAAAGTAGCCAACCCTGATCTTAGGTGACTTACTGAATGGTTGCGTCGTGACTGAATTAGGGATTCGCTCGTAAATTCGATTTTGCGAAAGGGTATCGCTCCACTTTTCATTAGCAAGTCTTTGCACCTGAGCGTCATCAGTTACGCTGAGCAGGGAAAACGGATGCACAATTATTCGCCCCTGTTTTATTAGCAATAAGAAGCGGGCTCTTAGGTCTTCGAAATTGAGTAATTCAGTGAAGCCTTCAAATTTAACACTCGCCACCGATTGCCAGTCACATTGACGCATTCTTAAATGAAGATAAGTCCCTAATAACTGAGGGTGAAGAGCATTTTGGCTAAGTGCAGTCTCCAAATACTGCCTGGCCTTTGGGTAATCAAAAAGCAGGAGTGACAATGCGCCTGCGTTGAAAAAGAACTGCTCAGTACCCTCATCTAATTGATCTATCAATGCAGGGCTTTGATTAACGAGAGAGAGGAAACAGATTACGCAATCTTGAGCTTTTGCATAATCCCCCAACGCCTGGTAGGCTACTAGGGCGTTATTCAAACTAAGTAAGTGGTTGGGTTGATAGCGCAGGGCTGCCTCATAACAAACAATTGCTTCTCTCCATTGACCCATAGAAGACAGCAAGTTGGCTTTAAAGTAGTATCCCAGAGCACTCAACGGATCTAGTTTTATAACTCGCTCGTAGCACTCCAGCGCACTTTCAGTAACGTCACTTTCCTTAAATTTTGCACCCATTTTTTCAAGCGCAATTCCTTTTAGGATATACAAGCGTACATCATTCGAATAAGTGCCCAGGCCATCTTCCAAAACACGCAGTGTTTCACTGTAATCATTCAAGTGTAGAAGAATACGGGAAAGACTCATACAAGAATGAATATCAGGACTGATTTGGTTCAGCTGATATGCATAAGTCAAAGCATTCGAAAATCTACCTAACCCAACCTCTAAATCGCGCAGTTGAATCAAGCACTCATTGAATAGCCTTGATGTACTCCCCTCAGTTGCTGATGCTGTGCCTTGAGTCAACTCCTGAAGGGCTCGGCTGTAGTGATGAATACCCTCCTCAATCTTACCGAGTTTGTGCATGCAAAGTGCCAACGCCGTCCATGCCTGCACATGAGCAGGATCAAGCTGGGTGACTCTTAGAAAGTATGCGCTGGCATTTTGCAAATCACCCAATCGTCCCTCGAGTAAACCCAGCGGCATCAATACCTGCACACTGTCACCAAAGTCGTGCTGTATCTCAACGTATTTATCTCTTGCTGCAATCAGATCACCCTGATTGACTATTTGCGCTGCAATGAGCAATTGCTGTGCTTGAGCTTCGTTTTTTTTATGCTTAACTGAAGCGGGAGTGTTCAAGGGTTCAACTACCATGCTGGATATTCACTCACTGCTGATTTGATTGGGTAATAGAATTCTTTGTTTTTAATTTCGCAGTTGTTTTTATTTTCACTTTTGCTTTTGCTTTTTCTCTTATATCTTCAATAACACTCACCAACCTAGCTCCAAACGTATTCAAAAGCATCGCAGCAATCACCAATCCCGCAGCCCCTAGCTTCCAAGCGGGCAAGGACTCATCCAGGAAAATGCTAGAGGCTCCCATGCCAAATACGGGCACCAACAATGCAAAAGGGGTCACCGTTGCAGCAGTGTAACGAGCCAGCAGCCATCCCCATATACCGTAGCCAAAAATAGTATTGGCCCAAGCCTGCCACAGCACTGCGAACCAAGTTTGCAAGCTCAACTCGTCTAGGTGTAGGCCAATACTTTGAGCTCCTTCGACATAAAGTGATAAGCCCAGTAAGGCAGGTACAGAAAATACGGTCGACCAGACGATATAGCTGATCATGTTGACACCCACAGCACGCTTGGAAAAAAGATTGCCCGTTGCCCACCCCAAGGCAGCTAAGATGGTTAGCGCAAGTCCACCTAGTGTGGTTTGTGTGTCCGCGTGAAATCCAATAATCATCAACCCAATGACAGCCAGTACTAAAGCGAAGAGTTGATAAATCCGTAGGCGCTCCGAGTTAAGGTAGACAGACATTCCTATAGTAAAAATCACCTGCGTTTGCACAACCAAGGATGCCAGTCCAGGTGTAATTTGACCATTTACAGCGACATACAAACACCCGAACTGAACAACGCCAATCGACAAACCATACCCCATTAAATTAGTCCAGCGTACATTAGGTCTGGGCACAAAGAAAATAGCTGGAATGAGCGTAAAGAAAAACCGCATCGCTGCTAGCAAGAGTGGGGGCAGGACCAAGACCGTGTTTTTCATGATCACGAAATTGGTCCCCCAAATACCCACGGCGCAAAGTATTAACAAAGTGTGCGTGAGAGTCAATGTATGTTTCAACTGGGGGAGCTGATTCAGCTCAACAAATTCGGCTTGTTGTGGACGAGGCGTTTGGTTCATGGCACTAACTATACAGTGGAGCCGCCAAAACGGTTCTTGATGTCCAAAGTTAAGGGATCTAGGACGCTATTCCAATTGGAAATTCCCTGTTGACGGTACAACTTAACACTTGGATACCAGGGAGAATCGTCTCTTTGCAACAACCAACGCCAATCAGGAGCAAACGGGAGCATCACCCAAGTGGGACGTCCCAACGCAGCGGCCAAATGCGCGACACTGGTATCAACTGTGATCACTAAATCGACTAGCTCACACAGCGCCGCAGTGTCTTCAAAATCCTTGAGATCAACGGAGAAGTCTCTCCAACCGGGAACTTGTGCCAAAAGTTCAAGCTCCCCCGCTCGAAATTCCTTTTGCAAGCAAACGCAATCAAAATCTTCACTGAGAGATATCAAATAGTGAAGAAAAGTTTGAAGTGGAATACTTCTAAAGGAATCGTTGTGGTGGTGAACATTGCCACTCCAGACATAACCTATTCGTGGCTTAACGCGTTGGCCTAATACAGAGCTCCATTTATTTCTTGTATTCTCATCCCCAGTCAAGTAACGGTGCTTGGACGGTATACGCTCGAGACGACCGCGAAGGCAATGCACTATGCTAATCAAAGGGCAATGCAGGTCAAAATCTGGAACTTGATCGCCTTGCTTGATGAGGCATTCGGGATTGATAATTTGCTTCATCAAACCGTAAACACTTGCCTGGACTTCAAAGAGGACTCGCGCCCCTGCCTCTACTACGAAAGGAATATACCGACAAAATTGCAATGTATCCCCAAGCCCTTGCTCACAGTGAATAAGAATGGTCTTTCCTTCCAACTGAGCAGTTGATCCGTCCCACTGAGGCTGATGAAAGTGGCGCTGCGCAGACGTAAACTCCTTCATCCTCCAACGCCACTCATGCTCCTCAAAGCCTTCCCTGTAATTACCCTGAAGTAACAATGCTAGGGACTTGTTGCTGTGGGCTGGCGCGTAATCTGGCCAGATTTGAAGTGTTCTATCAAAACTTTGAATAGCCTCATCAACCCGGTTCAAAAACTGAAGCATTAGGCCCCGGTTGTTATGGGCCTCTGCGTAGTCAGGTCGAGTGTGGATTGCACGGTCGTAATATTTTAAGGACTCATCAAAGCGGTGTAAGCACTTATAAATCTCGGCTAAGTTATAAATAGCTTCTGCATAATTGGGTAAATAAATGAGCGCCTTTGAATAACTTTCAAGCGCCTTATCAAAAAATCCTAAATCTTTAAATGCATTGCCACGATTGTTATAGGCAGCATAGAGTGAAGAGTCCAACCCCAGAGCTTTGTCATAACTGGCTATAGCCTCCTTGTGTCGTTTTAGATCTTGAAGTACCAACCCCAAGTTACTATGAGCCGGCGCAAACCGGGGCTGAATGGAAATCACTTTCGTGAATATTCTCAAAGCCTCATCATAATTTTTATTTTGATATTCAAAAATACCCAAGATATGCCAGCACTCAAAATTTGCGGGTTGTATCTTAACAACTTGTTGGTACAACTCTTTAGCATTGTGGTTGTCTCCCTGGTTTTGAAACTCAATGGCCTGGGTCAAGAGTTGCGTTAAACGAGCGACCAACGCTTTGTTCAGCTTGGGTTGGGATGCTTGAAAGGGTGGGCGCATCAATTCAAGGAAGTTCTAAGCTGTAAGGAGTCGTGAAACCGGTATTTCAATTCGCATTAAGCTTGCTTATTTTCACTACGAGGCACATGAAATCGGGGCTTCAAAATATAGTCCTGCCAAAGTATCCCAGTCAAAATTCCAGTAACAAAGACTTCTGCATCATTGATAAACCCCTGCAAAGGAGAGATGCTAACTGGATCTGGGGTAAGAAATATAAAAAACTCAAGAAGCAGTAAAGTTGCTGTAAAAATGATTCTGAGCAGCTTGATTTTAAGAAAGAAGTCTTCCGGCACCCGCCAAAAGGTTTGCCCCATCTTAAACAACGCCCCCACATTGATAAATAAAGTCACCTCCAAAGGCAACGACATGGCGAAGGGGGCTGTATAAAAATATAAAATAGCCAACAGTGCTTGTGAAACCATTAACAAAATCATGATTAATCCGGTACTTTGGGGTTTAAACGTTGATTTTAACTGCTTATAGTCGATCCATCATGATGTATTCCAGTCTTTGCACAGTGCTGTAACCTCAAAAGTTCTACATTTAAAGCCAAACCCCGCCTAACCTCCTAAAACATCCAAGAACAGATCCATATGAAGACCAAAATATCACCTAAGGTATTTCAGGAAAAATTAACGTTGGCCATTGGTTTACAAAACTCAGGACAACCCGATACTGCTCAGGCTTTATTCTTGGAATTACTGAAAATCGATCCCAAAAATTCAGCCGTTCTTTATTCACTAGGTGCAATCGAATCGGGTAAGAAAAATTTTGGTCCTGCCCATGATTACATCAAAAAACTATTAGGCCTGAGTCCCAAATTTGCGATGGGGCATTTAGCCATGTCCATCATTGAATTCAACACAGGCAAATTCAAGGAAGCTGTGGATTCAGCAAAAAAAGCGATTTCTATTGATCCAAAGCTTGATGCCGCCAAGTCGCATCTTGAGACGGTAGAGATCGTGCTTAAAACCCAAAATCAAAGTGGCTCTGAGACTTCGCCTGAAGTAAACGCACTGACCTCAAAGGGCATTGCGCTTCAAACAAGCGGGGACAACTTGGGAGCAAAAGAGGCATTTTTAAGTGCTTTAGCATTGGATAACAAGAATTTTGTAGCCCTTTACACACTTGGCATTATCAGTATCGTCTTAGGACAAAACAATGAAGCCGTCAGTTACTTCTCTAAAGCCATAGAAGCCCATCCCAAAGTGGGACAGGGATATCACGCCAAAGGTAAATTGCTCTCGGACCTGGGCAGGTACACGGAGGCGTTGGATTGCTATAACGAGGGGATTAAAGTAGATCCATCACACGCGGGTATGTACATTAATGTTGCCGCTTTACTGCAGTTTTTGAATAGACAAAAGGAAGCGCTAACTGTACTCCACGCCGCCTCTGAGATCATTCCCGATCACGTCATGTTGCTTGAGGGTCAGGGTATTTTATTGACACAGTTTAAAGAGTTTAAGTTAGCTGCAACCATGTTTCAACGCATATTAGATGTTGAACCGCAGTCTAAGAAGGCGAACTCACAACTGATGCTCTGCCGCGCACATGACTGTGAATGGGGGGATTACGCTGAGCTCAAAACCAGGATTGAGCAAGGGATAGACGACGGCTCAAGAATCTGCGCACCGCTCACCTTCATGGGCATTTCAAGCGATGTCAATCTTGTCAGAAAAGCCACGCAAGGCTATGTCAACGAAAAGTTCAACTTCAACAATCCCCCACTTTGGAACGGCGAAAAGTATAACCATCCTAGAAAACGAGTTGCCTTTATTTCAGCCGACTTTAGGATTCATCCTGTTGGCTACCTTTTTATCTCTATGCTAGAGAAGGCGAATAAGGAAGAGTACGAATTGGTGGGTATTTCCATTGGAATCAATGATCAAAGTGATCTATGGAGGCGCTACCGGTGTGCTTTTGATCAGTACTTGGATTGCCAAACTAAGACCAACATTGAAATTGCAAGAATACTGCGTGCCCTCGAAGTTGATATAGTGATTGATTTATCGGGGCACACTGAGGGAGAGAGATTGGATGTTTTATCCCACAGGCCTTGCCCGGTCCAAATGACCTATTTGGGATTCCCGGGCACACTGTGCTTACCCTTTGTTGACTATTTAATAACCGATCCAAGAACGGTTCCCCCAGAATACAGGCACGCCTTTAGTGAGAAGATACTAGAGCTAGAGCACTGTTACTTGCCTCGCGATAACTCGGTTAAGCCGACCGCTAAAGCGCTGCCCAAGAGTGAATACGGACTACCCCTAGATGCTTTTGTGTTTTGTAGCTTCAATCACAACTTTAAGATCACGCCATTTATTTTTAGACGATGGATGGACCTACTTAGAAATATCCCCAATAGCGTACTTTGGCTAATGAAGCTTACCAAGGAGGCTCAGTCCAATTTGCTCAAAGCAGCCGCAGCGCAGGGGATCAGTGAAGACAGGATCGTATTTGCCTCACGTGTTCCTAGCTTGGAAGATCATTTGGCACGCTATCAACACGCAGACCTTTTTCTAGATACCCACCCCTATAATGGACATACCACGGTTGGGGACTCGCTTTTATGCGGCGTACCGGTTGTGACGCAAAGAGGATCAAGTTTTGCTTCTCGGGTAGCGGCCAGTCTGCTCCACGATGTGGGCATGATGGATAACGTTTGCGAGACAGAAGAGGATTACTACCAAAGAGCCCTGTTTTTAGCACAGCATCCTTTGGAGCTTGCAAAATACAAAGTGCACCTAAACCAAGTGCTCAAATCCACTTGGCCCAGATCTGATGAGGATCAGTCCAAAGAATTTTTTGATACCTTAAAGAAAATCGATATCCACTCTTAATGCAAATTATTTTGCAACCTACACATTCACTTCCCCCTCATCCTCATTCATGGCGACTTCACTGTTAACCTTATTACTTAATACCGGCTTTGCTGTCTCATTGATGTTGTTAGAGAGGATTGCACCCAATTACCCCTACTCACGCGATTGGTCTTGGTTGATTAGGGCCTTTTTACTGGCAAGTGTGGGAATTGGAGTCACCTTAGTCCTTGGGAGCGTGATTGAAGAAAATCTAGACGTCTTAAGAGTGCACGTTGATTTTCTTTACAGATCTAACTTACTGACCACGAACCTGAATGTCTGTATACAAGGATTGGTGGGTTACTACTGTGTAACCTTCTTTGTTTACTGGTGGCACCGTCTACGACATTACAGTGATAACTACTGGAGAGTGTTCCACCAAATTCATCACAGCACTTATCGACTTCAAACTCTAACGGCGTTTTACGCCCATCCGAGCGACTTTTTATCTAACGCGCTTATTGTCAATGTTGTAGCCTATGTATTATTGGGTTTCAGCTTAGATGCAGCGCTTTGGACCTCATTTTGGGTAGGCGTTTTCGAGCTTTGGGAACACACCAATATTAAGTCTCCGCGTTGGCTTGGTTATTTTATTGTGCGACCAGAAATGCACCGCGTCCACCACGAGCGCGATCGTCACACCAACAATTACGGCATTCCTATTTGGGACATGCTCTTTAGGACTTACGAGAACTCAGGTCGCGCTGTTGAATGCGGCTTCAGTAACGAGAGTGAACGCAAACTTCTATCCATGCTTTTATTCAAGCGTGTTGATTAACTTTTATATCTCTATGAAATGAGCGTCAATGCACTTGCCGGGACAATTGATTTAGCATCTCGCTCACCCGGTTCAATACAGAGCCCCAATCGCGCCTGGTTTGCTGCCTTAAAAGCGTTAAGCAGTTGTACCAAACTGAAGTAGAGTTACTATCCTCACCCCAACGCCAATCAGCGGCAAGCGGAAGTAAAACCCAAGTCTGTACGCCTAGTGCACCACTCAGGTGTACTGTTGAATTGTCCACAGAAACCACCAAGTCACAAGCCGAAATCAAACTAGCTAGCCCATCAAGGTCTTGCATGACGTCCAGTCCTGGAATTTGGGATATGAGAGCAAGTCCTTTCTCAGACAGCGCCTCCAACTCAGTTTGAACATCACCGTACTGCAAATTAACCAAGCAAACTCGAGGCAGATTCAAGGCCTGAACCAAAGCAGCTAAATCAACACTTCTTGAAGCCCCGGTTTTGGAATTCTTACTCCGCCATGAAACGCCGATCAGGAGTTCTCCAGGTTTAGCCAAAGCCGCTCTAAACTGAGTAGCTTGGGATTTATCTGCTAATAGATAAGGCTTAGGGGTACTGAGCTCAAAGCCACTGGGCCCCGGCCCCAGGCTTCCCCCTAGCTGCAATTGCATCAATGCAAGTGGCAAACTCGCCATCGGTAGATGAGCGTCGAATAAATCCTCATTGAGTGCGGTCTGCCTTGCTAAAAAGTTTATATTCGGTAGAGACCGTTTAAAAAGGGAAAGGAGTCTTTCGTCGACGCGGCAAATCACTTGCCGAGGGGCACTTGATTGGCCACGAATTTCCTGGACAAAACGGATGAGCCAAGGAAGAAAAAACACTGCATCCCCGACTCCCTGCTCATCCCAAACGAGTACGGTATTTGCACTCGAATCTGTTTGCCACAGTGGTTTACTGGTTTTTAAATATTTACCCAAAAAATCATCCGACTGCCACCTCCATTCATAGTGTTCCCAGCCAGCATCAAAATGATTAAGCTTCAGTAGTAAAAGCGAGAGATTAAAGTGTGCATTTGCATACTTCGGATTGAGTTCAATCGCACGTTCAAAGTCAGCTCTTGCCTCATCAAATCTCTTGAGTTGTTCGTTGACAAATCCTCTGTTAAAAAACGCTTCCATCATGGCTGGATTGTTCGAAAGCGCAGCATCATAGTCGGATTTTGCAAGCTCGAACATTTCATGATCTTGGTACAGGGATCCTCTGTTGTAAAAAGCTGCGCCAAGTGTTGGACTTAATTGCAAAGCCTTTGTAAAACTCTCAAGGGCAGTGTCAAATTGTCCCAACTCCTGCAACACGTTACCTCGGTTGTTAAAGGCAATTGCAAAATGTGGATCTAAGCCAACCGCTATGTTGTAAATATCCAGTGCCTGAGTCAAATCCTTATTACTGTGCAGGGCTGAGCCCCAATTAAAAAAGGCATCAGCGTAACTGGGATTTAGTTGAGTTGCTCGCAAATAGTCCATACAAGCCAACTCAAATGCATGCTCCCCCACTCCCGCTTTATGAAGCGCAATAAGAGTTAGGCCCCTGTTGTTATAGGCTGCAGCGTAATTTGGGTTAAGTGATAATGCGTGACTGTAACAAAGCAGTGCCCCTTCAACAGATCCTAGGGCGTTCAGCACCACACCCATATTGAAATAAGCATCTGAGAACTGAGGGTTCAATTCCACAGAGCGGGTGTAAGCCCGTATTGCATCTTCGAAACGAGATAACGCTTGGTACACATTTCCCAGATTACATTGGCTGACGCTGTGCGAGGGAAAAAGATGGACTGCGCTCTCTATTAATCTGAGGGCTTCTTCAAATTTTCCTTGCTGATAGTGGATCACGCCTAAATAGTGGAGTGCTTCAAATGCGTTAGGGCGGACACGCAAAATCTCCAAATATAAGGGTTTTGCAAGCTCTAATTCATTTTGAACATGAAGCCCAATGGCCTGGTCTAGCTTTTGTTGAAGTGCGGCATTGACCTGGATCGCCTCCCCACTTCCGTCCTGAATGGGTCTGGATTTGGGGTTAGGATTAGGATTAGGATTAGCTTTTGGCCTTGGAATCTTCTTGAATTTATTTCCTGACATGCTCAAATTCTATGGGCATCAGCCCATACCTGGGCGGACTATCAAGTATTTTTTAACCAACCCACAAATGAGCTTAGATCAGATTCGAAGTCTTGGCCTAAAGCGTTCAGACATTAGCGTGATAGATATTGAACACTGACGAAAAATATCCTACAGAGCGCTAGTTTCCCCTAGTGTTTAGGATTTTTTTTTGCCTTAAAGTTATCACCTGATAGTTATTATCGGATTTCACGCCTCCCGCGGACTATCCATTTTTAAGTGAGTGGGACATCTTGCACCAACATTATTCACCAGCAAAGGGCCATATGAAAAGATCGCTATTTTTGAAACTCAGTACCGCACTACTTTTAATGGGCCTTGGAGGTTGTGCAGAGTTAGCGAAACCACAAAATTCTCAGGCTCCTTGGGAGACGCTCCTTGACGGCACCAATCTCAACAGTTGGACAGCAATAGGAAACGCTAACTGGAGGTTGTACGAGGGCGCTGCGCAGGCCGAGCTTGGCAGTGGATTCTTAGTTTCAAACAAATCCTACCAAGACTTTCAAATTCAAGCTGAGTTTTGGGTGGATGATGAAGCCAACAGCGGCATCTTCATTCGCGTCAGTGATCCCAAACTCATCAACGCTGTCAATGCCTACGAGGTCAATGTTTATGACAAAAGACCAGATCCAAGCTACGGCACAGGCTCCATCGTAAATGTGGCGAAAGTTGAGCCCATGCCTAAGGCGGGAGGCCACTGGAACACCTATGACATCACCGCCAAGGGTAATCACTACACGGTGATTTTCAACGGTGTTACAACGGTTGACGTAACCAACAACAACTTACTAAAACCTGGACCGATAGCGCTGCAATACGCAGGCGGCGTGGTTAAGTTCAAGAAGGTCCAAATCAGACCTCTCTAAGCCTTTGCGATCTAGCTCATTCCAGATTTGATCTATGTCACAACATATAGTATTTGAAGTAAACCAAAACCCAAAGTGAGTGCTTGCCTCACCACTCAAAACCCCAAAAATTAATTATTAAGTTATTTAAAATATATTAACATAATACATTAGAACTCAATTATATTGAGCTTACTCTGAAGTATCTATCCCAGAGGCTTACCCCCATATCAAGAACGGGGGTTAAGTCTGTGGCATCATTGCCTTTTACTAAAGTTAAGCCCAATTACAAGGGGACTTAAGTTAGTTAGAGCAGCTTCAAAAATGAAATCCAGAAACTTACCCCAAAAACCTTTTAAGCCTGCTATCCAAGGGATGCTGGGCGCTTTGAATCACCGAAGAATCAGCGCGCTTGCCTTGCTTTGCTTGATCAGCGGATGCGCTGTGGGTCCAGACTTTAAAAGCCCCGCGGCTCCCCAAAACGCAACCCCTAGCAACTACACGCAGGACAAGCTTGCCGATCAACTTGAGCCCGGACTGGCTTCCTCTCAAAAGCAAGTTTTTGTGCCCGGAGGACAAATTCCTGCCCAGTGGTGGGAGGTATTCCACAACGAAGCTTTAAACCAACTGATTGTTAGATCTTTAAAAAACAATCCTAACCTGAAAGCTGCTCAGTACTCGCTTAATTCAGCAGCTGAGATATACAACTACCAATTTGGCTCACTGATGGTCCCAGCTGTATCTGCCAGCGTGACGGACCAAAGGGAGAGACTGAACGCAACTCAGGCTGCTCAAGCAGGAGCACCTAACGCTCAAGGCGCTGTGTTGGGGCTCTTAAACGCATCTGTCAATGTGGGCTACACCTTTGATGTTTTCGGGGCCAACCGAAGACAACTTGAGAATCAAAAAGCTGCAATGGAGTATCAAGCCTATCAATTGGAGGGCACCTACCTAACGCTTACTGCCAACGTAGTAACGACTGCAATTCGGGAAGCGTCCCTTAGGGAGCAACTCAAAGCGACTCAGGATTTACTCAAAGCACAAAGCACACAGCTTGAAGTCATTCAAAAACAATTTGAAATTGGCGCAATCAGTAAAACACCACTCTTGCAGCAAATCAATGTTGTGGCTCAAACACGCGCTAGCATTCCTGCGTTAGAGAAATCTCTTTCTCAAACGCGCCATCAATTGTCCGTCTATGCCGGGCTGCTGCCTAGCCAGTCAGTAGATGTTCAATTTGATTTAGACTCACTTGAACTCCCACGAGAGTTGCCCATCTCACTTCCATCGGAGTTGGTCCGCCAACGACCGGATATTCGAGCTAGCGAAGCGCTCCTCCATCAAGCTAGTGCACAAGTCGGTGTAGCCACTGCCAACCAGTATCCCCAATTCACGATTTCTGCAAGTTACGGTTCATCCGCAACGAATCAGGGCAACCTATTCAAGGGCCCCTCCTCGTTTTGGAACCTTGCAGATGGAATCACCGTACCCATATTTAACGGGGGGGCTCTTAGTGCAAAAGTAAAAGCTTCTCAAGCGGCCTATGAACAAGCAGCTCAAGCTTACAGGGCAACTGTATTGGTCGCTTTTCAAAACGTAGCCGATACCTTAAGGGCTCTAGATGCTGATACGCAAACCCTGAATGCACAAGCCCAGGTTGAATCGATTTCTAAGGAAGCCCTAGATCTGAGCACCAAACAGTACCAATTGGGAGCTACCAGTTATCTTGTATTACTTGACGCACAAAGAACTTATCAACAAGCACTTGTTAATTTGATTGCTGCAAAAGCAGCCCGCTATGCAGATACAGCAGCCCTTTTCCAAGCACTTGGTGGTGGGTGGTGGAACAAACCAAGTGTTGGAGAAACCACAAAATCTTCAACATCCACAACATCCACAACAACCAGTCTCGTGTCAGCCCGCATTCAACCCTAAACACCCAGCCTCGAAGCTACGTAAATTTATGACTTTTGTTTAGCTTCACAACCTAAACGTACAAAGTATCAAAGCGTTTTTTCTTTTCACTTCCATTCACTTAATTTGAGAGCTATATAAACATGACCAAACGCATGCTCATCATGCTAGGCGCAGTGCTTCTTTTGATCGTTGCCTTAGGTTTCGGATTTTTCTTACACATCCAAAAGTTGATTGCCAGTGCCCCCAAACCTGGCCCTCAAACCGTCTCTACCATGAAAGCTGAATTACTGGAGTGGCAGCCGCAGATAACTGCGATCGGCTCCCTCACGCCAGCACAAGGTGTGGACTTGTCCAGCGAAATCTCAGGCCTTGTCCGAAGCGTTAATTTTCACTCCGGCGATCAGGTCCAAGCAGGTCAATTACTCGTCCAGCTCAACGCTGATGCAGACTCTGCGTCGTGGCGCGCTGCAAGCGCAGCTGCAGAGTTGGCGGAAGTGGTCCTAAAAAGAGACCAAGCTCAGCTCGCAGCTCAAGCTGTCTCGCAAGCTCAGGTCGATAACGACTTAGCAGATCTAAAGAGCAAAAAAGCCATTGCCGATCAACAGCTCGCAACGCTTGAGAAAAAATCAATCCGAGCTCCATTCTCTGGCAAGCTGGGAATCACCGCTGTGATCCCAGGTCAATACTTAAATCCTGGCGACAAGATCGTACCTATCCAAAACATCAATCGTTTATTCGTTGATTTTTACTTGCCTGAGCAGCGCCTTGCGCAAATCTCACAAGGTCAAACGGTAAACGTCACGAGTGACTCGTATCCTGGCAAAACCTTTATCGCTCACATCTCTGCTATCAACCCTAAAGTTGATACGGCCATGCGCAATATACAAGTGCAGGCCACATTGGATAATTCAAAGAACTTACTCTTGCCCGGCATGTTTGCAAATGTGAGCGTCTTAGTGGGTGCAAAAAAACCGTATCTAACAATTCCGCAGACAGCTATAACTTACAACCCCTACGGGTCTACCGTGTTTATTGCTAAACCCTCTGACAAAGCCGATGCAAGCGGCAATAAGCCGCTTTTGGCGCAACAAGTGTTTGTAACTGTTGGCGATACCAGGGGCGATCAAGTCGCCATCTTAAAAGGCATTGAACCAGGGCAAGAAGTTGTAACCAGCGGCATGATCAAACTCAAAAATGACACGCCACTGACCATTGACAACACAGTTCAACCCGCAAACAGTCCTAATCCCAAACCACAAGAAAATTGATGCGAAATACCCATTTCGTACTTAAAAAATGAACTTTACCGATATTTTTATCCGTAGGCCTGTATTGGCTTCGGTAGTTTCACTCTTCATTGTGGTGCTTGGATTGCGCGCTGTCTTTAGCCTGCCTGTTAATCAATACCCACAAACACAAAATGCAGTTGTCACCATCAGCACCACCTACTTTGGTGCTGATGCACAAACGATAGCGGGATTCATCACCCAACCCCTTGAATCTGCCATTGCCCAAGCTCAAGGGATAGACTATTTATCCTCTAGCAGCACCAGTGGTGTCTCAACCATTACAGCAACGCTTCGGTTAAATTACGACGCCAACCGCGCTCTAACCGAGATCAACACCCAGGTTGCCAGTGTGCGCAACCAACTCCCCGCACAAGCTCAGCAACCCGTTCTGACCGTTCAGATGGGCCAAACAACCGATGCAATGTATCTCGGTTTTTACAGCAATGAACTTGCGACCAATAACGTTACCGATTATTTAATCCGCGTCGTTAAACCCAAACTTGACTCGATTGAGGGGGTACAAACGGCGGAGATATTAGGTGGGCGCCTCTTTGCTCTCAGGGCGTGGCTTGATTCCTCCAAAATGGCCTCCCATAACGTCACCGCTGCAGAGGTTAGTGCCTCACTGGCGAATAACAACTTTCTTGCAACGCTCGGTGCCTCTAAGGGACAAATGGTAACCATCCCATTAACGGCTGCCACGAACTTGCACTCTGTTGATGAATTCAAGCAACTTGCAATCAAACAAAATGGTAACTCTATCGTACGTTTGGAGGATGTTGCAACTATTAGCCTAGGCTCTGAGAACTATGACTTTAATGTAGCGTTCGGCGGTGTACGATCAGTATTCATTGGTATTAAAGTGGCACCTGAGGCGAATATCTTAGATGTGGCAAAACGGGTCAAGAAAGTTTTCCCAGATATTCACAGCCAACTCCCCAATGGTTTAACGGGTGAGATTGTTTACGATTCAACCTCTTTCATCAATACTTCCATTGTGGAAGTAATGAAGACCTTGGGCGAAGCTCTTTTAATCGTCACCATCGTAATCTATTTATTCTTGGGTAATTTTAGAGCGGTTCTGATTCCAGTGATTGCAATGCCTTTATCACTCATTGGAACGTTCCTGATGATGCTTATACTGGGTTATTCCATCAACTTGTTAACGCTTTTGGCCCTTGTATTGGCAATTGGATTGGTGGTTGATGATGCAATTATCGTTGTCGAGAATGTTGATAGACATATGAAGGAAGAGGGCAAAAGTGCTTTAGAGGCGGCCCTCTTAGCTGCTCGTGAGTTGGGAAGCCCCATCATAGCAATGACCTTGGTTTTGATTGCGGTTTATATTCCAATTGGCTTCCAAGGCGGCCTTACCGGCGCACTCTTTACGGAGTTTGCATTCACCTTGGCAGGCGCGGTGACTGTGTCTGGCGTTGTCGCTTTGACGCTCTCCCCCATGATGTGCTCAAGATTCTTGAACCCAGAGGATATGCACAGTGGGTTTGCAGAGAAAATTGACCGCACTTTCGAGAGGGTACACAAACGCTATTTATCACTCCTTCACAGTGCTTTGCAAACGTGGCAAGTATTAATCGTCATGGGTGCAATACTCCTGGTCCTCTTGGTCTTGATGTTCAAGATGTCCCAGTCAGAGCTAGCCCCTGAGGAGGATCAGGGCATTGTGATCTCCCAAGTTGTGGGTCCTCCAACATCCAACTCAGATCAGATGCTGACCTATGCAGATCAGGTATTCCAGATTGCAAAGACAATGCCTGAATACCAGCAAATGTTTCAAATCACGGGCGTTCCAACCATCAACTCCGGGATTGGCGGGGTTTTATTCAAAAACTGGGATGAGCGCACACGAAGTGCCAAGCAAATTCAAATTGATTTACAAAAGAAGTGGAACACAATTGCGGGCGCTCGCGTCGCAGCTTTCCAGTTCCCCGCTCTGCCCGGCTCAGCAGGGCTTCCCGTTCAATTTGTAATTTCTACAACAGAACCGTATCAAAATCTGAACCTTGTTGCTCAACAGGTCATGGATAAAGCGCGGTCATCAGGAAAATTCTACTTTGTCGATGTGGACTTGAAAGTGGACAAACCACAGGCCACACTCGTAGTGGACAGAGATAAAATTGCAAGCCTTGGATTATCCGAGGCTGATGTGGGTAACGCAATGAGTGCTGGCCTAGGTGGGGGCTATGTCAATTACTTCACCATTGCAGGGCGCTCCTACAAAGTCATTCCGCAGGTGCAACAAATTGACCGCTTAAATCCTTCAAGTGTTTTGGACTTTGCGCTTAAATTACCCAACGGACAATTGATTCAGGCCAGCACTGTTGCGAGTATCAAATTCGATATCGTGCCTGAATCTATCAATAGATTCCAGCAACTTAACTCAGCAACCATTATTGGTGTATCCGGCGCATCCCAAGGTGAGGTGCTAGAGTTTATGAGAAATGCTGTAAAGGAAGTTGCGCCTGTTGGTTATAGTGTTGATTACGCCGGTCAGTCCAGGCAATACATGAAGGAATCAGGCGGATTTATAGTCACACTTTTATTTGCAGTGATTATTGTATTTTTAGCTCTATCGGCACTATTTGAAAGCTTCAAAGACCCAGTCGTAATCTTAGTCTCTGTTCCGTTGGCCTTATTTGGAGCCATGATTTTCATTTTTCTAGGCTTTAGCACGGTGAACATTTACACTGAAGTCGGGTTAGTGACTTTAATGGGATTAATCAGCAAGCACGGCATCTTAATTGTAGAAGTAGCCAATCAGTTACAGAAAACTGGCCTTGAGAAACGCCTAGCCATTGAAGCCGCTGCTGGAACTCGTTTGCGACCAATTTTAATGACGACGGCTGCAATGGTGTTTGGCGTGATCCCTCTCGTTATCGCCTCTGGTGCTGGTGCTGCAGGACGTTTCTCCATGGGACTGGTGATTTTCACCGGATTATCTATTGGCACACTCTTTACCCTGTTTGTTGTGCCCGCCATGTACCTTTTTATTGCAACTGATCATTCCAAGAAAGCCAAATGAGATCGGTATAGAATTGGGTTCCATGAACATCCTTTCTAAAAGAATACTTATCACGGTCTCACTTTCCCTGACCATCCTCCTCTCACAGGACTGCTTGGCCTTTTGGATGAAAGTCACCGAGACGATGGATGTCAGCGTTTACGCTGACACGGGAACAATAGTTCGCATTGGTCGCAATAAACGAATGGATGTTTTATATGATCTCAGAGCATCTGACTCCAGTGGTCAACGGTCAATTAGGTCGTTCGCAGAGTTTGATTGTGATAACAACCGGGAAAAGTCCATCAATGCTGTTGGTTATTCAGAACGAATGGGTACGGGTAAAGTAGTTAGAACTATGGATTACCCCTCTGAATGGATTCCTACTCAAAGTAATAAAAATGAGCAGCAACTGCTTTACTTCGTTTGCGCTTGGTAGTCTGCCTGGTTTTTTGACCCTCCGGCCAAGTGCGCAGACACTGTTCTAATTGAAAATCTTCAACTTAAAAAAAGCAGTTAACATTTACGCGCCAGGCTTAGTAGCAGAGGGTATGGCAGTGCTTGAATTAGCTCCATTACTGGTCGAACCCAATAATTGATTGGTGCTTAAATTAGCTCCGAGCATAGCCCCAGCATTTAGAGAATTATTAGCACTTGCTATTAATTGCCCGTTTGCATTGTATTGACTTAAAGCGTTTGCCAGTAATGCAGATGAGTTAGCGGTTACTAAATTTTCAGAATTAGAACTTGATGCCAGGGACTGACTAGGCAATCCAGAATTTAGAGCTGAACCTGTTGACCCGTTTGTCTTATATTGATTCAATGCATCGGTGAGTTGATTGATCGAATCCCCAGTGTTAGCAGTCGATGCAAACCAAACATCTGCTAACTCATGTGTTTGACCATTTGTCGTTGTGTAGCTAGATACCAGCCCAATAGTGTTGGCGTTATTTGTGACATTCGCAACTTTTGCATTCAAATTTAGAGATTCAATATTCAATTGTGCAAGCGTGTACAAAGTACCCGTGGGAGTACTTCCACTGGTACCCGTATCCACCCAAACTTGTAATTGATTGAAGATTGGATCACTGCTATCAATAACGCCTGAATGATTTTGATCAAAAACAGATAATGCTGCAAATCCGTTGGCAGCAGTTTGCCCATCGGGTAACACAGTTGCTGTTCCAAATAATTCAGAACCATTAGAAATGGTTGTGGCCCCTGCGGGAAGATCAACCAGAAAACCCTCGCCCGGTGTGATCCATCCAACCTGAGCATTACTTGCGCCCGTATTACCCAGGTCAAAACTTACCCCGGATAGCCCGATTTGCTGAGTCTGAATAGATCCTGTGCCAGACGTAGACGTCAACACATTGAATGCATCGGTTGCGAGCCCCGCAATATTTGCAGTTGTAAGTGCCTCTACCCCCGTCAAATCGAGCACAAGCGGACTGATTTGTGCAAAACTTTGCAAAGTAGAAGTTGTTAGTACTGCTATTTGAGAGCTAGAAAATGCGCTGATTTGGTTCGTTGCTAATATTTGAATATCTTGCATGCTCAACTGAGCCATTTGACCCGTTGTGAGCGACTTGATTTGATTCGTGGTCAGTCCAGCAAATTGTTCACTGAGCATGTCAGAGACTTGTATCGTGGATAGTGACGCTATCTGACCCGTGGTCATACTTGCAATTTGTGTGCTTGTCAATGAAGTGACTACACTGGTTGTCAGTAAACTGATCTTATTAGATGCCAGATATTGGATGCTCAAGGAGCTCAAACCAACAGCTTGATCAGAACTCAAACTACTTACACCAGTAGTATTGAGTGCATAAAGATCAGTTGAAGACATGTTTGCAATCTGAGCCGATGTCAAGGCTGTAAACTGATCCGAGTTCAACATATTGAGCGAACTCGATGCCAGCCCTTGGAACTGAGTGCTCGTGAACGAGGAGACATCTGCAGTGCTGATCTGTGCCCACTGGGCACTGGTCAATGCGTTCAGCTGGTTTGTGAAGAGACCAGCCACTTGAACGGTCGAGAGTGCACCGATCTGTGCGGTTGTCAGCCCAACGATCTGATTGGTCATCAAAGACTCAATCTGTAGACTACTCAGACTGTTCACAACGCCTGTACTCATGAGGGCTAAATTCACGCTTGTGATCGCCTCTAGTTGCAGCGTATTCAGACCCGGAGTCTGTGCGCTCGTGAAACTACTGGC
>CAIKNE010000156.1 GCA_903828695.1 uncultured Burkholderiales bacterium | reverse complement strand
TGTTGGCCCCAGCAGCAATGTGAATGCTTTACTAGCAAACGAAGTCGCACCTGGAAGCATGGTTGATGCTGCAGGCGCACAGATCAACTCCTTTGTGAATTCGTTGATTTTTACCGTTCAGTCGCAAACCAACTTATCTGCCCAAGAGGATGTCTCGGCGCCGGCCTTGCTCAGTCATGTGAGCAACTCTAACGCGCTCAATTCCCAAAGTACCGTAGTCGGTACAAACTCAGTTGATCAAGCCGTTAACGCTTCAGCTAAATTTATCGCGTCCCCCTCGAACTCTGAAAATCTAACACCTAATTCTCCAAATACAACCGCCAACCAAAGCGACGCTAACTCCTCTACGACCGATCTGTATCAGGCATATGATCGTTACATGCCGGGCTTGGATTTTGCTCGGGCGCCAGCTGCTGATGGGAGTGCCGCTGCTTTAGCTTCAGCTCAAAATAGCAGTGCTAATGTTGGTTTGAGTGGCGCGTCTACTCAACCAACCGGTACCACAACCCAACAACAAGAGGTTGCGCAAAATATTTCGAACATTCACGGGTGGGTAGTAGGGCGCGTTTATTCAAGCATGCAATCCATGATTGAGATGCTTGCAGTTACTCAGTCTGAAGGTGTGGATCAGCCTGGAGGTAATGGCATCAGTCCTTCTGTTGCTGGACTGGACTCATTGATTCAAAGCGCGAATAGCTTGTTTGCAACAATGGGGCTGACCTCTACAGTAACGGCGTCTACTCTGCAAACTGCTTTGCAAGACATTCAGCGCAATTTAATGAGTGCCCCTGCCCAGGGTCAGTGGATTAACGTAGTAGCTTAGTTGGGGAGCTATGGGCTGCGTTGGCTGCTTTGGCTGCTAGGGCTTCATTAATTGCCAGAGCAGCAAGATTCGATTTTCGAAACAAATAACTCAACCACCGCTAGGTCATTAACCCAGTTGAAGTTTTAAATTTTTTGAGTCCACTTTTGTGAGCACTTAGGGCAGGTCATCTCAATGTGCTCAAACTTCGCTCCTCTGCACCTTTGCCTGCACTTAGGGCAAGAGATGATGACTTTACCGTCTTGAACAATGGGTTTTTCTATCTGTTCCTCGCTTATAAAGTGAGGCGCTCGTAGATCGTACTGATACGTTTCGCTAAAAGTGATTTGATAGCCGGGCAGGGGTAATCCTACTTTTGATAGATCCCCGTTTTTGATAAAGATATTGGTCAGCTTGTCCCCAATGCCTTGTTCCGTTTGATACCAAGCGCCGGAGTAACTTGGCTTGATCAGGGATAGGGTTGCAGGGTCTTGCGTTGTCCTGTTGGCGTTATCAATTAAGAATTTCAAATCCTTAATTTGATCTCGAACAATAAACTTTGATTGGCTGTTGAAGAGATAAAAATAATAGCCAAAAAATAGGCAGGCATCTAAACTGTTTCCGAACTGATACCACTTGAGACAAATAGCTCTTAAAACGTCAACATAAGTAGATATCTCTGCGTCAATACCTATTACATGGTCGTTGAGCATTGCGACCCAGACCAAATTAAGCGATGTCTCAAAACCATTATCCCTTCTAAGTCCTCCGTATTTGCCGTATATATTTCGCTGCTCTATGCTTCTGTAGGCAATGCTCATGGTTCTAAAGAGTTCGGGAATAGAGGAGCTGACCTGGGGTAGCTTATCCCTAAATAGTTTTTCCTCGGATTTATTGACTACTGTATATTCAAATGGGTAAGGCATCTATAGTCTGCTTAAGGTAGGTTATTGGGTTAAATGATTGATCAAATCAAGTTTGATTTTTTCAAAATTAACAATATGCACTTTATCGTCTTTGGTATATGAGTAGTTGTTGATGTAACCACTGGAAATTTGGATTTTTAGGGAGAAAACTTTTTCAAAAAGTTCAATCAACTGATACTCATCCATTTGGTTGCTGTGTAATTTCTTGAGAATGTGCTCGTGCTCAGCGTTTTTTTCTTTTGTGTGATGATTGTGTTCATGGTCTTTGTGTGCGTCGCCCCCATGGTGTTTGGAGTCCTCTTTGCTTGGAGCTGAGTCTTCTCTGGGTTTTTGAGATTTCCCCTTTTGAGCACTCCTTGCCCATTTAAGGTCATAATCTTTACGCTTGTGCTTAAAGCCTATGACCGCATAGGCCTCATTAATCTCGCTCATAAACTTGTTGTATTCGGCTTTCTCTCCTGGGTGCTTATCTGGATGATATTTTTGTGCCAGGGCTTTATATGCAGCCTTGATAACGACCTCATCTGCCTCCCTGAGTAGTCCGAGTATTTTGTAATGATCCTTCATAAATAGTTGAATTATCCGGGTAGATTTGATATGTCTAGTGATTTTGCATTTGCACGTTTGAAGTATGCATTCCAAAACTGCAGGAAGGAGGGGCTTTGATTTTTTATGTTGTTGTTCAAAAGAACAACGCGTACATCAACTGAGTTTAAATCGACCCAGAGTTTTTTGGCGACGTAGGTAGCCTGATATTTTTCGAAATCCGGTGTTGACTTGTACATATCCAATGCAGAGCTGAACTGCATTAAATCTGATAGTACGTAAAGAGTTATAGGGCCTTGAGTTTTATGTGCTTGAATTGAGTTTAAGAATACCAATTGAAGCATCTCTATGATGGGCGACTCTTTGGCAGCGTTAGCCGTCAACAACTCAGTCGTTACTTTCTCCAGTGGCTCGATAAAGCCGCTCATGTATTGTTTTCTGAGAGCCTTGGTGTTCTGGGTTAAGTCACTTTTATCATCACCCGTACCAGGGTTACAAAGCTCTATTAGCGGTTTGGTTTCAGCCTTGAAGTCATCGCCTAAAACGAACACAGAGAACATATAGCCTACAGGTAGATTTTCTACCAAGTCTTTTGTTAAATTGTCGAATGCGGCTTTTTGTGCTGGATTAAAAGGATCTGTTCTATCAACCAATAGGACTTGATGTCCAAGTGGCCCAGAGCCAGGACAAAGCGTTACCGGGTCCAAAGGCTGGGGACGTTGTCCAAGCCACCAAATGACCCCTGCGACCACGCAGGCTATGGTCACAATGAAGCCCATACCCATGAGTGTGTGGTTTCGGGCCCTTTGTTGAGCTATTTTACTTTTGCGTCGCATAGCCGGTTTAGTAATATCTAAGGTGGTTTAGTTGGGATACAAATTTCTCAAATACCTGATAAACCTCTTCTCTTTGCTTGGAGATTGTTCTCTCGTGATTTCTAATCAAATCATTGAGCTTACTGATTAATGCAGATTCACGAGTTTGCTCCATTTTTGGAAGTGATATCGGATTTAATGACGGCATGGTGTTGAAGTAAGCAGGAATCAGACCATCTTCCCTGACAATCTCATTTTCAAACCTGAATTTTCTGATGGTTGCAAAGAGCACAACTTCTGAATCGTTCAATTTGTCTTGATACTTTTTGATAATGGATCTTTTCATATCCAAAAGATTTTGAACTGAGAATAAGAGCTCATTACATGTGTCAACTTGTTGATCGATGAAATCAAGCTTTTCTTGCTTTAGTTCTTCAAGCTCAAACCGAATATCCTCGTATTCAGATTCAAACTCCTCCTTCGCAGACTCAGTCCGCCTGAATATGCTTCCGTAACCCGGATAAATGTCATCGATATAAACACCGTCGACCACCGCCGCAATACCAAATCCAAGGGTGAGCATGATCAAAAACCATGAAGTCAAGTCTTTGAAGGTCCACAGGCTCGTTTGCATCATGTTCCACGCAGCTTGAGTCGGATTGTCTACACCTGTTGCCATAGCCTCTCGGATATGGGCAATGGACAATGCCATAGAACCCAAGAAAAGCACTGCCATCATTATGCTTAGAACGCCAATTATTTTTCCGTATGCCTTACTGTGATTGATCCACCTTACGCCGACTTTCCCAATGAAAAAGCAACCCGCAATATTAATGAGTGCAAGTGACGCCGCATATACGAATCCACCAATAAGTCCAGTGGAAACACCCTCAGAGAAAAAGCTCGCGTTCAATGTCCCCTCAATAGCAATCAATATTAGAAGAAGGGTGTAGCGGAAAAATATTTGTGATTTTTCTGGATAATTGGCTTGACGCTTTAAATTATTTTCTTCCCTAAAGATCTCAAGCTCTTTGATATTTGATATAGCGTTTGAGGCTAACTTTTTAAGCCAAGCCCCTTGAGTGTCCATGATTTGCCTAGCCTTGCGCTCAAACTCAACACTCAAACTTTGGGTTAAGTAGCGTTGGTACTCGTGTTCTTTGCTTGTGAAGTCTCGATCCAATAAAGCAATTTCGTTCTCTGCGTTAACGAGAATTTGTTCGCGGTGGACATTTAAATGACGAAGTAACTCGGTCTCTACACTTGTAAGTTCCTTGGCATGGAAAGCGGGCAAGCCCATCTTGCCTAAGCGCTTAGCCTCCTCGTTGATCTTGAACTTCTTAGTAAGCTCATCAATTTCAAAGGACATGAGATGAGGGGATGCCTCTGATTTTTTAAACAGACCCCTAAACCAAGCAATTAAGCCAGATTCGTTTTGCTTCTTATTTCTTTGCTTACTGCCGTTTGCAACCATAATAAAGAGTTCAGTTACGTAAAAACAAAGAATTTAACTTTTGTACTCTTTCTTAGTATCTCACTTATTAGGCCTTTAATTCATCAGAATTGCTACTGAGTGCTTAATAAATATTACTTTTGTAGTAAATTTCGCACATTTAAAACCTAAATAAAATTTGTCAATTTTGACTTTGGGGTGTAAGCGCATTCTCCGAATGGCCAAATAATTTGGACCTTAGAACTGAGACCGTTTAAAGCATTTAATTTTTCTGACACGTAGGTATACGTGATTGTGCGTTTTCAAGCAAAAGTGGGGCGGGGGGGGACCCTAAGAGGGGCGATGAAGTCACTCTTTGGATAAAGCTTCTTGACTGGGCAGTATTGAGACGTTAGAGGGTTTTGATCCGCAAAATTCAGCCTAATGTTGGTCTGAGTTTACAAATCAAAACCCTCGTTAATTACTTCTTACCCTCTGCTTGTTTGACTGCAGCTTGGATGCTGTCAATCAACTTTGGATCGATTTTGGTTTTCAAAAATTCGATAACAGGGGGTTGAGTGGCGGCTCTAAATTGGCCAAACTCAGCTGCAGTGGGTGTGTAAACTTCAACTCCCTTTTCTGTGAGAATTTTCTTACCATTGGCAGTGAATGTTCGGTTAGCTTTGCGTTCCTCATCACAGGCAAATTTAGCTGCATCGGAGACTACCTTCAGAAGGTCTGGTGGAAGTGATTTATAGAATTTATCGCTCATCACAAACCAGTCAATACCGTAGTTGTGACCGTCTAAAGTGACGTATTTTTGGACTTCGTAGAATTTAGCAAAAATAATGGTTGGAATTGGGTTCTCTTGACCATCAACTACACCGGTTTGAAGGGCTGTATAGGTCTCGGGAAATGCGATAGGCGTTGGTTGTGCACCAAGAGCCTTCATCTCTGTCACGTATAAGGGGGTTTCTTGCACTCTGATCTTTAAACCTGCGAGGTCTTTAGGGCTTCGGATAGGTGTTTTGCCAGTACTAAAGTGACGGAATCCAACTTCGCCAAAGCACATGTTGTGCATACCTGTCGCTGCATTAAAGTCTTCAGCCAGCTTTTGTCCAAAGGGACCATCCATCACTTTGTCCGCAACATCATCGTTGGGGAACAGGTAGGGCAGGTCAGTGACCATAGCACTCTGGAAAAAGTTCGCCATGACCCCAGAAGCAAGTCCTGCTTGAATGAATCCATTTTTAACGCCTTCAACCAGGTCTTTCTCGCCGCCAAGAGCGCCAGCACCAAAAATCTGAACTTCAATACGTCCACCGCTTTTGGCTTTAATTTCTCTAGCAAAAGCTTCAGCCATCACAGCTTTACGCGATGTGGTGATGTCTGCAGAGTCAGAGTGAGCGAGTTTGAGCACAAACTTGTTTTGTGCAGATGTCACTGTGCTTGCGCAGCATACCAACGTTGCCAGCGCTACTTGCGTTAAAAGTTTAAATGAGTGATTCATTAAAAGAGTTCCTTTAAAAAAATG
>CAIKNE010000155.1 GCA_903828695.1 uncultured Burkholderiales bacterium | reverse complement strand
TAACAGTCCGGCGCTCTACCGACTGAGCTATCGAGGAATAGCGAAGATTATAGCAACTTTTTAACCCCTTTCCCACATGAATTTCAATCTTTTGGCCTCCTGTAGCCCATTCCCTGCGTTTGGCGGTTTTCATTGTGAATTGCCCGTAACTTTTGCTTATTTTTTAATCAAGATCGTCTAGATGCCACATCATTTTCAGCCGTCGGTTGCTCTTTGAAACACTCGAATTTAAACTAATTTTTTATTCGCATCCCGTCTACTACTTCCGTTGTTCTCAAGCCCGAGCATTTGCGACTCGTGCGTCGTGACGACAGCAGGTACTGGCCAAGTGCATTTCAAAATAGACGGCGTTAACACTTGGATTCGCAAAGCACTGACCAATGAGGATTTACAAGAGGCACAAATCAAAGCCGAACGCATGTGGATGAAGGCTACTTTTGATCACGAAGACGGTAGACCCATTGTTAGTCGCAAATTCAAAGCCGTTGCCAAAGTGGTGATGCAAGCCATGGAAGATGAACTCAAGGAAGGAGCGGGGCAGATCAGCTTCAAGGACTATATACCGGCTATTAGAAACTACCTGATCCCGTTCTTTGGTGCTTACAACGTGGACTGTATCTCGCAAAAGGTGATAAATCAGTTTCATGTATGGAGAACCGAGATGGTGGGAAGAGAGTTATCTGCCAGTGCGCAGAGCAATCACAACGCAGCGCTGAACCGAATATTTGATGAAGCCATGGAGCGGGGTTATATGACTGAGAATCAACGCCCTGCATTAAAGAACACAGGAGCGGCTAGCGGTAGACGCGCAGAGTTCAGCCACGAGGAGTTGATGCAGTTAATCCAGTACGCAGACAAGTTTGCCAAAGACGGGCGTACCGAGCGAACCCGTCTCATTCGCGAGCTCATGAGCATCTATGTACCCTTTATGGCGGCAACGGGCATGAGACCAGGTACCGAAGCCGAGTTCCTGGAGTGGCGTCACATAGATGTAGAGGTGAGAGACGGGCAGCCGGTGTTGCATTTCAGACTGCAAAAGGGCAAGCGTGGAGCCAGGAACTTTGTGGCGCACAACAGTTGCTGGCTGCTGCTAGAGAAACTCAAACGCCTAGACCCCCAGCTGAAAGATCTCAGCCTGGACCAGGTGTTTAAAAATCGCATCCCTAAGCGTTTGTTCCGGCTCGGGGACGGTACAGTACCCCACGAGTGGAATAAAGCGTTTAGACAGTGGGTAGAAGGGGCTAAGCTGCTGAATTGTCCGGTAACGGGCAAGGAGCGTACACTGTACAGTCTGCGTCACTACTACGCCACCCAAAGACTCGTAGAGGGCATTCCAATCCACGACCTAGCCGAGCAGATGGGAACAAGCGTACCCATGATCACCAAGCACTACAGTCACTTGACCCCGCTCATGAAAGCCAAGCAGTTTGCGGGAACGGTGGACGAGAACGCCAAGGAAGCCGAGCAGATCAAATCGCTCATGCAAGCGCAGATGGTGAACAACAACATCATGAGCTTGATACAGCAAAGCACTGGGTTTACATTGCCCATGATCATCAAGAGTCCGGACTTTAGCAAAGAGCTGGACGACAAGCTGAAGTCCCGACACCAAGTCAGCTAAACCCCAATAAGAATAAATCAAACAAGACCTCGAGCCATGATCTAAAAACATGACTAACCACCATGACCAATATCTCACGACTTAAAAATCATCATGAGTGAACAGATCAGACAATACTTTGAGCGCTATGCTGAAAATGGCATAGCGCAGGTCAAGAGATCGCTCGTAGCTATTTCGTTTTACGATGATGTCAGGAAACGACAAGTGAGAGGAGAGGACTTGAGTCAAGAACTGGAAGGTATCAAGTTAGCCGGGCCCGATAAAACCCTGCAAGTCGTGCTTGAATCGATTGAAGAGTACAAGGAGCAGATGAAGGGTGCATGGAAGTTGCACGATAACTTGCTAAGGAAAGGCAAGTTCAGTTACAAGCAAGTCAAGTTAGAGCGTGAGCTCATGCCAAGATTTGAAATTGAATATGTGTTTGAGAACACCATTCGGTCAGTAAAAGTGGAGATTCGAACAGCAGGCGAGACATTCAAAATCTATATCGATGCTGGAAAAGACAGCATGCGATCTCAAATGGCACTGCACGAGTTAGAGAGAGAGTTAACATTCATAGCATTAATTAGTTATTAAGAAGATTAAAAAGGTAAAAGCATGGGACCTACAGTTTTATTTGATAAATCATTTTTACAGTCCTTAACTGTTGATGAATCAGTTTGGTTTAATCATTTTACTAACCCATTGATATGTCCTTTGTTTTATATGGAGACTCTTGCTGACTTAGAGAAAAATAGAATTGGAAATGATCGTACTGGGGAGGATGAGGTTCGTATCATTGCTGAAAAAACACCTGAATTATCGGGAGCTCCGTGTGCTTTTCATATTAATTTATGTGTTAATGAACTCGTTGGATACCCTATTCCTATGAAAGGTTCAATACCAATAATTGCATATTCCGATAGGACTTGGACACTCATTCCAGCAACACCTGGACAGTGATTCCAGGAGCACTTGGACACCCATTCCCACACCTAATCCACTAACACTTGGACACTCATTCCAGTAACACATGGACAGATCTAATGTTTGCTGTCGGTGTTTGAATTGTGACTATTTTTTCTCTCTTTGTGAACCCCTTTCTTTAGTTTTTTACCTCCTCTTGCTCTTTTTCCTGCGCCGTTAATTTAGT
>CAIKNE010000154.1 GCA_903828695.1 uncultured Burkholderiales bacterium | reverse complement strand
GCGAGCATCGAGCAGCTCGTTGCGTATATCCAGGATCAAGAATCGCCTCCGTAGGTGACGCATGTCGCCTTCGGCTCCTTTCGCTTGACCCGCGACTAAGCTTCGCTGTAGTCGGGGGATGCGCGAAAATTTTGCTCAAAGTAGGCACCCCCTACACAACAAGACTTGCTTGATACGTTGGTGAGCGCTCTATTGTCCAAGACGACCTGATCTCTGTGATGCGCTGAGCTCATGATCCTACTCGCCGACCTTGAAGCGCTCAAGCAGACATGACGGTCCAAATTCAACCAAGTGCGAAATCTGCAACACGCTAGCACTTAAAATCCCAAAAACCACCTCGGCGATTAAGTGAGCTTAAAATTAGACTAAACAATGTCTTGCATAGCATAGGGTTAAACGTAGTCAGCAAGATCCAGGCACTTATAATTAAAGCGATTCACTCTAAACACAAAACTTGCGCCAAAACCCTATTTTAAACGCCATTAGCTAAAACCCAGTAATCCTATAATTTTGCTCTATTTTTCCAGAGAAATACTCACCGATGAAATCTACATATATGACGCCATCTGGACACAAATTTAGAAGACTGTTTCATCTTCTGCTTATCGCTTTAGCATCACTCAACACACCCTTACTTGCTCAAGCAGACGAGAAAACCGGCACTGAAAAATTTGTATTCATGACAAATTGGTTCCCTGAGGCAGAGCACGGTGGCTTTTACCAAGCGCTGGCAACGGATCTTTACAAAAAAAATGGACTCGATGTAACCATAAAGATGGGGGGGCCTAGTGTCAATATTATTCAAATAATGGCAGCCGGGCAAGCCGACTGCATTATGGGCGGGAGCGATCTTCAAATGATTCAAGTAAGAGAGTCGGGGGTGCCTGTTGTTAACGTAGCGGCGATCTTTCAAAAGGATCCTCAAGTCATCATCACTCACGAAGATGTCACCAACCTTAAACAACTAAAAACAAAGACATTGCTGATTGTTCCATTTGCTAGGCAAGGTTTTTGGCCCTGGATGAAGAACACTTTTGATCTTAAGGATGAACAAACACGGCCCTATACCTTCAACATTCAACCCTTTATTGCGGATAAAAACATCGCTCAACAAGGTTATTTAACCTCTGAGCCCTATTCCATTCAAAAGGCAGGGGTAAAAACAAACGTATTCTTACTGAGCGACTTAGGATACCCAGCATATTCAACGACGATAACTTGTCTTGATAAAACTCTCACTGTTAGAAAATCTGCTGTAGCGGCGTTTGTAAAAGCTTCAATTGAAGGCTGGAAAAGTTACCTAGATAATCCAATACCCGGGAACACACTCATACAAAGAGAAAACCCAGACATGACCTCCGCCCAACTGGGTTACAGTCTGTCTAAGCTTAAGGAAAAGGGCATTGTTACAAGCGGCGATGCCGGCAAACTCGGAATTGGTATCATTACTGATCAGCGAGCTAAAGCAAGCTTCGACATGATGGTTAGCCAGAAAATTATTGACCCAACCAAGGTAAAAGTTACAGACACTTACACAACCGAATTTGTTAAAAATCTACACATTCTCCCCTGATGGTATTGCTATCCAAAAGTCTAACCTACAAAATTTAGAACCCCACTCCACACTAAAACCTTCATTCTAAATGGACCAAGTCCAACCGACTTCATCAAACCCGACTAGGCTTGCCGTTGATATAGTCTCGGCCACCAAGGTATACAGCGATGGTACTCAAGCGCTTTTACCCGTTGATTTACAGATCAAAAAGGGGGAGTTTGTCAGTTTACTGGGTCCATCGGGTTGCGGGAAAAGTACTTTATTGAAGATGATTGCAGGCCTGACTAAGCCAAGCAGTGGGAGCATTCAAATTGGGAAAGGAGACGCGAAAAAATCAAAAGAATTGCAATTTAACTCGGCCTTATATCCATCCACCTTGCCTCGACTCTCATTTGTGTTTCAATCTCCAACTCTAATGCCATGGGCAAACGTTAGGGCAAATGTTCGACTTCCACTTGATTTAGCGGGTATTCCTAAAGTAGTTAGCAACGAAAGAGTCAATGACATACTTGCTAAAGTTGGATTGAGTGATTTCGCCAATTCACTTCCGCGCAAGCTATCGGGGGGGATGCAAATGAGGGTCTCTATTGCGCGCGGATTGATTACACAACCAGATATTCTTTTGATGGATGAGCCCTTTGGCGCTTTAGATGAAATTACCAGACATAAACTCGACTCTGATTTACTGGCGTTATGGGAAAAGGAAAATTTAACCGTAATCTTTGTAACCCACTCTATTCATGAAGCCGTATTTTTGTCAAGTAGAGTCATTATGATGGCACCCAGGCCAGGCAGAATTACAAACGAATTTATGATTGAAGCTGCCTACCCCAGAAGCCAGGACTTTATGTTGACGTCTCAGTTTATGAAATATGCCCGTCTACTTCAGGAGAGCCTTCAAAATGCCAGTCAACCGAGTTGGTGATGAATTAAGAAAATGAATAACCGCTCTGTTTCCAAAGAGATAGTTGAAAAATTACTAATTCCCATAGTACTGGGATTAGTGCTTGTCGCTTCCTGGCAAGGGATAGTTGATGACCTGGAAATCGCACCTTATTTATTGCCTAGCCCCTCTCTCATCGCATTTACCCTGATAAAAGATTGGCCTTTACTGGGATCAGCTCTTTGGGTAACGACTCAAATTACAGTTCTTTCGTTCTTGTTAGCTGTTACTCTGGGCGTACTGATATCATTTGTCTTCATACAAAGCCCCATACTAGAGCGAGCTCTCTTTCCCTACGCTGTGCTTCTCCAAGTAACACCTATTGTCGCTGTCGCCCCTCTCATCATCATTTGGGTTAAAGATACGAACTTCTCACTAATACTTTGCGCCTCATTAGCCGCCTTATTCCCAATTATTAGCAATACAACAATCGGTCTTAAGAGTGTTGATCCTGATTTAATGAGTTTTTTTAAGCTGCAAAAAGCAACCCGTTTACAAGTATTGATTAGGCTGCGTATTCCCAGTGCACTTCCTTATTTTTTTGGAGGACTTCGCATTTCAAGCGGTCTAGCTCTCATAGGAGCAGTAGTTGCCGAGTTTGTAGCGGGTACCGGTGGAAGCGGATCAGGCCTAGCTTATCAAATACTGCAAGCCGGATTTCAACTTAACATTCCCAGAATGTTTGCAGCACTTCTTTTAATCTCGCTTACAGGAATCTTTTTATTCATGTTCATGACTTGGTTGACACGTATTGCTTTAAGCGAATGGCATTCCAGCGAACTCAACTTGGATACCTGACCCGCTTAGAAAGGAAACCGATTTCCCGTGCTATTAGATTAAAAAAATATACGGTGCGGCGAGAAAAATGACGATATTGTCATTTTCCAAAATTTCAAATCACTTCAAACTGCAGTCTAATAAACTTTCCACCTAAATTCATTATGAATTTAGAATGATTCAACAACTAACCAAGCTTTCCAAAAAACAATATGACTCGCGTGCTACTGGTCGAGGACGAGCAAAAGATTGCTGATTTTGTAATTCAAGGATTGCAAAGTGAAGGTTTTGATGTAGTGCACGAATGCGATGGATTGATGGGGCTTGAAACCATCTGCAACAAGGAGTTTGATTTAGTCTTACTCGACATTATGCTTCCCGGTAAACCGGGTACCGAAGTCATACAAAGCATGAGAGAGAAGGAAATTAAAACACCAGTCATTATGTTGACTGCAAAATCGGAGCTATCAGATAAATTACTGGGGTTTCAATTAGGGGCAGATGATTACCTTGCCAAACCTTTCTTTATGGAAGAATTAATAGCAAGGTGCAAAGCACTATTAAACAGAAATCAAAATACAAATACTGACATCATTTCAGTGGGTGAGTTGACATTAGATAAAATTATTCGACGCGTAAGCTGGCGTGGGCGTTCAATGATTCTCAGTCAAAGAGAATTTACCCTTTTAGAATATTTAATGCGCTCACCTGGCAATGTTTTCTCCAGACAACAAATTATGCAATTCGTCTGGGGAATTGACTTTAATACGCAAACCAATATTGTTGACGTGTGCATTCAAAGAATCAGACGTAAATTAATCAACACTGAAAAAAATGAACTTAACGAATTCCCTATTGAGTCAATCAGAGGAATTGGTTACAAAATCAGAAAAAGTGACTGATGATCAAGTCCTTTAAATTGCATATTATTTTGCAACTCATCTTACTTTTATGTATCTACATCTATATAAACAGAGTTTTCTCTCAATACCTCGCATTTGATTTCATTCAAGACAAAGTCAATACCGAATTGATTGAACTTCTTAAAGATGAGCGAATCTTTACCGAGCATAACGTTCAATCTAAGACAAGTTTTTTCTCCAATACGAAATTTAATTCTCTGGTAAAGTGTTCTGCAACCACCGAGCCGCAAAATGAGCTATGCAGAAAGTTTGAACAAAGCACAATTGACTGGAGTGATGTTCATTCACCAGACTCAAAGACTTTTAAATTTAGCAAACTCTCACTGGGAGGGGTGGTGTGGCACGTAATCTGTAAGAACAATAAGCCTCGAGATGATTGCCTCGCAATTGATGAGTCTGAAATTAATTTGGTTTTAGCAACCACCTGGGAAATAAGGGACTATGTCCTAAGCCGAGTTTTACCGCTAATGGCTTTTTTGTTGATATTGGTTAGCTACTACCTATCTAGCCATATCATCAATATCATCAATAAAATTAAAAAAATTATTAGTAATACCGACATCAAAAATCTCAACCTAGAAGATCAATCCGTTTCGGTTCACGATGAATTTCAATCATTTATCGATGTATTCAACGATCTGAGACTTCGACTTAAAGCAAGTTTTGATCAAGCCTCAAGATTTTCAGCTGAAGCATCGCATGAACTTAGAACTCCACTCACCATATTGCGGGGATACGCTGAAAGGGGTATAAAGAACTCAGTCGAAAACTCTAACGAGCAGATTCAATTTATTCTCATGGCTGAGGAAATTGAACGGCTTATCAATATTACAGATAAACTTTTGATACTTGCACGTTCAGATGCTGGGCACTTAGACCTTTCCCCCTCTTTGGTTAACCTTACCGACATCTTTGAGCAACTTGCACTTGATGCCGAAATCATCAACCCAGACTTGCGAATTTCCTCAAATATTCAAAAAAAGGTCCTATGGGAATGCGACCATCAGCTCATTCACCAACTCATTTATAACTTATATTCAAACGCCTTTAAATACAATACAAAAAATGGATGGATTCATTTCGCACTCAGTCAATCGAGTAACCTCTTAACGCTGGAGATATTGAACTCATCTGATAATGTATCAGTCGATCTACCCCAAAAAGCCTTCGATCGGTTTTATAGAGGCGAGGAATCGCACACAAGAAAAATAGAAGGCACAGGACTAGGGCTCAGTCTTTGCAAGGAGATAGCCAAAATTCACGGGGGCAATTTAACCTTGTCGGTCAATGCTCACCAACACGTGAGTGCAAAGTTTTCCGTGAATTTTTAAAAATTCTCCGACTTGGTTAACCGGGACTAATCAATGCTCATTGATTTATAGCAACTGAGTTGACCCATTTCATTTGGATATTTGGAGGAAATTCACCCCTCCTCAGGTAAAGTCAACTTGTATGCATGATATATTATCCGGCATGCAAAAAATCGTCTTTTATTTGATCCTATTTATTTCGAGCTTTATAAGCAAATCATATGCTGAATTGACCCAAGGACCTCCCCCAGAGGGCTTCTCCGGAGACGTAGGGCTTGCTGTCTACTCACAAAATTCAATTACACAAGGCGGCTCATCAGCCACCCAGGTTCTACCCTACGGGTACTTTGACTACGGTAGATACTTTGTACGAATCGATACCTTTGGGATCAAAACGATCCCGCTCGGTTATGGATACCTCGAGTTCAGCGGCAAATACAACGCTGAAGGATTTACGCCTAAGGGCACCTCCTACAGCCTTTTAAATCAACGAGACTTACCCATTCCTTTAGGCATAGGTACTTTTCAGGTAACGCCTATTGGCGCCTTCTTTTTAAACGCCTACGGTGATGTAGCAGCCTCAAAAGGGAAAATGGCTGAGTTCACTTACGCGGCGGAGCTGGCTTTACCCCTCTCAGTCAAGATCTACCCACTCGTTGGTTTTGACTATAAGGACAAACAGTATTTGAATTACTTTTACGGCGTAACTTCGGTTGAAGCACAACGTTCAGGGATCAACACCTATACCCCTAGTGACGGCACGTCCCCATATGCTGCGCTTATTGTTGAAGTTCCAATGAGCGAGCACTGGATACTCAATACATTTTTAAAGCGCAAATGGCTTGCATCCACAATTGTCAATAGCCCCCTAGTAACTGAGCGTTTTTTAGACAATATTTTTATTAGTTTAAACTATCGTTTTGAATAGCATTCCTTCTGTCTAGAGAGTCAAAACTATGCATGATATTTCGTGGCTTCCCCACCAAGGTCTTCAAATCATTTTTGTATTCTTCTTATCCTTTATCATAGGATTGGAGCGTGAGGCAAAAAAACAAGATGACGACAAATTCTCATTTGGAGGCGTTCGCACTTACCCGTTGATTGGACTTATAGGATTCTCTATCGGAGCGATTGCAGAAGGTCAGCTCCTTTTCATCTCTGTTGGCCTGGTCGTTATTTCTCTCTTCTTATTAATGGCTTTTTGGCACAAACTGTCTACAGCAGGTTATTCGGGCATCACCACCTATATGGCGGCGTTATCCACTTATATTATCGGAGTCAGCATATTCAAAGACTTATTTTGGATTGCTGCCACTTTAGCCGTCATCAATGTTCTATTGCTTGAACTGAAAGAATGGCTTGAGCTATTGGCCAAAAGAATTGATGAGGGAGAGATACTCACTTTTGCAAAATTTTTAATGTTACTTGCTGTCATATTGCCACTTCTACCCAACGAAGCGTTCACCCAGTACAAAATAAATCCATTCAAAATCTGGCTAGTTGTGGTTGCAGTGAGCTCAGTTTCTTACGGAAGTTACGTTTTACAAAAACTCTCCAAAGGCTCCAAAGGCCTGCTTCTCACAGCTTTACTTGGGGGGTTGTATTCATCGACAGTCACAACTATTGCACTTGCAAGGAAATCTCAGGAAGAGGATGCCCCTAAGCTGATCTCTGGTGTTATTTTGATGGCCTCTGGGATGATGTACCTGCGTATTATCGTATTGCTTGCGCTCTTTAACCCAATCATCATGCAAGTGCTTTGGATACCATTTGTCGCGCTTGCTCTGTTATCTATGGTTGGTGGGTACTTATGGTCTCGTACGGGCGACGTAAGAATACGCGAGGTTCAACATGACTCAAAAGGTCGTAATCCACTTGAGATCAGGTCTGGACTCGTATTTGCTATTTTGTTTGTGGTGATGTTAATCGCTACAAACCTGGCCATTGAGTACCTAGGCAATAACGGGGTCTACACGCTAGGATTGATCATGGGTGTTGCTGATGTTGATCCTTTCATCATGGGACTCACACAAACAGTACCCTCGCTCACGCCCGGCACTGTAGCGGCAGTTGGAATACTAATCGCAACCTCCACCAACAACGTAGCTAAGGGCTTTTATGCTTATACCTTAGCAAGCAAAGAAACGGCTAAAGCCAGCTTGCGCCTTATGGTGGGCTTAGCTTTAGCAGGTATGATTCCTGCGCTTTTTTTGATTTTCTAAATTAGCAGTGAGCCTATGCATTTTTCTAAGCATGGCCCTTGCTTAGGCTAAACAATATTAGTGTGCAAAGCACTTCAGACACGCCCACTAACGTACTACGGTTGGGAGCATGGAGAAACCAATCCATTGCCCCAAACCAATCACTATCATCCACAGCAATATAGAGAGAAGTGCTGACCATTTTCCTGACCAGAAAAAACTTATTTGATGAAGCTTTTGCCGGAACTTGCCCATACCAGCTAAATTTCCTGTGCTGATCCGAGCAGCGTGTGAAGGATCATAAGCCTCAGTTCTGGCACTAAACCATAACTGAAAAACAAGCATATTTATGCCGGACAAGATTAGCAATAGAATTTTGAACTGGAAATAAATATTATGCGCATAATTTACTGCGTTTGAAGTAAACAAAGCCAGTCCTGTGATAACAGCAATTACAAACATAGTCCAAGTAATGGGCAAAAGCTCCTTTGAGAATCTTCGGATATCTCTGTCCTTGTTTGCGACTCCCAGAATTCTCAAATCAACCCATACGATACTGCCCAGGAAAACAGTGACCGCCAATACATGCAGACTCTCAATCATGGGGAACAGCCACTCTATTTCACGAATGTTTGTTGAGAGAGCAGCCTCATACAACCATGTCAAAAGTCCATCTAATTCCATAAACACAATAAATACCTCTTTAACAACTCAGCGGGAATTTCACGACTTTTTCGCATCCCATACAACCCCTAGGTGTAAGCGATCATCCGCCCAGCAATAACAACGCAAATTAAAAGTAATAATAAGGTGATGGAAAGAATTCTTCCCTGAGTCTGAATGACTCTTTCTGGACCGTAACCACTTCTCCAATCAGTCAAGGGATTAACCAATCGTTTTTTGATAAATTGCAGATTAAGTAATACGCCAACCAATAAGATCATTTTTATTTGAAATGAACTATTGACCAAAGCCCTTGAAGGCTCTCCAATAATTAGTATCAATCCTGAACCTAGCAGCACAAGTAAAGAGATCCTAAAAATCGGCCAACATTTAGCAAAAGTTGACGCAAAGGGTTGTTCAGATGCAAAATAACCCAACAAACGAAGTGCAATCATAAGCAGTACAGACAAAGCGGCTGAAACTGCAAAGATATGGATTATTTGAGCGCTCGGCACGACCCAATCAGAGAACTTGATGAGTTGGCTGAACTGCATATCCTCAAGCCATAGACAAAATTGATTCAGAGTCGCATTCTTCATACCAAACTTTTAAATACCAAACAAAACTTTAGGAATACAATTGTATTGACTAATTCCAACTATATACAGGCGTGCATTCCAAAATAATCCAAGTAAAATTGATAAATTGCATATAACAAAGTTGATTTTTGAGAATTATTTTTTCTACAAGTGAGATATAACTACAGCCATGCATCACCTCAAATTTATCAATAAGCTACTCCTTTGTCTGGCTTTTACAGCCTCGATCTGCGCCTGCACAACCACCGAGCAAAGAAAAGAATGGGCTGAAAAAAGGTTTGGCCCAAAGTGTGAGTCGGTAGGCTATAGATCCCAAACGCCTGCCTACTTTGAGTGCATTGCAGATGAGGACCGGACTTGGCGAATTAACCAAATGGAGAAGCGAACACCCTATGAAAATTGGATGCCCATGACTTACCTTCCCTCCATTACCGATGAAAAAAAAGATTAGCCTCAGTAGCTTAGAAGCTAAGAGCTTGGCCTCAGGCTTAATAAGGCCAAGCTAATCTGTTTACAGTGGGGTCTTTTGGCCGTCTTTATAGGTATATAACGTGGTGGCAGGGTTTTTCATCTCCCCATTGGCCTCGAACGCAATTTCTGAGGTGATCCCCTTGAAGTGCGTCTCTATCAGTTTAGGTGTATAGACCTTAGGATCGACAGAATTTGCGCGCTTCATAGCCTCTACGAGTACAAATGTCGCATCGTAGGTGTAGGGTGAGTAAACTTGAAACTGACCTGGATATTTTGCATCATACCGCTTCCTCCATGCCAAGCCTCCCGGCATTTTGGACAATGCAGCACCCCCTTCAGCACAAACAACGTTCGATAATGTTTTAGCGCCCCCTGAGAGCTTGGCGACTTCCGCGGTACATATCCCGTCACCTCCAAAATACTTCACATTATTTAATCCCAGTTGCTCCATTTGTCTGAGCATCGGACCACCCTGGGGATCCATGCCGCCGTAGAAAATGGCGTCTGGTGTTTTTGCCTTGATGGCGGTCAATATCGCCATAAAGTCAGTCGCCTTATCGTTGGTGTATTGCTCATCAACCACTTGAATACCTAGTGTAAGGGCTGTTTTCTTGAAAACTTCTGCAACACCTTGCCCATAAGCAGTGCGATCATCAATGATGGCCACTTTCTTCAGATGCAAGGTATTGGCGGCGTACATCGCCAATTGCTTGCCAAGCGTATCATCATTTGCAATGATTCGGTAGGTGGTTTTGTAGCCCGGTTTTGTAAGAGCTGGATTTGTAGCTGCACCTGTTACGTGTGGGATACCGCAGTCGTTATAGATTTTTGAGGCAGGAATTGTTGTTCCAGAGTTTAGATGCCCGACCACACCGGCTACTTTTGAGTCACACAACTTTTGAGCTGCCGCGGTGCCCTGCTTAGGATCTGCTGCATCGTCTTCGGCTTGAATTTCAAACTTAATTTTCTTTCCACCAATGACAGGATTTTGTGCATTGATATCTTCAATAGCCATGCGCACACCATTCTCATTGTCTTTACCGTAGTGGGCTTGTGCACCACTTAGAGGTGCTACGTGGCCAATTTTGACAACTTGCACTTCTTGAGCTGAGGCAGCTGAATAGGCAAAAGCTGCTGCTATACAAGCGCTAACGGTTGAGGTTGAAAAAAATTTCGAATTCTTCATATGCATCCTTTTTTTGAAATGACAGTTAAAAATAACAAACTCACCTATTTCTCTTTGATCCCAGAAAACCCTCTTGGCTTAAAACTTCATCGACTGCTTCACGCATCAAATCTGGCAATATAGTCACCAATTTCGCGTGAACGATCTGAAGCACAGCGTCGGCTAAATCTTCAACGTGTGCAGGATGAGTTGAACTAGAAACACTCCGTAATTCATCCAACAAAGGTACTGATTCATCGATCAACTCCTTCACGCTAATGCTTCTTGCACCGTCTAGAGGGACCACCTCACTTAGGGTTGGAATAAGTTGATCTGGGACTTTTGAATTCATCACAATTTATTTAATTTCATGCGTTGAAATGGGATAACCCCTTTGCGAGTAATGTCGCCAACGATCCCTTGCTTTTGATTTGTCATCATGTTCATTACCAACAACTTCAATCACCCGCTCAAACTTTTCAAATCCGGAGGCGGTATCCTCATCCATATTCAGTAAAACCTGATGATGCGGCAAAAGATCGAAAGAGTCTATATTTGAAGTTAGAACGATCGGACTGGCACTCAACAGCTCAGGCTCAGCATCTGAGTTGCAGTGGGGAATGAAATCAGTGGTCGAAATACTCCACAACGCTTGATCGAGTTGCTGGAGTACCTCGGCAGAGCCTTTGACAACTATTTTTGCTTGTGAGTTGTAAGCCTTACGTAACAAGCGGCAACAGTAGTCCATTTTATTGTTAGCGTTTAAATGGAATGTAATTTCAGTCATTGAACTCGATTTTAGCAATTTCTTTATCTCTAACCTCACGCCTAGAGCCTAGTGGCCTACCCTAGCTAACGGTGTGAAGTTAACCCGTACGGCGACTTGCTTTAACGGTTTTAGCCCCACGCGACGGGCTAGCATTTGTCTTGGCAGCTGCGCTTGAACTCTTTTGAGGCTTGGTTGTCTTGACCGCTTTTGGAGTAACTTGTGAGTGATTCAGTAAATACTCCATTAAGAGCGCAACCGGTCTACCTGTTGAGCCCTTAGATGCGCCACTATTCCAAGCGGTACCCGCTATATCCAAATGCGCCCAGGCAAATTCATTGGCAAAGCGTTGTAGGAACTTTGCAGCCGTAACACTGCCCGCGGACCTATCGCCAACATTAGCGACATCAGCAAAATTTGACTTAAGCCCCTCAGCATACGCATCATCCAAGGGCATGCGCCAGCAAAGATCGAGCGAAGCGTCACCGGCTTTTTCTAACGCATGTGCAAGTTCGTCATTGTTAGAGAATAGGCCACTCCTGAGGTGTCCCAAAGCAATGACACAAGCCCCAGTTAGAGTAGCAATATCAATCACCGCTTTGGGTTTATACCGCTTGGCATAGGTCAGAGCGTCACACAAAATTAACCGCCCCTCAGCATCTGTATTTAAAATCTCTATCGTTTGTCCACTCATACTGGTGACCACATCTCCCGGTTTGATAGCCAAACCATCGGGCATATTTTCACAAGTTGGAATCAAGCCGACCACGTGCAACTCGCTGGGTCTTAAAACCGAGAGTGTTTTGAATACGCCAAGTACACTTGCAGCGCCGCACATATCAAATTTCATCTCATCCATACCAGCGCCCGGTTTTAGAGAAATACCACCTGTATCAAAGGTTATCCCCTTACCCACCAGTACTACAGGAGCAGAGGATTTGGCCTTTGCACCTTTGTATTCCATGGTGATGAAACGCAACGGCTCTGCAGACCCTTGGGCTACTGACAAAAAGGACCCCATGCCCAGCTTCTCGACCTCCTTGGGACCCAATACATTTACCTTGATGTCTGGATGCTTTCCTAAATTAATGGCTACATTGCCCAAATGTGTAGGGGTAGCATGATTGGCAGGACGGTTACCCCACTCTTTGGCCAACTCGATGCCCTCGCCAAGGGCAAGTGCCTGTGAGAACGCCTGTTTGACAGAAGCTGATTTAGCCTCTGGTAACGCAAAGGTCACGTAAAGCTCTGATGAAGCAAGTGCACCAGATTTAGATTTGCCGTCTTTGTCCACTTTAGCGCTGGGCTTGGTCTTGGTATAAAGGTAGAGCGCGTCGCAGACGGCCAAAATGGACAGTTTTAAGGCTTGATCTGGGGTGGGTATGGATTCATCCAGAAAAAGGGTGATGTCCTTGTATCCCAAGGTTTTGATTGTTTTAAAGGCTGATAGAACGCTTTTGCGGATCTCGCTAGGACGTCCGTCTCCCACACCCAAGACCAACAAACGCTTGGCCTGAAGTGGCTCAGGCTTTAAAACAAGCAATGTTTTACCTGGTTTTGCATCAAATTCCTCTTCTTTTTGAATAGTGCTTAAATATTGCGACAATACGCTTGTCGAGCCAGACTTTTGAGAAGATTCTTTTGAGGCAACCGACTTTTGTAGGACCACCATTAAATCGGTTTTGTGGCTTAGTGAGGTTGGGTGAGAAAGTGTTTTTAAATCAAAGTTCATAATTCGGTAAATCCTTAACAAAGCATGCTGTTTCAATCATCCATACGAAGAGAATTGTCGCGCAGTTTTGGCGCAACAGTCGTCATATTAATCACCATTGTGGTGACTATTATGCTGATTCGCACTCTGGGACAGGCCTCCAAGGGCAGCGTCAACCCCTCAGAGGTTAGCCTAGTTCTGGCTTTTACAATTTTGGGCAACCTCTCTATCTTACTAGCACTTAGCTTATTCATCTCCTGTGTCGGGACATTATCTAGGATTTATAGAGACAGCGAGATGGTAATTTGGCTCACATGCGGCCAAGGTCTTGGGGCGTTCTTCAAACCCATGGTGGCGTTTGCGCTCCCTACCCTTGTTTTAATAGGAGCCCTCTCCCTCTTTGTTTGGCCTTGGTCCAATCAGCATATCCAAGAGCTGGTGGACCGTTTTGAGAAACGTGGCGATTTGGAGCGAGTAACTCCGGGCCAATTCCAAGAGTCAGCCAACGGGCAAAGGGTCTTTTTCATAGACAAGGCATCCACCGTAAAGGGGCAGGGTAATAATATTTTCATCGCAACTCGAGAGGGCGACAAGCAAACCATGACAACGGCTGTGCACGGTCACATAGACAATAAGGTGACTGGAGAGAAGTTTCTCATCCTGAACAACGGCCAACAATTGGTTTACAGCAAAGATCAAGAAACTTTAAAGCTCAGTGAATTCAGTGAATACGGAGCTCAAATCGGTAAATCTGCCCCAAACTTAGGAGCTCCCCTTCCAAGGGCAATTGATTCTTGGGATCTTCTGCTAAACCCAAGCGCTCAAAACTCCTCTGAGTTGACTTGGCGAGTCGGACTGATGTTTACGGCCTTTAATTTGATTGTCATCTCCTTGGCGCTGGCCAGCGTGAACCCCAGAGCGGGGAAAAGTGCCCCCTTGATGTTGGCCTTGTTTACATTTATCGCTTACTTCAATATCTTAAACATTGGCAAAAATTATGGTGAGTCTGGCAAAGGCTCGCCCTACATGATGCTTGTGTTTCACCTCTTCATATTAGCCCTTGCGACGCTTTGGTTGATGCGAAAGCACAATAACTGGCGAGTCTTTAATCTGAAAGCGCATTTGATTGGCTTCACCAGTCCTCGCCAGGGGAAATCTAAAACGATTGGCGGTCAAACATGAAGACCTGGCGCAGATGGGTTTACAGTGAAGTGATTGCTGCAGTGGCTTTTATAACGCTTGGCTTTTTAGGACTATTTTTCTTCTTTGATTTTGTAGACGAACTGCAGTGGGTAAGGAGCGCCCAACCGGGTGGCTACCAAATATCCCATGCCCTTTTATACGTGACACTTATGGTACCGAGCCATTTGTACGAGCTCTTTCCCATCACCGTGTTGATCGGTAGTATCTACGTACTCTCCAGAATGGCACAAACCTCAGAGTTCACAATTCTGAGGACGAGTGGACTTGGGCCTGTACTGGCCCTTAGAAGTTTAATTGCCCTTGGACTAGCCTTCACCGTGATCACGTTTGTGGTTGGTGACTATTTATCTCCCGAATGCGACAAGTACGGTCAGCTGCTGAAGTCCCGGTTCATGGGGCAAATTACTGTGGGTCAGACTGGGGCTTGGCTCAAGGAGCGCCAGCAATTCACAAACGAGGCAGTTAATGTGGGGTCTTTGAGTGCAGACGGTGAGATGAACGGGGTCCGAATCTTCGAGTTTGACAATCAAGGACATTTAATCTCTCTGACTCGTGCCGCTCGTGCAGGGTTTGAAGAGGACGGAGAGGCGTGGCTGCTGAGCGACGTCCAGAGGGATGAATTTGCACCCGAAAACGCTGAAGACAATTCATTTTTGAAAGACTCGCCGTCCACCGTTCCAAAGCGCCCACCCACTGCTGCTGAATCTAATTCAACCCAACTCTCCTCACTTAGTCCTGCTGAGGTTTCCAATGACAGCCGCAAGAATAAGGACAAGACCCTCCCCCCCCCACTGGGTCAAAAAGACTTGGAGGATCTTAATTGGGTTGCCTCAGCCGCAGCCCTTAAACTCTCACACCCAGTTGCTTCGGCCCAGCGGATTCAACAAAACCATCTCCGCTGGCCCAACAGCATCTCACAGGAAATGGTCTCGGTTGCCTTGTTAAAGCCAGACAGAATGGGAACACTAGACTTGTTTAGATACATTCAGCATCTGAACATCAACTCTCAATCATCCCAGCGCTATGAAATCGAGTTTTGGAAGAAGGTTTTTTATCCCATCAGTTGCTTGGTGATGATGGTATTGGCTCTGCCCTTTGCTTATCTGCACTTTAGAAGCGGAAACATTACAAGCTATGTGTTTTTCGGGGTCATGATTGGTATCAGCTTTTTCTTGCTCAACAATGTGTTTGGGTATATTGGAAATATAAAACAATGGACCCCTTGGTTTGCAGCTGCGGCCCCGGGGATGCTCTACACCCTTTTCTCCTTAATGGCCTTTGCATGGCTGGTAGTGCGACAATGAAAGCAATTATTTTATTTGCCCACGGTTCTAGGGATCCCCTCTGGCACGGCCCAATCAAAGCTATAGCAACTAGGATTAAGGAGATGAGCACGGACCTAGAGGTTCGGTGTGCGTACCTGGAGCTTACAGAGCCTACGTTGATGCAAACAACGACGGAGTTGAGTAAACTGGGTTGCACACAAGTGCATATCACTCCGCTATTTCTTGGTGTGGGTAAGCACGCAAGGGAGGACCTCCCGCAACTAGTTCAAGAACTAAAGCAATCTCATCCCTTGATCGAAATTACTTGTGCTCCCTCGATTGGAGAGGATGCTCGTATGATTGACGCCATAGCAAAGGTGTCTCTCAACCCGCACTCTCAACCCGCACTCTCAAAACTAAGTTATCAAGACCTCTAGTACGCAGATGAGACGCGTCTTTTTTACTATTCATGCAACCGATCACTTCATATAACTCAATAGCATAACAGCAACGCTTCTTATGCAAAAGGCTATAATTAAAGCATGAATCTGCATCAATTTAAGTTCATTCAAGAAGCAGTACGGCGAGATCTAAACCTTACGGAAGTAGCTCGTGTATTGCATACCTCTCAACCTGGCGTTTCCAAAGCTATATTGGAGCTTGAGGAGGAACTTGGCATCGAAATATTTGGCAGGCACGGCAAGCGCTTAAAGAGAATCACCGAGCCCGGCGAGTTGGTACTGAAAAGCATTGAGATTATCCTAAGAGAGGTGAACAACCTTAAGCACATCGGGGATCAGTACAGCGCAGACGACACCGGTACACTCTCAATTGCAACGACTCACACCCAGGCACGATATGTATTGCCAACGCCAGTTGCAAATTTGAGAAAAAAATTCCCAAAAATCAATGTCAGCTTACACCAAGGCTCCCCCGGGCAAGTTGCGAAAATGGTGATGGAAGAAACCGCAGAAATAGGCATTGCAACGGAATCTTTAGTGGACTATCCAGAACTGGTGACTCTGCCCTGCTATGAGTGGCAGCATGTACTGGTTATCCCCCCCAATCACCCTTTGCTCAGCATCGCAGAGATTCGGCTCGAAGATTTGGTGGAGCACCCTATAGTCACCTATCATCCCTCTTTCACGGGGCGCACTCGAATTGATCAAGCCTTTGCAGCCAAAAATTTAACACCTCGCATTGCCCTTGAAGCGATCGACTCTGATGTGATCAAAACTTACGTCCGCTTGGGCCTTGGGGTTGGCATCGTAGCCGAGATGGCGGTCAAAGAAAGTGTCGACCAAGATCTGGTAGTTCGTTCTGGAGGATCGCTTTTTGGTACCAACATAGCAAGATTAGCCTTTAAGCGTGGCTCCTATTTGCGTAACTTCGTTATTGAATTTGCTGTGCTCTTGAATCCAAATCTGAGCCACGCATCTATTGATAAAGTAATCTCTCAAAACACGTAGTCGCATACTTATTTTCAAGAAAAAACACTTCCTCAAAAAATGACGCCCGAACTTGTAACCAAATTGCCCAATGTAGGTACAACTATTTTCACGGTCATGTCCGCTCTTGCACAAGAGAAAAATGCCGTCAACTTAGGACAAGGATTCCCCGACTTTCAATGCGACCCTGTGCTCGTAGACGCGGTGGCAAATGCCATGCGTTTGGGACTCAACCAATACCCCTCGATGCTTGGAGTTATGGAACTGAGGCTCGCCGTGGCAGATAAAATTAAAACGCTTTACAAAAAATCCTACGACCCCAACACTGAAATCACCGTCACCGCAGGGGCCACGCAGGCGATATTGAATGCCGTACTTGCAGTAGTCAAAGCGGGGGATGAGGTCATTGTGCTCGAACCTTGTTATGACAGTTATATCCCTAACATTGAAATGGCAGGTGGAGTTACGGTTCGAGTCCCACTTACACCAGGTACCTTTAGGCCCGACTTTGACAAAATCAGTGCAGCCATCACTCCTCGGACCCGGGCTATTATTGTCAACACACCCCACAACCCAAGTGCCACGGTTTGGAGTGATGAGGAGATGAGAAAGCTAGAAGAGATCCTAGCTCCTACTCAGATTTTGTTGATTAGCGATGAAGTTTATGAGCACATGGTGTATGCGCCCCTTAAACATTTAAGTGCCGCAAGTTACCCAGGGCTTGCTGAGCGCGCGTTCATCATCTCCAGCTTTGGCAAAACATATCACGTAACGGGCTGGAAAATTGCTTACTGCGCAGCCCCCCCCTCATTGACCAAAGAGTTTCGCAAAATCCATCAATTCAATGTTTTCACTGTCAATACGCCTGTTCAGTACGGATTGGCAGAATACATGAAGAATGCAGCCCCTTACTTAGAACTCCCTGGCTTTTACCAAAAGAAAAGGGATCTCTTTAGATCTGGTCTCGCACGAACTCACTTTAAACTCCTGCCCGCTCAAGGCACCTACTTCCAATGCGCAAGCATTGAGGACTTGAAGGTAGCGGAGAGGCACCTCAGTGAGGCCGACTTCTGTACCTGGCTTACCTCAGAGATTGGCGTAGCGGCTATCCCACTTTCAGCTTTTTACGCAGACGCTTTTGATCAAAAGACGATTCGTTTTTGTTTTGCCAAAAAGGATGAAACCTTACAAACCGCCTTAGAGCGTTTAGCGAAACTCTGAGCTGCCAAGCGCCCAGACCGTCAAGCCGTATCAGTGATGTAACTGCGCCCAAGCTTTCTCTAGACGCTTAACGCTAACAGGCTGCGGTGTTTTAAGTTCTTGTGCAAACAAGCTCACCCGCAGTTCCTCCAGTAACCACCTGAAATCTGCAAGCCGAGTATCTGGAACGCCTTTGCGAGCGGCCCACTCTCTCCAAAAATTTTGATCAAGCGCGCCCATCTGCTTCATACGCTCTAAGTCACGAGCGGGATCAGAGCGCCATTTATCCAAACGCAAAAATACAGCCTTCAAATATCTGGGCAGTTGTTGCAGTTGAGCATAGGGGGTTTCAAGTAAAAAGTTTTTATGCATCAAACGTTGCAACTGAAGCGCAATATCCGATTGTGTTGCGGGGCTGGCCTGTGTGTCTTTGAGCTTACGGGCAGCAGCGGAGAACTCGCTTAGCAGCGTTTGCACAAGGCGCGATATTTCGCTGGAGATAAGAGTTAGCCGAGTGCGCCCCTGCGCCAAGCGCTCTGCAAACGCTTTTTCATCAAGGGGCCACGGCTCCATCATAAAAGTTCTCTCTAACGCAAGATCCATAATTTGGGGCTTAAGCGTCTCAATGGAGATTGCGCCCCCTCCCCCTGAGCTCACACCTGGTCCAGCGCCAGTTTTTAAAGAGTCACTCTTGGAGACCGTATCTAAGTTTTTGAGTGCTTGAACAAAGTTCATCACCAAAGAGGACGGTAAATCTGCGTTATTTTTCTCCAGGTATTTAATTGAATCCTTGATTTGCAGAGCAAACAATCGCCTGAGTCCCATGCGGTGCTTTTGCTGGGCAACGTTAGGCTCATCAAACACTTCTACCCTCACGCTTGCGCCCTCATCGATCAGTGCGGGGAAACCTATTAAAGTTTGTTGCCCCCTTCTTATCTCTAGGAGTTCGGGTAATTCACCAAAGCTCCACTGCGTATAGGAGCCCTCAAACGCGGAGCTCTGGGTCTGCGTGGCCGCAGAAGATAGCGCCTCCTTATTTAAAGAACCCGTTGGCGAGGTAGTTAAGGGACCCGTGCTTTCTCGGGCTTGAGGTGCTTGTGAATGCTCGCCCTCCCTTGCGTGCTCAGCCAGCGCGTGCAACTTAAGACTCGCCAGGGCTTGAAACGCGCCCCTGGCCTGCGCGCCCAACTCAGCCTTTAACGCGCCTAAGTTCCTACCCATTCCAATTTGACGCCCGCCCTCACCCTCCACCCTAAAGTTCATCAAATGATGGGGCGATAGGGTCTCGAGTTTGAAGTCCCCCCTTTTGATATCCACCTGGGTTTGAGCGACAACGCATTTCATCAATGCGTCCACCAGCGAACCGCGACCAAAAAAGTCCTGGGTGCTAAGTTCTTGTGCAAAGCGCTGCGCAGTCTCAGGCAGAGGAACCAAACGAGCTCTGGGCTTTTGGTGTAGGCTTTTTAAGAGCGCTAAGATTTTCTCTTTTAGCATACCAGGCACCAACCATTCAACACGTTCCTCGTTGACTTGGTTGAGCACAAATAAAGGAATGTTCACAGTGATACCGTCTCTAGTGGATCCCGGCTCATGCAAATAAGTTGCGGTGCAGTCCACCCCGCCCAGTTTGAGTGTTTTGGGGAAAGCCTCCGTCGTTATGCCCTGCGCCTCATGGCGCATCAACTCCTCTCGCGTTAATAAAAGCGGGGGCTGTGCACTCAGCTTTGTCTCCTCCTTGTACCAACGCTCTAAGGTCATACCGTTAAAGACATCGGCGGGTATCTTTTGATCGTAAAAAGCAAAGATCAGTGCCTCATCAACCAAGACGTCCTGACGTCTTGATTTGTGCTCCAACTCTTCAACAACTCGAACCATCTTTTGATTGGCCGCCAAGAAAGGAAGAGTTCCTCCCCATTGACCTTCAACCAAACCTTGCCGAATAAAGATCTCGCGCGCCCCCCGAACGTCAACTCTTGCGTAGGGGACTCTTCGACCGCTGTAGATCAGCAAGCCGTAAAGCGTTGCTCGCTCAAAAGCGCTAACCTCAGCTTTACGGGGATCAAATTTAGGATCTAAGAGTTGTTTCTTTAAAAGATGTGCGCCCAAATCCTCAAGCCACAAGGGGTCGATCGCGGCCATGCCCCGACCAAACAAGCGGGTGGTCTCCACCAACTCTGCACAAACCACCCAACGATGGGCTTTTTTAGCCAAATGCACACCCGGGTGTCTGTAAAACTTAATTCCCCTTGCACCTAAATAAAAATCATGCTCATCGCTCTTAAAACCGATGTTCCCCATCAAGCCACTGAGTAAGGACTGATGCAACTGCTCGTAACTGGGTACCTCTGTGTTGAGTCTCCATTTTTGCTCCTTGACCAAGAGTAAGAGTTGTGAGTAAACATCTCGCCACTCCCGCAGGCGACGGGCGCTAAGAAAGTTTTGTTTGAGGAGTTGCTCGTATTGACGATTGGTGAGTTTGTGGGTGCTTTGACCACTTGCGTCGCGTTCAGTACCGCGCTGCTCGTTGACCCATTTCCAAATCTTCAAATACCCAGAGAATTCACTGCGCTCATCTTTGAACTTGGCGTGCGCGGAGTCGGCTGCACCTTGTTGCTCCAAGGGTCGGTCCCGCACGTCTTGAACACTTAGGGCCGAGGCCACAATCAACACCTCGGCCAATGCTTGCTTGGAGCGAGCCTCCAAAATCATTCTGCCAATTCGAGGGTCCAAAGGGAGCTTGGCAAGCTCTGCACCTATTCGCGTCAACTCTAGCTGCTCATCGACAGCGCCTAGTTCACCCAGCAACTGGTACCCATCCGATATGGCCTTAGACTTTGGAGCTTCAAGAAACGGGAACGCCTCGACTTGTCCGAATTTAAGCGCCTTCATTCTAAGAATGACACTGGCCAAGGAGCTTCTGAGTATCTCTGGATCAGTGAACTTGGGCCTTGCGTTAAAGTCCTCTAAAGCGTACAGGCGTATACAAATTCCGTTTGCGACCCTTCCGCATCGGCCCGCACGCTGGTTTGCAGCAGCTTGCGAGATGGGCTCAACCAAAAGCTGCTCTACTTTGCTGCGGTAACTGTAGCGTTTGACCCTTGCAGTTCCAATATCTATGACATATCGAATACCAGGTACCGTCAAGGAGGTCTCAGCCACATTGGTGGCTAGCACGATTCGGGGTGCACCCCCCGTTTGAAAAACCCTTTCTTGTTCAGCTTGGGTGAGCCTTGCAAATAAAGGCACAACTTCACATCGACGGGTCAGTGCACGAGTCGCTAAGTGAGCCGTCAAGTGGCCCATAGCATCTCGAATTTCTCGCTCACCAGGCAAGAACACCAAGATATCTCCCATAGCAGGCATTGCTTGAGAGGCAACCGATGGCTCGGGCTGAGGGCTCTCCTCAGAGGATATAGGAGACGGGCTGGGAATTTCCACCAACTCTGACTCGGTTTGTGCTGGAGCTTGCAAATCCACATGAGACAAGGCAGGCGTTGGATGTGAGAGCTTTGGCTTGGCCACCCATAGCTCATCAACCGCATCAGCCAATGCCTCCAGCCACCCGTAATCTCTCTCCTCCTCAAAGGGGCGATAACGCATTTCAACTGGGAACATCCTGCCCGAGACCAGGAGCACTGGTGCGGGGCCGTCTTTAGAGGAAAAGTGTTCAGCAAAACGGTTTGCATCAATGGTTGCAGAGGTTACGATAACCTTCAGGTCGGGGCGCTGGGGCAGTATTTGTTTGAGGTGCCCGAGTAAGAAGTCTATGTTTAAACTTCTCTCATGGGCCTCATCAATGATGATGGTATCGTAGGCCCTTAAGAGGGGGTCGTTTTGTGACTCAGCCAGCAAAATCCCGTCCGTCATAAGCTTCACGCGGGTCGTTGGGGTGAGCTTATCTTGAAATCTGACTTTGTACCCAACCAAGTCACCCAGCGCGGTTTTAAGTTCATCTGCGATGCGTTTGGCAACTGAGGTTGCTGCGATGCGCCGGGGCTGGGTGTGGCCGATTAAAAAATGACCCACTCGGTTGGCATGCTGATGGGTATTTGGATTGCGTTTAGGATCCAACTGCTGCGTAACTTGCACCGCTCGTTGCCGAGGGGCCCCTCTGCCAAGCGCGAGCGCCATCTTGGGCAGTTGCGTTGTCTTACCCGAGCCCGTCTCCCCGCAGATGATCACAACCTGATGGCGATCAATAGCCTGCATAATTTCCCCTCTGCGCAACGAGACGGGCAAAGATTCAGGAAATTCAATAGACAAAGGGGTTGAGACTTGCAAGTTTAGGCCAAAGATGAGTGACAATTCGAAAACGCTCTGCGATACCAAGCTCCCCATTATCTCAGCCTACTCACAGCTTCAACCGACTATCTAACCACTTCGCAACACATTGACGATGTCAAACGTATTTAACTTTACCTTTGTTCCTTGGTTCCGCGCAGTTGCTCCCTACATTCACATGCACAGGGGCAAGACATTTGTCGTGGCCGTCTCCGGCGAAGCGATCGCTGCTGGCAAGTTACCGAACCTCGTACAAGATTTAGCCCTCATTCACAGTATGGGCGTTAATTTGGTATTGGTTCACGGCTTTAGACCCCAGGTCAATGAACAATTGTTAGCCAAGGGGCATGTCCCTAAATATTCTCACGGAATGAGAATTACGGATGAAGTTGCGCTGGACTGCGCGCAGGAGGCTGCGGGGCAACTGCGTTATGAAATTGAAGCCGCCTTTAGCCAAGGACTCCCCAACACACCCATGGCGGGTGCAACCATGCGAGTCATCTCAGGAAACTTCCTAACTGCGCGTCCTGTTGGAATTTTGGATGGTATCGATTTCATGAACTCGGGCTTGGTGAGAAAGGTGGATGTCAAAGGCATCACGCAAACGCTGGAAGCGGGCTCACTTGTGTTGATGTCGCCATTTGGATTCTCCCCTACAGGTGAGGCCTTTAACCTCTCAATGGAGGAGGTTGCTACATCAGTATCCATTGCATTACAAGCCGACAAACTCATTTTTGTAACTGAGGTTCCAGGCATTCGTCAAGACCCCTTCAACGTTCAGTCTGAGGACAATCCGATTGATACGGAGTTGCCTTTGGCCGCTGCAGAAAAGCTTCTCAGCCAACTCCCTCCTGCGGCGCACCCACAAGACATAGGCTTCTACCTCCAACACTGCGTGAAAGCATGCAAATCAGGCGTAGAGCGCAGCCATATCCTACCCTTCGCGGTTGACGGCGCGCTCCTCCTTGAGATCTATATGCACGACGGCATTGGAACGATGGTGGTAGATGAGAAATTAGAGAGCCTTCGTGAGGCAACGCATGAGGATGTTGGCGGTGTGCTTCAACTCATCGAGCCCTTTGAGCGAGACGGAACGCTGGTCAAAAGGGGAAGAAGCGAGATTGAGCGCGACATTGAGCAGTACACGGTCATAGAACACGATGGTGTGATTTTTGGATGTGCTGCACTTTATCCCTATCCCGAACAAAAGACGGGTGAAATGGCAGCTTTGACCGTGTCCCCGCAGTCCCAGTCTCAAGGGGACGGGGAGAAATTGCTAAAACGAATTGAAGCAAGAGCAAAAGCGATGGGACTGTCCAGCATATTTGTACTGACCACCAGAACTCAGCATTGGTTTGTTAAACGCGGTTTTATCATAGTTGATACAGAGTGGCTACCCCCAGCGCGTAACAAAAAATACAACTGGGACCGCAAGAGCATCGTGCTTGTCAAAAAATTAACATAGGGCGTTTTGACCAAGCGAGCCGCGCAAGCCCCTCGCTTTAGCGATGGGGAGAGTTCAGTGGCATTTAAACGTAAATGCTTTTTAATTTAAGAAAGCAAGGATTCACTGCGTGAATTCTTGTAGGCCTTAACCTGAACTATGGCTAAATAGGTCAATATCAATAAAAAGCACAGGTAAGACCAGTTGGCAATCGAGCCCCCCAGGAACGTCCAGTCCACGACCGAGCAGTCTCCGCTGCCTTTGAAAATCATAGGGATCGCCCGTTTAAGGGGGAAGTTCTCTATCATTCCGTATAAATCGCGTCCACAACTCTGGGTCTCAGGAGGAAACCACTGCAACCAACTTTGCCGGGCGGCTACGAAGGCTCCAAAAGCTGCACTCAACTGAGCCAATACTGAGAGAATCCAAAACGACTTAGGGCCATTCATGGACCCACTCAGTGCAGTACAAAGGGCGATCAGAATGAATGCGTAGCGCTGCACAATACACATCGGACAGGGCTCTAGGCCCAGCGATTCTTGTAAATAAATACCAATGCACAAGAGTGAGATGCACCCGAGTGCAATCAATGCACTGGCAAACCGAGGTTTAAATACTTGCTCTAGGAACATGGGATGACCTAACTTTATCTGGGGTATGCGAAAATACGATTATGATCGCTAATGATCGTTGAACGGTATTTTAGGTATTAATGAATTGAATTTACACGTTAAGGAATAAGGTTTATGGCACGCATGGTCAATTGCATCAAACTCGGACACGAGGCAGAAGGGCTTGATTTACCCCCCTACCCCGGTGAGCTTGGCAAAAGAATTTGGACATCCGTTAGTAAAGCGGCTTGGGCTGAGTGGCTCAAGCAGCAAACAATGCTCGTCAACGAGAACCGATTGAACTTGGCCGATCTTCGCTCAAGACAGTATTTGGCTAGGCAAATGGAGAAGCATTTCTTTGGTGAAGGTGCAGACACTGCACAAGGATTTGTCCCCCCCCCTAGCCCTGGCGCGTAATCTCACACAGCGCCGCAAGGGTTTGGACGGACCTCAGTTGATGCACCCACAAAAGACTAGCCCAGTAAGTTGGGCTGGTGATGGGACCCCTCACAGCAGGCACTTCAGCGATACTTACCGAAGCGTACTACCGATTTCACAGACCTCAACCCAAGATTTGGGACTGGATCAGTCTAGGGAAGTTTTCCTAAAGGGTTCTGGTCTCTTAGAGACTGATCCGGATTGGACAGGCAAGGAGCACTGGAGCATCTTAGAGACGGGCTTTGGACTGGGGCTCAATTTTCTAAGCACCTGGGCCCACTGGCTGAGCTTGCCAGCACAACTCAGACCCAAACGCTTAACCTACGTCTCTATTGAGCAATTTCCAGTGCTCGCAGATGACTTGCTTCAAAGCGCCGCACCCTGGCCAGAACTCTCGACCCTCGTAGAATTACTTCGAGATCAGTGGTTTGGGCTTGTGCCCGGATTTCACAGACTGAGGTTTGAGCAAGGCGCGATCACACTATTACTTTGCGTCGGCGAGGTCCAAAACGCTTTGGACGCACTGGAGATGCGAGCGGATACTGTTTTTTTAGACGGCTTTAACCCAAAGGTTAATCCGCAGATGTGGAGCCATAAAGTTTTAGGCCGTGTAGCCCAATTTGCGCACTCCCAAACACGCCTTGCAACTTGGTGCGTAGCAGCCTCTGTGGTTAAGAGTCTTGAAATTCACGGGTTTGAGTGCAAAAAGGCTGAGGGACTTGCGCCTAAAAGACACAGATTAGAGGCGACTTACAAGAAAACTGAGGCCCACAATAGTAGCCTACACAAAACCCCTCGGTCGTCCCCGTCCGTTATAGCACCTCAACCTGGGAGATGCGCAGTCATTGGGGCAGGTATTGCTGGAGCTTGTGCAGCCTACTCAATGGCCCAAAGAGGTTGGCATGTATCGGTCTTTGACTGCGCACCCAGGCCCGCGCAGGGGGCCTCGGGCGTTCCGCTTGGAATTTTCTCTACCCAGTTAAGCGCAGATGACAATCCCAGCGCACAACTCAGCCGTGCGGGCATCAGACATACCCAGCAGCTCCTAGCGCAGACGATGCCCAACAGCCAGGGCGAGCACTGGGACACATGCGGTGTGCTTGAAATGAGGCACGCCTTAATGAACAACATTACCACAGGCAAACGGGACATTCATGACCAGCAACCCCAAATTAAATTTACTTCACTCAATCCCCATCCAGTGGGTGAAAAAAATCTGGGTGTAGCAGACGATGATTTTGAATCCATCATCCATGATCTCAGCGGTACGAGAAAAAGAACAGTAGACCCCAGCAGTTTCAAAATTTTTCAAAGCACACAGGGACTAGATTGGTGTGAATTAAAGCAAGCATCCCACTCATCCAAGGCTGTAGATCATGATGTAGATAACGCTTTAGACGCGTTAACCAACCCGCTGAAGAACGCACATGAACCACCCGCCTCAGGTACACGATCGGCCAACAGTCCCAATCTACCCCATGTTTGGCACAGGCGCAGTGGTTGGGTCGATCCCACTCAATGGATTACCGAGTTACTTAAAACCAGTGGTATCGAATTTTATGGTCATACTCAGATAACCAGTATCAAACAGAGTAAGAAACCAGCGCAAAAAACCACTTCCCTCTCAATGACCCATACTGAAATGTTGCATCCTACTTGGCTGCTTGAAGGTTTTAAGACAGAGGGCTCCCATCCAGAGAAACTGAGTCAGCCATTTGACCGCGTCATATTGGCAAACGCGTTGGCCGCCAATTCGCTCTTGGAACCTTTCTTAAGCCCCAATGCCTTGGTGGTGCCCCTTGAGAGCACTTTCGGGCAACTCACCTGGGGCGAGGTGCCCAGCATAGTTTGCAAGGATCTGTACTCATTCCCCGTCAATGGGGAAGGTAGTTTTATAACTCGAGCGACACATCTGCCTCAAAGCAGCAGTGTTGCTGCTGATAAGGCTCAAAGCAATGAGTTAACACGCTCATTGACACACTCATTGACACGCTGGTATGCGGGCGCCACTTTTGAAAGAGTGGCCACGAAAAAAATAGAAAGTGAACGCAACGCTAACGATACTGCTGAGGCTTACTCCAATGTTAGTACTGAGGCGCAGCGTCATGAATACAATTTACAAAAGTTAAAGCACCTATACCCCAGCGCTTATCAAACACTAAGCCCTTATTTCGCAGGCACTAAGGTGGGCGCTGATGGCGACCCTCTCAGCGCACCCGCTCAATTGAATGCCTGGAGCCAGTGGCGCTGCAATACCACCAACCGACTACCCTGGGCACAAAATCTCGGCACTCACAACACCCCCAGTGGAACTTTAAACCTAGAGGGACTCAGCGTTCTTACAGGCCTAGGATCCAAAGGACTTGCCCTAGCCCCACTTTGCGCAGAACTATTGGCAACTTCACTCCATTTAGAGCCCTCGCCCATTGAGCGTCAGTTAAGCAAACAGCTTCAAAAAATTAGTCCTTAATAATTATTTTTTTAATATATACCCAAAAGTTATATATCAAAAACTATTCTATATTTTGATTTTATATATCAAAAGGCTATAGTACCGCTATGGAAAATTTTGCTTTTATCGTGGCGGGCTTTACTGTGGGCTCTATTGTTGGCTTAACGGGTGTTGGTGGGGGGTCTCTTATGACGCCCCTATTGATTTTTGGGTTCGGCATACAACCTGCCCTTGCTGTGGGCACGGATCTTTTGTTTGCTGCGGGCACTAAATTTGGGGGGTTGATAAACTTAACCCGGCGCAAATTAGTCCCCTGGCGTGTTGTCTTGACCTTGTGCGCTGGGAGCATTCCTGCTGCTTTGGTCACCATAGCGGTTTTGCACTCCGTTGGCTCGGAAACCAAAGAGGTCCAACACCTGATGAGCGTGACACTTGGCGCCGCGCTCCTCTTGACCGCTGCTGCTACGCTTTACAAGGTTATTAGGGGGCCAAAACTACCGCCCCCCTCAAACGAGGATAATTTGTCCCTCAACCAAAAACCCAAGCACACCGCTTATCCGGTTTTGTTTGGTGCTTTGATCGGCGTTTTAGTGACCCTAACTTCAGTGGGTGCCGGCGCAATCGGCGTGACCGTTTTGCTGTTGTTGTATCCGCTTCTTCCTTTGCAACGCATCGTGGCTGCTGACATTGCTTATGCCGTGCCGCTGACATTGGTTGCGGGACTTGGGCATGCGTCCTTGGGCACTGTCAACTGGCAAATGCTACTGATGCTCCTGTGCGGCTCTATACCGGGTATCTGGGTTGGATCTCATTTGGCGAATAAAGCGCCTGAAAGATTTATTCGTTTTGCTCTTTGTATTCTTCTCACCTATGCGGGTAGCCGCTTAGTGTTCAATTAAAAATCATGTATCAATACACACCTTTTGACCGCGAATTCATCCGTGACCGTGCAATCCAGTTCAGAGACCAATTGACACGTAACCTAAACGGCAAACTCAGCGATGATGAGTTCAAACCCCTAAGACTTCAAAACGGCTGGTACGTCCAGCGCTACGCCCCTATGCTCAGAGTAGCCGTGCCCTACGGGGAGCTTAGCTCAAAGCAGCTGCGCGCGTTGGCCGTCATTGCGCGCGATTTTGACAAACCTACCCCACAACTCCTCGAGCATGCCCAGTCCAAGCAAGATTTAATCGGCTCTAGCCCTGCCCCCAGACTGGTCAAAGGTGTCGCCCATTTCACGACACGTCAAAACGTTCAGTACAACTGGATCCCACTCGAGAGGAGCGCCGATGTGATGGACCTGCTCGCAAGCGTTGATATGCACGGCATCCAAACCAGCGGCAACTGCATTAGGAACATCACCAGCGATGAACGTGCAGGGATTGCTCACGATGAGATTGCGGACCCCAGACCCTACGCAGAAATTCTTAGACAGTGGAGTACCTTGCATCCTGAGTTTGCGTATTTACCGCGTAAATTTAAAATCGCTATTACGGGTGCAACCGAGGATCGAGCAGCTACAGCTTGGCACGATGTTGGACTTCATCTCTACAAAAATGGCTCGGGTGAGCTTGGATTCAGAGTTCTGGTCGGTGGCGGTATGGGGCGCACCCCCCTCATTGCTCCTGTGCTCAAAGAGTTCTTGCCAGCCCATGAAATCATCAACTATATTGAAGCAGTGGTCAGGGTTTTCAACCGCTGGGGTAGACGGGACAACATCTACAAAGCGCGCATCAAAATTTTGGTCAAAGCAGAGCAACAGCGATTTACGGGGGAAGTAGACGCTGAGTTTGAACGCATCCACAGGGAAGACAACGCCCCTCATACCATCACCCAGCGCGAACTCGAGAGAGTACGTGCGATGTTTGAAGTTCCAAATCAAGTTTTGAGTCCATCAGGCACTCAAGGTAAAACCCCTGCCCCTGCCCCAGTCCTAGTCCCACCTCAGCACAAAGGAGCGTTCACGCGTTGGTTGGATCAAAACGTAGCACTCCACAGACTAAGTGATTACAGAATCGTGACGCTCTCCTTTAAACGCCCCGGACAAGCACCAGGGGATGCGACGGCTCAGCAACTCGAGGAGGCTGCACAAATTTGTGACACGTTCTCATGCTCCGAAGTGCGCGTGACGCATGCACAAAACTTAGTTTTACCCTGGGTTCACGAGAATGATCTTTACCCGCTTTGGCTGGCTGCTAAAGAGGCAGGTTTTGCTCAACCTAATATTGGGTTAATTTCCGACATGATCGCCTGCCCTGGGGGCGATTACTGCGCTCTTGCAAATGCAAGGTCTATTCCCGTCGCAGACTCGATCACCCAAAGATTCACTGATCTGGATGAGATACTGGATATTGGCCCTGTCGATCTTCACATCAGCGGCTGCATCAACTCCTGCGGACACCACCACAGTGGTCACATTGGTGTACTCGGGGTTGATAAGGACGGACAAGAGTGGTACCAAGTCACACTAGGGGGCAGTGATGGAAGTGAACTTGGCGGCGCACCAACGCCTGGGCGAGTGGTGGGACCGTCCTTTTCTTCTGAGGAGGTGGTAGGAGTCATTGAGGAGGTTCTCGCCCACTACACCGCCCACAGACTCGCTCAAGAGCCTTTTATTCACACCCTTAAAAGAGTTGGATTTGAATCGTTTAAGGTCGTGGCCAACGCTGCACGACTGAGCCGTAAATCAGGAGAAACCGTAACGAATTAAAAATTATCAAGACCTTGATTTGTTGGGCTTGTTATGTTTTTAACCACTTTTGATTGATACTTAATTCATTAATCATCCCCTTCAAACAATCAACGCCTCTTGGGTTTTACGAGTTTATATTCGCTGACTTTTTCTGAATGACATTCATTTTCTAAATTTGACTCCACCCCTTATGAAACTCAATCTTTATCACGCTGGCCAACAAAAACCCACAGAGATGCCTGCTGGTGTTTTGGAACTTAGCAACGACGCGGATCCCCTTGAAGTATCCTTGGAAGGCGTGAACACCATTCGCCTGATCTTTCCTAAATTCACTGACGGACGGGCTTTTAGTCAAGCCGTTATGCTCAGAAAACGCAGAGACTTTAAAGGCGATCTATGCGCAACCGGGGATGTGCTCATTGACCAGCTCATCCAAATTGCACGCACCGGCTTCACCAGTGCTGAGCTGCGAGCAGATCAAGACATTGAACACGGCGAGCGTTTACTCAACCACTTCAAAGGCTTCTATCAAGGAGACGCAATCAATGCTACTCCAGCCTTTGCTCGCGCATAAAATACCGCCCTCTTTACAAACTCAATATGTTTCAAAAGCCTCCTCCTAAAGCCAGCGAAGTTCACAATAAGCCTAGCAAAGACTTTGCTGTGAAACTAGCACAAACCCAAGAACTACTCTCCCGCGCAGCGCAAGAGTTCAGTCCCTGTGTTCAAGCCTCTAGCCTGGGTGCTGAGGATATGGTGATCACTGCCTTAATTCAAAAATTAGAACTATCCATCGATATCTTTGTTCTGGATACAGGAGCTTTACACACCGAGACCCTTGCCCTGCTTGAGCGTGTTCAGTCGCGCGCGACCTCTCGCTCAAAGGTCTTGGTCTATAAACCCGAACTGCAAAACGTCATCGAATTTATTCGTCGGGAGGGGCAAGATGCTATGTATAAGTCCCAAGCACTTAGAAAAGAGTGTTGTCAAATTCGCAAATTAG
>CAIKNE010000153.1 GCA_903828695.1 uncultured Burkholderiales bacterium | reverse complement strand
CTTTCTTGTTTGCCAGATTGCTTATTGGGATTTCAACATAATTGTCAGTGTTTGGTATGTATTCACAAAATCTTTGGATGCTTTCAAGATATTTATGGCATAGGTCAGTATCAAGGTCTTTTTTGTCTTTATAAATTGAAGGCATCGGTATATTTTGAGTTCTACGAATACCAAGATTTACATTCATACATAAATCCTCAAATTCAGCAAAAAAATCATCCATTTCTTTAATGTCATCGGATGGGGAGCAGAACATTGTCATCCTAGAAAATGGTTCTTCCCAAGTGGAAAACCTGATACCGACGCTGTTAAGCAGAGGTATATAAATGTTCGCCATAGACTGGTTGCAGCGAAAATTCTTTCTACTCTCTTCAATCAATCCCAACATTTTTGAGATTATGAAGAAATCTGCTGCTAATGAGACAAGCAAAGCTCTAGGAAAATCTTGATTTGGAGTAGACATTAGAAATCTCTAATCTGGTGCATTTTGTTCAAAGATATGTAACCATTTTGCATGTACAGAGTCTTTAGCCATAGGGTTCATTCCTCCCATAAAAGAACCAATCCAGTTATCAAACTTTTGCTTGTATACAAAGCCCTGCCCATCAAACATCTTAGTGCTAACAATGGTGAGCGTTGACGAATACGTAAATTTGTCAACTAGCGCATCGTTGAAATAGCGCTCTCCATTTTTTGGAGGGTCTTCCTTCATGGCGTTGGTAATAAAGTTTCCGTCATCTCCGAACTGACCGGGTTTACTCCAAAAGAATTTGGAATAACCATTCGTGTATTCGACCAGGTAGCAGCGAGTGGGTTGATCAAGTTCTGTAAATTGTGGAAGAGCTTCACCGAAATCACTTATCCTTGCATGGTAGTAAATTGCCCCGCACCAAACAGATTTCACATAATTCGTTCTAGAACTTAGTTGATCTTCCTGTGATTTATCTTTTAACCCATAACTGTCTTTTACAAGATTTGTTAGAAATTCGATTAACTCATTACAAAGTAACTGATCCGCATCGCGCTCTCCCAGAAAGATATCAGGTGTTGGGTAAGCTCTTGCACCTTGAAATGAAATCATCTCAAAGACTTGAATAAATTCGTCTTGATCTTCTACGGTTTCAAATTCAAAGGTAAATGTATCGTTGTCGTTAAAGCTTGGCTCCAGTGCTCTAACTTGTTTAGACTGTATGATCTTCATCACCATATGGGCAAGTCCTTGTGGGATGGTGAACTTTAAGAGTTCCGTGTTGTCAACTCGTAAGCACTGTAGCTGCATCAAATCAGCTAGGGTAGTAAGTTCAATCGCGTCAAAAGAGCCACTCCTTCGTAACTCTTTGATAGCTTCGGTTACCCCCGATACAAACCTGTGTTTTGATATATCGCGAGGACTTTGCGAGTTGAGCATATGTTTAAGCGCTGAAAATATCATTGAAGTATCCTTGGTTAGACCATTTACTCGGTTCTTTCCTTGGATTCCAGCAAGTTGCCTTAACTGGGAATCCCACTAAATCTTTTGCTTTTTTGGTGATTAACCCCTTGGGGTCAAAGGTAGCTGTTTTCATATGCTTTCTAGTGCCGTCGGATAGAACAATTACGGTACAACGTGCGCCATTGACCAAAATATTTTCCTTAACTTCTAAAAGTTTAGTCAGTGTAGATACTTCCCCTTGGGTCAAAGGATTGACCTCCATGGGTTCATTTATCTTTGGTAGTGATGAGGTTGCATCCGCAACTAACCTTCGGACTGCAGGGTCGAGTTCGACTTTAGTAGATTCAGTGTATTGCCATTCCACACCAATGCGTGACGGCTCACGCCAAGCTGCTGGGTGCATTCTTTTGATTGACTCTACGCCTGGAAGTGCCTTCCTTAGTTCATGTTCGACAAGATTTCTAAGGGCTGTATCCGTTTTGTAATCATTACCTTTTGTGCAACAGTTAACCACAATATCCCCTGCTCGGTATAGATGCTTTATGCGGGATACAAAGCTCTCCCTTCCGCCAGCATTCCAGGTTGTTCTAAATATTCGATCCCTGTAGAGATCTGTGCTTACGCCGAGCGAGCATTGGTGTTGAATAGCATTGACCAAGATAAGATCGTAGCTCTTTAGGCTATCTACCGATATTGCCTCTCTTAGATGCCTTCTAATCATCTCTCCCGTAAACCCCTTAGCGGGCGCGGGTTCACCAATGAATTCGTCGGCGTGGGGAGATTCAAGAACCATAATGATGCAAGGGGCATTAGTCCTAAGAAGAGCCGGAAGCCTATAAGGAAAATCAACATTGTGAAGAACATCTTTGATAGGACCCAGATATTGGTCTGGGCAAGTACGTGTTTCAATTTTGATCTCACGCGCTTCAATAGCTGCTTTAGCTATTTGTTTAAAGTCTATATATTTCATCTGCTTCTCCTGGTGTTTATGAATAGGGTATTGCCAGATTTATGCCAGTATGAATAGATTTAAATAACCACTAAAATCAATGAGTTAGAGTTTTTGATTCGGCTAATTTGGTAAAAATAATTGTAATAATGTAAATATTTTTACTTTTTTGAACTACCGGTCTTTCTTTTCCGCTATCGACATACCAAGCCTTTTTATCCAGTTGGCGAGGGTTTGATGGTTCGTAAAACCAAGTAAATTGGCGGCAGCAGTAGTTCTAAACCCGGTTTGCTTAAGTGCCTGAGAGATATATTTAACGGCCGTCTGGTCTAGGAAATATTGAAGATTAAAGTCTTTACTTAGAGTTTGCCAATGATCACCTGAGACGGGGCGTGCCTGTGGAAGTAAGGCATCCTGTATGTCTTTTCCTGTAATTTCAAAGGTTTGAGACCAGATCACTGCTCTCAAAATCGTGTGATAAAGCTCTCGAATATTCCCTGGCCATGAGTATGAGCAGAGTACTTCCATCGCCCCTTTATTCAATGACTTGTGTTGTGCCTCAGGTTTACCTTGTGAATCAGCATTGATGAGAGTTAAGAAATGAGACGCAAGAATTCCAATATCTCCCGCTCGATCACGCAATGGGGGTAACTTGATTATTCCTACTGCTAAGCGGTGATACAAATCCTCACGGAATCTACCCGCAAGAACTTCAGATGCCAAATCTTTGTGTGTTGCAGCAAGTACTCGGGTATTTACTTTAATAGGTTTGGATTGGCCGACGGGAATTATCTCCTGGGACTGGAGTGCTCTGAGTAGCCTGACCTGGGAGTCTAGTGGCAAATCACCTATCTCATCTAAAAAGAGGGTGCCCCCACTTGCTTCTACAAAATAGCCTTTACGGTCTGAACTGGCTCCTGTGAAGGATCCCTTCTTGTGTCCAAATAGCTCTGAATTAGCTAATTCAGGCGCTATGGCTCCGCAGTTAACTGCAATGAACGGCTGATCTGCCCGAGTGCTTGCTGCGTGAATAGCCTCTGCAAATAATTCTTTGCCTGTTCCAGTTTCACCAAGAACAAGTACGGGGACCTCGTAAGCGGCAATTCGCTTAGCAAGGGAAATCTGTGTTCTGACCAAAGTACATTTAGTGATGATCTTATTGAACTCCGGATTTTGCGCCTCAGTTGCATTGACCAATCGTTGCGCCCTATCTCCAACACGTTGCAAATATTCAGGAAGAAAATCATTAGCCAGATCGAAGTTGAAATCTACAGTGGCAAGACCGTTTTCTCTTGATGTTTGGATTAATTTTGCTGG
>CAIKNE010000152.1 GCA_903828695.1 uncultured Burkholderiales bacterium | reverse complement strand
ACAGATAAAACTCTCAGGTTTGTGTGAGAATTATAAGGTTTTCTGAGAGTTTTTGAAAGAGAAAATATCAAAAAAAACCAGTATTCATGCGGGTTTCAAGAGATTTGCAGGCCCGACTATTTACTCTAACACCCCCGGGGGATCCTAGATGTTTAACTTCTCACAATTAGCATTCCCAGTGGTTCAGGCGCCAATGGCGGGCGGTATCAATAATCCAAAGTTTGCTGCAGCAGTAGCCAATTCAGGGGGAGTTGGTAGCTTTGGTTTTTCGTACAGTTCACCGCAAAAAATCAGTGAGGACTTACTCGCAACAAAACACCTAACACAAGGCCCCATTAATGCAAACTTCTTTGTATTCCGTGAGGTAGAGTTACCAGACGCAGGTGTTCAATCAAATGCAGTTTCGGCACTTCAAAAATTATCCCTAGGCGATGAGTGCAACATATGTGTTCCAAGTGCACCTTTTTATCCTGCACTCGAAGACCAGCTTCGCCCAATTTGGACTCACCGCCCGCAGATACTTACTTTTCATTTTGGTATTCCACCTCAGGGGTGTATTGAGCATGCGCATGCTTTAGGGATCGCTGTCGGCATTACTGCAACAAGCTTAGGAGAGGCAATAGAAATTCAAAAAGCTGGCGTTGACTTTGTAGTTGCTCAAGGCATTGAGGCAGGAGGTCACAGAGGGATATTTGATCAGTCTACTCAAGATGACTCTTTAAGTACGATTGATTTAACACAAATGATTACTCAGAATTGTTCATTACCAGTTGTAGCCGCAGGAGCAATCATGACTGGCCTTGACATAAGAAATGTCCTACTTGCAGGGGCTGCTGCGGCCCAATTAGGAACGGCTTTTCTTTGCTGTGATGAAGCGGGGTCTACGCTTGCTCATAAGGATTATTTACTCAATAAGCAGCATAGGGGAACTGTTCTCACCAAGGCATTTTCGGGCAGAATGGCTAGGGGTATCAGAAATGAGTTTATAGATAAATTGGAGAGCTGCCAAGTTCTTCCGTTTCCCATACAAAATACAATGACAGCTTCGCTGAGGCAATTAGCAGTTAAGACCAATAACGGCGAATTTCAAAGTTTATGGGCAGGTTCGGCTTACTCAAAAATACGGAAATGTTCAACAACAGATTTAATGAAAATTTTAATGGAAGAATATTCAGCTGCGGGGGGGTAAACTTATCAACCACTTTGTTAGTGCTAGGTTATTTGATAGCAGTACAAGTAAATGTATAGAAGGCAAATAAGGGCGAATCTATTGATCACCACCTGCAGACGTTATATCAGAGGTGCGGAACAAAATATCAATCACAGCGCCTGCTCCTAGAACAATCAAAATCCGTCGAATTTTTTTATAAAGATTGCTCTCAGAGGTTAATCCATTTAAAAGTGGTACCAAAGCCAGCAGTTTTTTGTTAAGTGTTTGTTTTGAAAGAATTTCAAAAATTGTTTTGAAAATAGTGACTGGCTTGCGCTTTAATGTTCTGAATTTTTGAAAATCTTCAGAAAGTTCTAATCGATGGACCAGGCCTTGGACTTGTAACAATTTGATACGTTGTGCACGGTTCACGACACATCCTTTGGGAATAGCACCTCACGGTCCATGCGGAGCTCCTCGGATGTAACTTTTAATTTCAGTTTATCTTGTTTGATTGCTCGCCATATTTTGACAACGAAGACAGAAGCAATTAGCCAGAATAAACCACTGAGTAATGCCAATGACCCCAAACCAAGCAAGGGCCAGGTGTATATGACAAATAAGGCTGATAAAGCAATTAATCCAAAACTCAAAAATACTACGGCCCCAATCCCCCAAAGAAGGATTGAAAATAGGGCGTCTCTTACTTGCGCTAGTTCTTCGAATAAAAGCAACAAACGAGTAGTAATTAAGCCGAGTAAATTATTGAAAAATTTTTGCAAAATAGAGCTTTTAATCGACTTTAATATTACCGACGTCCCAAAAACATGCCAATGAGTAGGCATGCAGCAGCAGTCACTCCAATAGCCTGCCAAGGGTGATCGTGAACGTAGGAGTCTGTTTCTTTGGCAATGTGTTTGCCTTTTTCAGTTCCAACTTGTTGTAAGTGTTGTGCATTTTCGATGGCAATATCGAGTAGCTCCATTGCCTTGGCTTGCATATCCTCGGATTTGCTACCGCTCAGTTTGGCTGCTTCCGCCAGTAATTGTTGCGCATCCTTCATTAAGGTCTTTAAATCATCGCGTACAGCTGAAATGTTGGCTTCAAGCATAGTATTTTCCTTGCTTAATGGTTATTTGTATTATTCTAAATTTGTAAGTTTTTTAAACTATTTTAAGTACCATTTTACCTCTTCATCACTCTTTAAGTCCAGAGCCTTGAATAAGCCCGTAAATATGCGCCTATAGATTGATTAATAGGCCGTTATCGTTTAAAAAACCTGATGGAACCGACTGGGGTTAACTGTCGCTAGAGTCCTCGATCGAATTTAACTCGCTTAGATCAATGAATTGAGTATTTAATTCACTATTTGTTTTAAATAAATCCTTGAATTTTGCGCCAATATATATATCCTTGGTTTGGTAAGTTGTTTTTGCGTGAATGGTTTGTGAAAGAGTTTCATCAAGTCCTGTGACGGTTGCAACAATCGTTATTTCAGTATTCTGCAATTGATCTGCAGAAACGCCGTGAAGGGGGCTTCGCTCATCTATTGGGTGCATTACAAGCCAGGTTAATATGAGCAAGGGAGTAGTGCTTCGCGTGAGTTTTAAATCATAGATGCGCATCATCTTTGATCCCTCATGGGTTACTTCTTGTTTGAATAAGCTCAATGAAATTTGCGCATCAATAACTGAGTTACTCCTGTTGTTAGCAAGACGGATCATAAGAGTTGGCACGCCGTTATAGTTTGAGACGACGGCCTTGTCGCTAAAGGCTATAAGCGCACGTGGAAGTGATAAGCGCGAAAAGGCAACTGCTGCGAATAATCCTAAACTTAGCAGTCCAACCATTGCCTCTACGGTTACGAGTATGTGTCCATAAAGTGTCTGCGGATACATACTCCCATAACCAATGGTTGCTAGAGTTTGAACGCTAAAGAAAAAATAATTAAGATAGGTATGCTCTTCTAGACCACCTATCGAATCTATATTAATCCAATAAAGCAGTCCAAAGAAAGAATTAATAAGTATGAAAATAAACGCAAAAAGTACATTGAACTCGATCCAAGATAACTTTAGTATTGAATGATATAGATCTAGATTCTTCTTTGCATAGACCGATATCGTTGTATTAAATATTGAGCTTTGAATTTTTTTGAGCCGAAATGACATACTTCAATCTTAATTGGGTTTTAATAAAGGCAACTTAGAATTAATTCTCCCATTTTGCAAGATTTGCAGGCGGAGGTACTTTGTCCTGGCGCAATTTACTTCCTCGCCCGATCCCCCCCCCAAGTTTTTTAACTACGGGCAAGCACACTACCTAAGGGTAGACGCTTGGTGCAATCTTAATTGGAATTAGGGGTAAACGCGAGTCCGAGCCTGGTGGATATAGGGCGGAATCTAATTTAACTCACTTTTTGCTAATTTTAATATTCAATAGCTATTGTTTTACCCCTGGGACAACCGCAAAGGCAGAGGGATCAACCCCGGGTCAAATAACCTCTTTTTTTTGTTATATTATTTCTAATTCTAAAATCTCGAAATCATTAAGCCTAAGGCAATACCCAAATTATGAATGCTAATCAAGAATTCTCTTCCAAAGACGATGTCGGTCACTATGTTGGAGGTAAAGTCGTTACTCCAAAGGACGGGCGATTTGCAGATGTTTATAACCCTTCATTTGGTAAAGTTGCACGTCGCGTAGCTCTCGCTGGGCACAACACCGTCGATGAGGTAGTCTCAGTTGCCCAAGCAGCCTTTGAAACATGGAGTCAAACTTCGCCTCTGCGCAGGGCGCGAATCATGTTTAAATATCTTGAACTATTAAACGCTCATCGAGATGAGTTGGCCTCTATCATCACAGCTGAGCACGGCAAGGTCTTCACCGATGCTCAAGGGGAGGTGACTCGAGGTATCGAAATTGTGGAGTTTGCCACTGGGATTCCGGAGCTACTCAAGGGCGATTACACGGAGCAAGTATCCACCGACATTGATAATTGGGTGATGCGTCAGCCTTTGGGTGTTGTTGCTGGCATTACGCCCTTCAACTTTCCGGTCATGGTGCCAATGTGGATGTTTCCAGTGGCAATTGCTTGTGGCAACACTTTCATCTTAAAGCCCAGCCCTACAGATCCTTCTGCATCCCTGTTTATGGCTAAACTCCTCAAACAAGCTGGTTTGCCGGATGGTGTTTTCAATGTGGTTCAAGGCGACAAAGAGGCAGTTGATGCACTTATTGAGAATCCAGATATCAAAGCCGTCAGCTTTGTGGGCTCAACTCCGATTGCTAACTACATCTTTGAGCGGTGCGCACATTTTGGCAAACGTTCTCAGGCTCTTGGTGGAGCTAAAAATCACATGGTGATCATGCCTGATGCGGATATCGAAAAATCTATAGATGCACTGATCGGGGCTGCTTATGGCTCTGCTGGCGAGCGTTGTATGGCTATTTCTGTAGCAGTCTTGGTAGGGGACGCTGCAGAAAAGATCATGCCCAAATTGATCGAGCGCACCAAGGCCTTGAAGATCAAAAACGGGATGGAGCTTGATGCGGAAATGGGCCCTATCGTCACCCAAGCTGCGCTCCAAAGGATTACAGGCTATATAGAGAGCGGAGTGGCCTCAGGGGCTAAACTGCTGGTCGATGGGCGTGGATTAAAAGTCCCAGGCCATGAGGATGGTTTTTTCATTGGGGGTACCCTTTTTGACAACGTTAAACCAGATATGAAAATTTATTTGGAAGAAATTTTCGGCCCCGTTCTTTCGTGTCTTCGTGTTTCGAACTTCACAGAAGCACTTAATTTAGTTAACTCCTGTGAGTTTGGAAACGGTGTGGCTTGCTTTACGAGCGATGGTAATATTGCACGCGAATTTGCTCGCCGGGTTCAGGTAGGCATGGTCGGTATTAATGTTCCGATTCCGGTCCCCATGGCTTGGCACGGCTTTGGCGGTTGGAAGAAATCCATTTTTGGGGATATGCACGCTTACGGTAAAGAAGGCGTACGTTTTTACACAAAACAAAAGAGCGTTATGCAACGTTGGCCAGAGAGCATTGCCAAGGGCGCAGAGTTTGTGATGCCAACTTCAAAGTAATCTATGTCCTAGGATCTGATTTAGGATTTATCCTAAATCAGATCTTATTCTTTTGATAGTCTGCCTCTAGCGGACTCCTTTTTCCCTTGAGCTATTTCCAGGGTGGCGGCTTTTCCTAAGCCAAAAGGCGGCATGTTCGCATATATATTTTCATATGTTCCCTTGGATGCTGCGTAGGTCTCGTGCCAAATGCCAACGGCGCCGTCTTTTCCAATTTTTTGATTAAATTCTCTCCATGCGGGCAAATGCTCAGCGTCCTTGCTTTTCGCATAATCCATTAAAAGATCCATAGAGCGCCAATATTGCACGATGATGAAAGTCCGTCCCCAGGCCATTTCATGGTGAAGTAATCCCAGTTTCGGTTTGGTATAAAGCTCTTTCAGCATTTTCCCCATGGCCTGCATAACAGGGATCCATCGGTGTATTTTCCAGAACTGGTTTATTCGCATGCCAATTAAGAGGATGACAAATTCACCCTCTAAACGGGCCGTCATTCGCTCTTTGTGAATCATGTTGGTCTCCAAATGGGGCTTATTTCTGTAAAGTTAAGCCAATATAAATAAGAATTTTATGGGTTTTCAGCATTGCTAAGTTATCGCTTCAAACGGATGATCATCCTTTTTGCAAAATTTGACCTAAATCAAAAGCATAACCAAAAAGGGGCTCTTTAAATGAGGATTCAAAGAATATAGCAATTGATGGTAATTTATAATATGGGATTAGTCTGAACAAGTTGAAATTTATGATGAATGTTAAAACCTTACTGCGTATTTTATCCGGGGCAGTCTTGATCTTATCTTTGCAGGTGGGGGCTCAATCGACGAGTGAACTTGCTTCGCAAGGTCAGTCATCCTATTTACCCTTCAAGCTAAGTTCAGATTTATCAAAAAAAGGTTTCTTTAACCTTGATGCAGAGTGGTACGGTTCCTTAGGTTTTAATAAAACTTATTATCAAAACTCTGATATCAAAGTCACTCAACCTGGAAGCAATTACACAGTCAATAGTGTTCAAGGTCACGATGAGTACAAAACACCGGGCTTGCGAAGCCCAGATAATATTAGGATCGGTCGATTTATAGATGATGAAAGAAAATGGGGCGTTGAATTAAGCCTCGATCATGACAAATACACATCTACCTTAGGCCAAACAGCCAACGTCACTGGAGTGATGGCAAATCCAAACATCACCGCGACAAATTTAGGTATCGGTCAGCAGCAGTTAACAGCACAAAACTTTACTTATATGCTCCATAACGGACTCAACAGTTTAATGGTGAGTGCTGTTTATAGGAAACCATTGATTGGAGAAGTTGCTGACAGCTCAAGCTTCTCCTTTATCGGAAAAGTAGGAACCGGTTTAGCGATAGTTCATCCGTTCAATACAATCGATGGTCAAGACAACGATGTGGGGCAAAAAGAGCTCGCGAATGTGATGGGCTTTAACAGTGGTTGGTGGCGTATTGTTGGGACCTCAACGGGTTTCGAGGCGGGGTTTCGTTATGTAGTGAGGAAACCTGTCTACTTGGAGTTCACGAACAAACAATTATTTACTGAGATGAGTAATATACCTGTCTACCAGGGTAAGGCCAGTCAAAAGCTTTGGTCAAATCAGTATATATTGAGTCTTGGATATGAATTCGGTGGTTTAAGATAATTTGTAATTTAGTCTGCTGATAGGCTCGCTCCAAGCGAGCTGTCAGCTCTTGGGGTAAGTTGCTGAGTCTTCAATCTTGATTAAATTTTTGTGTAGTGAATTGCCTTGATACCGTAATCCTCATCAGTGAATAACCGACTAAAAAAGTCTGAGAATAAGGGCAATGTTCGTCAAAACGGCGTTCATCATCCATTCGGGTTAAGCCCCGGTTTAACAGAAAAACTCAATCAAGCCGTTACTCAGCATCGCCAAAACCACTTTGACAGTGCTGCGCAAATATATCAATCTATACTCAGCGCTAAGCCCGAACACTTTGATACGTTACAACTCTATGCAACGGTACTTGCCCAAACGGGAAGACTCGATCAAGCCCTTACAGTTTTTACCAAAGCTTGTGAGGTTGCCGTCTCCCAGCGGATTGAGGGGGCAAAACTGGTCGGAATCTATAATAATTTAGGCAATATTTATAAAGGCCAAGGTCAATTAGACCTGGCTTTGTCCAGTTATACCAAATCGCTTGATTTAAACCATAACTACGCCGAAGCTCACAACAATATTGGCTTGATTTTGTTTGAGCAGTTCAGATTTGAAGAAGCCGTCATCAGCTATGAGCGCGCTTTACAGTTAAATCCTAAATTTCTCCAAGCGTTCAATAACAAAGGGAGTGCATTAAGAGAGTTGGGTAATTACTCGCAGGCTTTGAAATCCTTTGAGCAAGCGCTTGAGCTCAATCCTGAATACGCACAAGCACACTCCAATAAAGGACTGGTTCTGCAAGACCTCCAAAATTGGGAAGCAGCGCTGAATGCTTACCAAACAGCCCTGAAATATAAGCCTGATTACGCTGAGGCTCTAAATAACTGCGCGAATGTTTACAAAGAGTTGGGACAGACCCAAAAGGCAAAGCAATTTTATTTGGATGCTTTAGCGTTGCGCAACGATTACCCAGATGCGCTGTGTAACTTGGGTGCACTTTACCGCGAGGACCAACAGATCTCGGACGCTATGCAATGCTACACCCGAGCTCTAGAGCTCAACCCCTCCTTTGCGCAAGCCTTTTACAACAGGGGTAATCTTTTTAAGGATCTGAGGGACTTTGGTCGTGCAATGACCGATTTTCATCGAGCCGTTAGGTTGATGCCAAACTTTGCTGAGGCCAATCTTAATATTGCAATTGTGAGCCTTACCCTTGGCAATATGGCACCGGGTTGGCTTGGATTTGAGTGGCGCTGGAGATCAAAGGAGCTCAAGCAATCTGGAGTCAACGCATACGCTGAACACCCTCTTTGGCTCGGAGAAGGCTCTTTGGTCAACAAAACGATACTGCTTCATGCAGAGCAAGGCTTAGGGGATACGGTTCAGTTCTGTAGATATGCAAAATTAATCAAAGCGCTAGGAGCCAGAGTGATCTTAGTGGTTCCCAACGAACTCTTTGAATTGCTTATAGGTCTAGAGGGGGTCGATCAACTTTTTAGAAAAGGGGGGAGTCCACCTCATTTTGATTATCAATGTCCACTGATGAGCTTGCCACTTGCTTTCAACACACAGTTGAAAAATATACCGTCTCCTAACGCCTATATCCAATGCGATCCTGCAAAGGCCTCATTTTGGAGTAACTGGCTTAGTACTCATCAATACCAAAAAACGAATAAAGCAAAGGTGGGGCTTGCTTGGAGTGGTAATCCGTTGCATCATAATGATCGCAATAGAAGTTTATCCCTGTCTCAGTTGCATGAACTGGCTCAACTAGACCTGGATTTTATAAGTCTACAAAAGAATATGTCTCAGACTGACAAGGAAACGCTAGTAACGTTTTCCTCGGTTAGGGATGTGAGTGCAGCCCTTCACGACTTTAGTGATACGGCCGCCTTAGTAGAGTGCTTAGACTTGGTGGTGACGGTTGATACCAGTGTTGCCCATCTTGCAGCTGCTATGGGCAAGCCAGTATGGGTTTTGCTACCCTTAAATTCTGATTGGAGGTGGTTGGATCAAACGAGTACCACTCCTTGGTACTCCTGCATGCGTCTATACCGTCAAAGCACGCACAGGGACTGGAGGAGTGTTTTAGAGCAGGTTAGATTCGATCTTTGTTCAAAATTTAATTTGAAATTGACCCATTGAGTCTACGCGCACTTCAGCTTGTTTTAATGTCAAGTTTATGTAAAAGTGCTTGATCTCGTTCCCAGTCCGGATTGCCGGTAGTGAGTAACTTGTCTCCGTAAAAAATGGAGTTTGCTCCGGCCATAAAACACAGGGCTTGAACGGCCTCTGACATGTTTTGGCGACCTGCCGAGAGTCTGACCCGGGACTTAGGCATCGTGATTCTTGCAACCGCAATTGTTCTTATAAACTCCAGCGGGTCCAACTCCTTTGTGCCGTAAAGCGGTGTTCCTTCAACTTGAACTAAATTGTTGATAGGCACGGACTCTGGATACGGATCTAGATTGGCCAATTGGTGGATGAGTGCGGCACGGGACTCTCTGTCCTCACCCATACCGACGATTCCACCGCTACAGACGTTCACCCCAGCACTCCTGACGTTCTCTAATGTGTCTAAACGTTCTTGATAAACGCGGGTTGTGATGATGTCTGAATAAGAATCAGAGGCTGTATCTAGATTATGGTTGTAGTAATCGAGTCCAGCGTCCTTGAGAGCTGCGGCGTGCTGTGCGCTGAGCATTCCAAGAGTACAGCAAGCCTCTAAATCCAGTCCTTTGACGACTTTGATGAGTTCGGCCACTTTCTCAATATCTCTGTCCTTTGGCTCTCTCCAAGCCGCGCCCATACAAAAGCGACTGGCGCCGTTTTTTTTGGCCTCAATGGCTGCTTTACGGACTTCCTCCACATCCATGATTTTGGAGGCCTCTACGCCCGTTTCGTAATGTGAAGATTGGGGGCAGTAAGAGCAGTCCTCGGGGCAGCCACCGGTTTTGATGGATAAAAGGGTCGAGAGTTGAACCTCATTGGGGTTGAAGTGCTCTCGGTGTATTTGTTGAGCTTTGAACAACAAATCGTTAAAGGGGAGGTTAATGAGTTCAACGACCTTGGGTAATGACCATGCCCCAAGTGTTTGGGCAACAGGTGCCTTGTATGTGTGAAGTTGGACCTGTTGTTCCGGGGTTGGTTGAGTCTGCATGAAATTCCTCTAAATCTGCGGTCATTCGGATCCTCTATTGTCTCTCAAATTACCCGAAACAACTTGAATAAGTTAGTGTTCGTTTTCAAGGTCGTGCATTAAAAGTTTCAAAGAGTAATTAATATTACCTAAAGCCGCTTCTAAATCTGCAGTGTCTAACGCGCTAGCAGACCATTTCTGGGATGAGGTCCAGACAGGTAGTAAATCCGACATAGATACACCTTCAACAGATACTCCCTTGCTTTCAATGACTTGCATAAGTACCAGTGTGGAAAATAAGAAAAGTCGGTAATAAAGTGCGATGCAGGCATTTTCAGAAAATTGTGATTGCTCAACAAATTTAAAAAATATATTCTTAATCTCCTCCAACAAATGAACACGTTGAGTACCAATATCAAACTCATTCTCAAGTGAGCGCGTACTAATGGCCCACTGCCTCTCGCAGTAGTTTTGCTTTTTTAGATCGAGTGGCATTATGGATATGTGGTGGGGTGGGTGAGAGGTTTTATATTTTTTTAATCTGTAGACAGATCCCATTTGCTTAGCCACCATACACTTGGCGCACAAATGCTCTTATCTTTTGCGCCAGCTTGGTCGGCTTCAGGTGTATTATGATTGGGATCATATTATTCGCAAATTAACTCAGGCTTTATCTGCTCTCCTCATTCCTCATGCAAGACGTTATTGACCCGTCTATCTTACAGGCACTTTTGTTGACGACTGAGTTAGCCGCATTGACGACCCTTTTCTTGTTAATATTGGGAACACCTATTGCTTGGTGGTTATCCAGAACAAACAGTGTCCTTCGCTTTCCTATCAAAGCTTTAGTGACTTTGCCCCTGGTCTTGCCCCCAACGGTGCTTGGTTTTTATTTGTTATTGATCTTAGGTCCTACTGGGTGGGTCGGGCACTTGACCCAAAGCTTAGGTCTTGGAACTTTGCCGTTTTCTTTTGGTGGATTGTTGGTTGGATCCATCATTTATTCCATGCCATTTGCAGTTCAACCCCTGCAAAATGCTTTTGAGGCCATTGGAGCGCGTCCCTGGGAGGTGGCTCAGACCCTGCGGGCTAGCCCTTGGGATACTTTTTTTACTGTCATGCTCCCTTTGGCTCGTCCAGGTTTGTATATGGCTGGTGTCCTAAGTTTTGCGCACACAGTGGGTGAGTTTGGGATCGTGCTCATGATTGGCGGCAATATTCCTGGCAAGACACAAGTCGTGTCCACGCAGATCTATGGTTTCGTCGAATCCATGGATTATCAAAAGGCTAATGAACTAGCAGCCTTTATGTTGGTGTTTTCTTTTGCACTTTTACTTCCTATTGCGATTTGGGGTCAGAAATTGCAAACCAATGCTAAGTAAACCCAAAAGATGAGTAATATTCAGATGCGAGAATCGAACAAAATTCGCTTAATGCTTGAAAAAGACACTTTCAAAGTTGACGTAGAACTAGACTTTCCAGTGGGTCAATGTCTGGCACTTTGGGGCCCATCGGGGAGCGGCAAAACAACCATATTAAGAGCCATTGCAGGACTTGAGAAAGTACAGTCTGCTTATATAAATATTGGTGCTGAGGTATGGCAAGATTCTTCAAAATCCATTAACTTGCCAACATTCAAACGCTCAATTGGTTTTGTTTTTCAAGAGGCCAGTATCTTTGCGCATCTCAGTGTAGAGGAAAATCTAAATTATGCAGTCCGCAGAAATAAAACTTCCTTAGCTCCTTTATATCGGGAAAGTATTATTGATTTATTGGAAATTAAAGATCTCATGCATAAATCCTCCGCACACCTATCTGGGGGAGAGGGGCAGCGGGTAGCAATAGCTAGGGCTTTATTATCGAGCCCCAAAATGCTGCTATTGGATGAACCCTTGAGTGCAGTGGATGTCAATAAACGAGAGGAGGTGCTACCTTGGTTGGAGCGCATCAGGCGTGAACTATCGATATCTATGGTTTATGTGACCCATTCTCTTGATGAGCTCACCAGGCTCGCAGATAGCGTAGTTGTTTTAAGGGGTGGCAGTATTTTGAGCCGCGGAAGTTTGTTGGAGGTGCTCACCAGTGCTGACGCGCTCATTTATAGAGATGCTCAAGTTCCAAGCGTGTTGATTGACGGGGTAGTCACACAGATAGATCCAAGATGGCATTTGGCTGAGATTTCGTTTCTGGGGGGAGTGCTTTGGATCAAGGATCAAGGTTTCAAGACAGGCCAGAACGCTAGGATCAAAATCAATGCCTCTGATGTCAGTGTCGCAACCGAGTTGCCAAGCCATACGAGTATTCAAAATATCATCCCTGGTGTCGTATCAGATATCACTGAACTCAACCATCCCGGGGAGTGCTTGGTTAGGTTGAATTGTCAGGGAACATTTTTCCTCTCCAAGATAACGTCCAGAGCGGTTGAGCATTTGGCACTTGGGGTCGGGAGACCCATTTGGATACAAGTAAAGTCGGTTGCACTGTTGAAATAAGTGGAAAAAGCACTTTTCTGATCTAAAAAAGCAGTAAATTAACGCTAATTAGTTAATTGCTCTCTAAAGTTCGTTCCTTTTGTGCCGATTTTGTTAGCAATCGGACTTCATGGGGACACTCCATGTGAGGCCAAAGCTTAATCGGGGAACTTAAAATGAAAAAATTATCCATCATTGCACTCGCTTATGTAGGCGTACTAACGGGATGTGCCAGCGTCGTCAGTACCAACGATACGGCGCGCGTCCCAGTGCCATCTATCGCTGCAACGGACTCTTTGGCAGATATAGAGATCAAGGAGTTGGTGAGGGGCCAAGGTTGCGTGACCAAGACTTTGGGATTTATCAGCTCCGGGGATAGGAACTTTCTTGATACAAACGGAAAGCCAAGTTTTGGGGTGGTTGAGCGTGCGAAAGCTGCTGCGACTTATAACGCCTTATCCAAGGACGGACTGTCCACAGATATATTGGTGAATCCGGTTTGGGAGATCCACAACAACGACTCTTTGTTTGTTAATGACGTTTGTGCCCGAGTTGTCGGCTACAGAGGCGTCATCAAAGGTTTTAAGCAAATGCAAACGGTCACACGCGCACCTGAATACAAAGCTGCAACAAATGATGCACCCATCGAAAAACGCGCAACAAACTCACATTTTGCCCACGACGCTGATGAGATGGAGCATGAAGTGATTATTCACGAAGAAGCCCATTCAACCGGCGAGCAAGCGAAAGGCGAACGTAGCGAGGGCAAGCGTGCTCAGGCTAAACGCGAGGAATCCAGTCACGAGGAGGCCAAAAAAGAAGAGGGCGGCCACAGCGAGGCCAAGGCCTCAAAGAAGCATGAGTCCAAGAAAGGTGAAGAGTAAAGTGTGAATCTACTTTGGAGATTCATTGAGTTTTTCTCCTTTACTTGATAACTATCAAATTTATTTGCTCCCCAGGCTTGAAAATGAATGAGCTAATCCTCAGTTGAGGGTTAGCTTAATTTATTTGAGAGTCCATTATGCGAGTAGAGAAGTTCACAACCAAATTTCAAGAAGCCCTGAGTGATGCACAAACTCTGGCGCTCGGAGCTGATAACTCTTACATAGAGCCGCCCCACTTGATCTTAGCGATGATTCAGCAAGAGGACGGCCCTAAGTCCATTTTGCAACGCGCGGGTGTGAACGTTCCTGCTTTTGAGAGTGCGGCCCAGGCGGCTATGAAAAAACTCCCCCAAGTTCAAGGTCAAGACCAAGTCACAGTGGGTCGCGATTTGATTGGTCTGTTGCAGGGTGCAGAAAAAGAATCTCTTAAACGCGGGGATCAATATGTCGCTGGAGAGCTCTTTTTCCTGGCTCTATCGGAGCACAAAGGTGAGTGGGGGGAGTTAGCCCGAAAGAATGGACTAACCAAGATCGGATTAGAGACGGCGATCCACTCCGTTCGCGGCGGTGCACCAGTCGATAACCCTCAGGCTGAGGGTCAACGCGAGTCTCTTAAAAAATATTGTTTAGATTTAACAGAGCGTGCGCGCTCGGGCAAGCTAGACCCAGTGATTGGTCGAGATGATGAGATTCGCCGTGCTATACAAGTTTTACAAAGGCGCACCAAAAACAATCCCGTATTGATCGGTGAGCCGGGTGTGGGTAAGACCGCAATTGTCGAGGGCTTGGCGCAGCGGATTGTTGCTGGTGAGGTGCCGGACTCTTTGAAGGGTAAGCGCGTACTATCGCTTGATATGGCCTCTTTGCTGGCGGGCGCTAAATTTAGGGGGGAATTTGAGGAGCGGCTTAAATCCGTTTTGAATGAGCTGGCTAAAGACCAAGGGCAGACGATTGTTTTCATCGATGAGTTGCATACGATGGTGGGGGCGGGTAAAGCTGAAGGGGCGATGGACGCGGGCAACATGCTCAAGCCAGCCCTTGCCAGAGGAGAGTTGCACTGCGTGGGTGCAACAACGCTTGATGAGTACAGAAAATACATCGAAAAAGATGCGGCGCTTGAGCGGCGGTTCCAAAAAATTATTGTTGATGAACCCACAGTTGAGGCAACCATTGCCATTTTGCGGGGCTTACAAGAGAAGTACGAGATTCACCACGGCGTAGAGATTACAGACCCCGCGATAGTCGCCGCCGCAGAGCTCTCGCACCGCTACATCACAGATCGCTTCTTGCCCGACAAAGCTATTGACTTAATCGATGAAGCTGCGGCCAAGATCAAAATTGAAATCGACTCCAAGCCTGAGGAAATGGATAAGCTCGATCGGCGTTTGATTCAACTCAAAATTGAGCGAGAGGCGGTTAAAAAAGAAAAAGATGAAGCTTCTCAAAAAAGGCTCGCCCTAATTGAGGATGAAATTGTCAAACTCGGCAAGGAGGCCGCAGATTTGGAGGAGATTTGGAAGGCTGAGAAAGCCGCAGCTCAGGGCGGAGCTCAAATCAAAGAACAAATTGACAAGTTACGTTCACAGATTGAGGAATACACCAGAAAGGGGGACTTTAATAAAGTTGCCGAGATTCAGTACGGTAAATTGCCCGAACTTGAAAAACGTTACAAGGACGCTGCTGCGAGCGAGCGCAGCAAAGCTGCTCAGGGCCAGGGAGCCTTGGACTCCTCAGCAGCCACCCCCCCCGTTCGCAGGCTCCTCAGAACCCAAGTGGGAGCGGAGGAGATTGCAGAAGTGGTGGCTCGTGCAACCGGTATCCCCGTCTCCAAGCTCATGCAAGGCGAGCGGGATAAATTGCTCAAAATGGAAGATCACTTGCACAAGCGCGTCGTTGGCCAAGATGAGGCTATCAATGCAGTTGCTAACGCCATTAGGCGCTCAAGGGCTGGCCTTGGGGACCCCAACAGGCCTACAGGTTCGTTTTTGTTCCTGGGCCCAACAGGCGTGGGCAAGACTGAGTTGTGTAAAGCACTAGCAGGATTTTTGTTCGACAGTGAAGACCATTTGATTCGCTTGGACATGAGCGAGTTTATGGAGAAGCACTCGGTGAGCCGATTGATTGGAGCCCCCCCCGGTTATGTGGGTTACGATGAAGGGGGATATTTGACCGAGGCCGTTCGCAGAAAGCCTTATAGCGTTTTGCTTATGGATGAGATTGAAAAAGCACATCCTGATGTTTTTAACGTCTTATTGCAGGTGCTCGATGACGGTCGTCTGACGGATGGTCAGGGCCGCACGGTTGACTTTAAAAACACAGTCATTGTGATGACCTCTAACATTGGTTCGCACCTCATTCAGTCCATGGCTGGTCAAGATGCCGCCGAGATGAGGGACGCTGTCTTAGAGGAGCTTAAAAATCACTTTAGACCTGAGTTCTTAAACCGTATTGACGAAACCGTAGTCTTTCACAGTTTGGCTGCTTCGCATATCTCGCAAATTGCAGCCATTCAGTTACAGGTACTCGTTGAGCGTTTGCATAAAATTGATTTAACGCTGGAAGTAACGCCTTCTGCGTTGGAGGAGTTAGCCAAGGTCAGCTTTGACCCCGTTTACGGGGCTCGTCCACTGAAACGGGCCATCCAACAGCGAATTGCCCACCCGCTGTCCAAACAGCTTTTGGAGGGTAAATTTGCACCGAAGGACAAAATCACCGTCAGCGTAGATCCTATATTGGCGCCCGGGGACTTTAAATTCGCTTGCTCACCCGCTTAAGTCCTTCCAAGGTCAAACGGGTCGCAATTTGACAGTCTCTTAGGGTTCATTGAATCCTAGATTTCAGGGTAGGATAGGGGGCTATGAGCACCCTAGACCCTGTTTTCGATACCCCCTCTGATAGCCCAACAACCCTAAGAGGCGATGTTCAACTCATATCCTTAGTTGGCATCGCTCACTGGGTTAGTCATTTTAGTCAACTTCTCTTGCCTCCCCTGTTTCCTTGGATCAAAGAAGGCCTAGGTGTCAGTTACGCTGAGCTCGGTTTTTTGATGTCGGTCTTCTTCGTGGTCTCTTGCGCAGTGCAAGCGCTTTCAGGTTTTGCCGTGGACCGGTTTGGACCCAGGCCCCTCCTTTTTTGGGGTTTGATTTGTTTGGTGCTGGCAATGTTTGGCTACGCCATCAGTGAGAGCTACACCCAAATGGTTGTATGCGCGTTTTTGGCAGGAATGGGTAACGGCGTCTTTCACCCTGCTGATTACACCCTTCTTAACCGGCGCGTTAGTCCCAATAGGATAGGTCATGCCTATAGCGTTCACGGCTTAACGGGTACCTTGGGATGGGCGCTTGCACCGGCCCTGATGGTGCCAATTGCAATAGCCTCATCATGGCATATTGCTCTTTGCGTTGCTGGCTTAATTTCTTTTGCGGTCTTGCTACTCATTTTTTTCAAGCGCGAACAATTGACCCTTGATTCAAGTGCTTCACAAGCTATCGAGATCTTGGCTAAGCCCGCTTCAAATCAGAGTAAACCAAGCAACGATCAAAGCAACGATCATAGCAACGTGAAGATACCGTTCAGGCCAGAAGGCACTTTTGATTTTCTGAAAATTCCAGTGGTTTGGATGTGCTTCTCGTTCTTCCTCTTTTATTCAATGGCTTTGAGCATCGTCCAAGCGTATGCCCCAGAGGCGGTAAGGCACCTGCAGTCCGTTCCTCTTAGCGTGACCTCATCTTGTTTGACGATCTATATGCTTTGTAGCGCTGGAGGGATGTTCTTGGGCGGATTTTTAGCCTCCAACCCCCAACGTGCTGAACGTGTGGTTGGGGTTGCTTTTCTAATGGCAGGTTGCCTCTCCTTGAGTTTCGTATTCTTAGAGCTCCAATCTTGGCAAGTCCTCTTACTCTTTGGTGTGATGGGTCTCATTTCAGGCTCCGCTAGTCCCTCCAGAGATCTCTTGGTGAAGCAGTCTACTCCCCCTAACGCTTCTGGTCGCGTGTACGGTGTTGTGTACTCGGGGCTAGACATAGGCCAAGCGATTTCTGCCTTTGTCTTTGGTGTGTTGATGGATGAGCACAATTACTCCGCAGTGATTATGGGTCTAGCCTTGTTGCAAGTTATTTTGGTGCTTGGTGCTATGAATGTACGGCGTGTTAGAAGAATCGCCTCTTAATATCAATAGTTACTGCCAGGGATCAAGAATCATTTTCATTCTTTTAATTTCATCACTTTTTTATAAATATGTCCTCACACAATAAAGAACAAATAGCTGGTCACTTGCTCGTGGAATGCCTTGTTGAACAAGGCGTGCAACATGTGTTTGGTGTGCCTGGAGAGAGTTTTTTGGCGGTCCTTGACGGATTTCATGCCTACCAAGATAAGATTGATTTTGTAATTTGTCGCCAAGAGGGCGGAGCAGCCTTTATGGCAGAGGCTGCGGGCAAGCTCACCCAGCGACCCGGGATCTGTATGGTTACCCGAGGTCCTGGTGCGACAAACGCCTCCATTGGTGTGCACGCCGCCTTTCAAGACAGTACCCCCATGATCCTATTTGTGGGCGACGTAGGCAGTGATTTTAGAAATCGCGAGGCTTTTCAAGAGCTTGACTACACCAGCTTTTTTGGTCCAAGCACTGGCGGCATGGCCAAACGGGTTGAGCGGATCGATGACCCACAGCGCATACCCGAATACGTGGCCCGAGCTTTTGCCACGGCTATGAACGGTCGTCCAGGCCCAGTGGTGCTGGTGCTGCCGGAGGATATGCTGACCAAAACAGTCACTGCTCAGCCTTTACCTAGAGTTGAGGCTGTGCAAGCGTGGAGTGATCCTGGCGCAATTAGAACGCTTAGAGAGATGCTTCTTGCTTCCGTTAAGCCTTTTGTCATCGCTGGCGGTGGTGGGTGGACTCCCCAAGCCGCCCAGGCCTTGGAGCGATTTAGTGAAAATTGGAAACTACCTGTTGGAAATGCATTTCGGTTTCAAGATACTTTTGACAACCATCACCCTAATTATGCGGGGGACGTGGGTATTGGGCTGAACCCAAAGCTTGCTCAAAGAATTAAAGAAAGCGATTTGATTATTGCGATTGGTCCACGTTTGGGTGAGATGACTACCCAAGGATATACCTTGATCAAAGCGCCAATGCCCGATCAAAAATTGGTTCACTTTCACGCAAGTCCAGAGGAGTTGAACCGGGTGTACCGGGCTGACTTGGCTATTCTCTCATCTATGAATGCTGCTGCCCGTTCGTTGGAGGTCTTAACAGCCCCTGTGAGCGTTCCTTGGGAGGACTGGACTGCTGGGGCAAATGCAGACTTTCTAGCCAACCAAGTACCCCCACCCCCCAGTTCTGCTGATGTGATTGATATGCCCTCGATCGTGGACTGCGTGAACCGACTCTTGCCCAAAGATGCTGTGCTCACCAACGGCGCAGGAAATTTTGCAAGTTGGGTGCATCGCTATCACCGCCACCACGGGTTATCAAAGGGGCATAAAACGCAATTGGCTCCCACTGTTGGATCAATGGGGTATGGTGTGCCAGCAGGTATCGCAGCAAATATCACCACTGGACGTGTTGCATTCACGATTGCCGGTGATGGGGATTTTTTAATGAACGGTCAAGAACTCGCAACCGCTTGTCAGCACGGGGCCAGATCAATCATTGTGCTGCTTAATAACGGCATGTATGGCACCATTCGTATGCACCAAGAGCGCGAGTATCCCAGGCATGAGAGCGGATCAAAGCTTATGAATCCCGATTTCGTAGCACTCGCAAAAGCTTATGGTTACGAGGGGGTTAGGGTGAATAAAACGGCCGATTTTGAGCCAGCGTTCAAGGCCGCATTATCAAGCAGTAAGGGCACCGTTATTGAAGTCATGCTGGACCCAGAGATTATTACGACGAGGGCCACGCTTAGTCAAATTAGAGATGCAGCTATCAAAAGCCGAGATACAAAATAGTATCTGCTGATGGTTTGCGTCCTGGTGTCTGAAGTCAATGGTGGGTCAATACTAAAATTGACGCGCTCATTAAAAAAGGGCGCTTACACAGCGCCCTTTTAATTGAACTAAAACAATCTTTAAAGGTTGCTTTAAATTCGCATCACCTTGTGCTTAGCTCAAGTGTTTGCCGATGAGGGCTGCCAACTCAAACATGGTGATCTGTGCTTTACCAAAAACGACGCGCAATTTGTCATCGGCGTTGATGTTACGCTTGTTGACATGATCTTGCAGACCGTGTTTTTTGATGTAAACCCAGAGCTTGCTCACAACTTCGGTACGTGGAATGGGTGTGTGGCCAATGACCGCTGCAAGTGCTGCGCTAGGTGTTAAAGGCTTCATGAACGCTGCATTAGGGGTGCGTTTCTTGGCTGGAGCCTTTTTAGCTGCTACTTTCTTAGCTGCTACTTTTTTTGCAGGAGCTTTTTTAGCTACTACTTTTTTTGCCGCTGGCTTTTTTGCCGCTACTTTTTTTGCAGGAGCTTTTTTAGCTACTACTTTTTTAGCGGGAGCCTTTTTTGCGGCGGGTTTCGTTGCTGCTTTTTTTACAGCTTTTTTTGCAGTTGCCATTTTTTAGATTTCCTTTTTTAGATTAAGTGAAATACCGCACCCGTTGTTGAGAGATACAGCACTGCGGATGCTAATGGAAAAAACACCATTTCCCAAGGGGAAAACAACTTTTTTCAATTTTTTTGTGGTTTTCTCCTCTGAAAAAGCACTTTTTTCACTCTCGGGGCGGTGTTTTTCCCTATGAGAGCCCGTTCGCGCGCACTGTCCAACAGCCTCATTCATAGTGTGCGCTCCTCGTGAGAGCGGTGTTTTTTAGAAGCAAACACTGCGTCTAACAAAGTCATCTCTGCGTTAAAAGTTTTGTTTTGGGTTCCTCCAAAAAACTCGAATTCCAAGGGCTCGCGAGCAAGAGTAAAATTCACATAAATTAACTCAAGGCTAATCAGAGCTCTTGGTTGATACCGCTTTAACAACTTGTTCACATTGCAAAGTACTTTGTTTGAAAACGAAGGCAACCTTGGCTTTGATGAACGGTAAACATTGAACTAACATGCCTCAAATTACGCTACCCGACGGATCTGTTCGATCTTTTGAAACTTCAGTAACTGTGGACCAAGTTGCGCAAAGCATCGGCTCAGGTCTCGCTAAAGCTACGCTTGCAGGCCGAGTGAACGGCGTTTTGGTGGACTCATCGCACTTGATAGTTCAAGATTCAAGGGTCTCTATCGTCACCGCTAAAGATGCGGATGGGCTAGAAGTGATTCGTCATTCAACAGCGCATTTATTGGCTTATGCAGTGAAGGAATTGTTCCCTCAAGCGCAGGTCACTATTGGCCCTGTGATTGAGCACGGGTTTTATTATGACTTTTCTTATTCCAGGCCCTTTACGCCTGAAGATCTGGTCTCGATTGAGCGACGAATGAATGAGCTCAGCGCTAAGGACGAGCCTGTGCAAAGAAAAGTTATGGGGCGCGACGCAGCTGTTAAATTTTTCCAAGACCTGGGCGAGCACTATAAGGCTGAGATCATTGGATCCATTCCTGTGGGTGAAGATGTGTCTTTATATTCGGAAGGCAATTTTACCGATTTGTGCCGAGGCCCCCACGTCCCCTCTACAGGGCGCTTGAAGCATTTCAAGCTTATGAAAGTGGCGGGCGCTTACTGGCGGGGCGACCATCACAACGAGATGCTTCAGCGCATTTACGGCACTGCTTGGGCCACTAAAGAGGAGCTTCAGCAATACCTAGTCATGTTAGAGGAAGCTGAAAAACGTGACCACCGAAGACTGGGTCGCGAGCTTGATCTTTTTCATATCGACGAGCACTCCCCTGGTACGGTTTTTTGGCACCCAAAGGGTTGGATCCTTTGGCAAGAAGTAGAGCAGTACATGCGTGCTGTTTACAGGAACAATGGTTACCAAGAGGTGAAGGGTCCGCAAATTTTGGATCAATCCCTTTGGGAGAAGACAGGGCACTGGGATAAGTACCGTGAAAACATGTTCACAACGGAGAGTGAGAAGCGCGACTATGCTTTAAAGCCAATGAACTGTCCTGGACATTTGCTGATTTTCAAGCAAGGTATCAAAAGTTACCGCGATTTACCTCTTCGCTTTGGAGAGTTTGGGCAGTGTCACAGAAATGAGCCGACCGGAGGATTGCACGGCATTATGCGGGTGAGGGCATTTACTCAGGATGACGGACACATCTTTTGTACTGAAGATCAAATACAAGCTGAGGTTATTGCTTTCACAACTCTTTTGCAAAAAGTCTACAAGGACTTTGGATTCACTGAGATCATTTATAAACTCTCTACGCGTCCAGACAAGAGAATTGGCTCAGAGGAGAGTTGGGACAGGGCTGAGCAAGCTTTGGCTGAGGGGCTTCGTGCGTCTGGCTGCGAGTTTGAGTATTTGCCAGGCGAAGGTGCTTTTTACGGGCCTAAGATTGAGTACACCTTGAAAGACGCTTTAGGGCGTCCATGGCAGTGCGGCACGATACAAGTGGATCCCAACATGCCTGAGCGCTTAGACGCAGAGTACGTGGGCGAAGATGGCCAGCGCCACAGGCCCATCATGCTGCACAGGGCGATTGTCGGTAGTTTGGAGCGTTTTATTGGTATTTTGATAGAGCAATTTGCCGGCGCTTTGCCTGTTTGGCTTGCTCCTACCCAGGTCTGTGTCCTAAATATCTCCGAGGCTCAGGCCGAATATGCGACAAATGTCTCGAAAATGCTGAAGAATCAAGGGTTTAGGGTGACCCAGGATTTGAGAAACGAGAAAATAACGTTTAAAATACGCGAGCACTCGTTGCAAAAGCTCCCTTATTTGCTTGTCATTGGTGACAAGGAGGTGGCTGCAAGTACCGTTGCAGTGCGCGCCCGAGGAAATATTGACCTCGGAGTGATGTCCTTGGAGGCCTTTTCTCAAAGAATCCTGGAAGATGTTACTCATAAACGATGAACTGGTCTTGGCCAGGCAGCGTATGGCGTCTCACTGAACCGGAGATTCACCGATCAAGTACCAAAAGTCTGATCGGGTCATTTTTGAGGACATGAACCATCGCTACAGAATTTAGAGATCGCCGTCAGCGCGAAGAGCGTAAGCACCGTTTAAACCGTGAAATCACGGCTACCGAAGTACGTATTACCGGTCCAGACAACGAGCCCTTGGGTGTCGTCAGTCTGACTGAGGCCCTGCGAATGGCAGGCGAGTACGATGTGGATTTGGTTGAGATTGCCCCAATGGCAACGCCTCCTGTTTGCAGGTTAATGGACTACGGAAAGTTCAAATACCAAGAACAAAAGAAGGCTGCAGAGGCAAAATCTAAGCAAAAGGTGATTGATGTTAAGGAGATTAAGTTTCGTCCTGGCACTGATGACGGCGATTACAACATCAAGATGCGCAACATCAAGCGCTTCTTGGATGACGGAGATAAATGCAAGATTACTTTGCGTTTCAGGGGACGTGAGATTACTCACCAAGACCTTGGAATGGCACTCTTGCAGCGTATCAAAGATGAGTTGGCAGATTTGATTATTGTCGAGCAGTTCCCCAAATTAGAGGGACGCCAGATGGTGATGATGATTGCGCCAGGAAAGAGAAAACCGGGTAGCGTAGCCAAACCCGTAGCTGAAGTGGCAACTGTTGCCGCGGATGCTTAAAAGGCAGCGCAAAAGCAAAGTGTCTCGGGGCTAACAAGACTGCGGGGGTTTTTCGCAGGCGCCTCACGAGCACAATTTAAAAGGGAGCAGTAAATGCCCAAAATGAAGACTAAAAGTAGCGCAAAGAAGCGCTTTCGAGTTCGCCCAGGTGGAACCGTTAAACGCGGTCAAGCCTTCAAGCGTCACATTCTGACCAAGAAGAGCACCAAGAACAAACGTCACCTGCGTGGAGCTGTAACTGTTCATGAGACCAATATGGGTCACATGGCGCAGATGCTGCCCTCGGCTGGCCTTTAATCCCCCAAGCGAACTAGGAGAACAAATATGCCTCGCGTAAAACGTGGTGTGACGGCAAGAGCCCGTCACAAAAAAGTACTGACCCTTGCTAAGGGTTTTCGTGGTCGTCGTGGAAATGTATTCAGAATCGCTAAACAAGCGGTTATGAAGGCAGGGCAATATGCCTACAGAGATCGCCGTACAAAGAAACGTGTATTTAGACAACTTTGGATTGCGCGTATCAACGCTGCAGCCAGAGAGTTTGGTATTACTTACAGCCAATTTGCGAATGGTCTGCGTAAAGCGGCTATAGAGATTGATCGCAAAATGCTCGCTGACTTAGCTGTCCATGACAAGGCAGCCTTTGGTAGCATTGTTGATCAAGTAAAAGCACACCTGGCTGCATAAAGTGAGCTGTTCTTCCATTCTCCCCGCATTTTTTCATTGCGTGTGGGTTGATTGGGTGAATGCTAAAAGTATTTGATCAAGGTCGTACGGATTCATAATTATTAGGGATCTGCGCTACCACGCATCACATTAACTTTGCGACTAAGGGATTGTGGCTTTTAAAAGCTTCAATCCCTTTTTTATTTCTACACACCTATTACTTAAAAGAGTTTTATGAGCGATCTAGATACCTTGGTGCAAGAAGCTAGGGCGTTATTTGAGTCTTGTCAAACTCCCGCAGAGCTGGAAAATGCAAAGGCTCAGTTTCTTGGCAAGTCCGGTCACATCACTTTGATGATGAAGGGGTTGGGGGCACTCAGCGTTGAAGATAAAAAAGCGCAAGGTGCACTGATCAATAAATCTAAGGTGGCGATCGAAGAGGCCTTGAACTCCAAGAGGGCGGGGCTTGCGCTTGCAGAGCTCGAGGTGCAACTTAAAGCCGAAGCCATTGATGTGACATTGCCTGGGCGATCAAGCGCGCAAGGAGGACTGCATCCTGTCTCCTTAACCCTTGAGCGTATAGAGGGAATCTTCGGGTCTATGGGGTTTGATGTCGCTCAAGGTCCGGAAATTGAGACAGATTGGTTTAACTTTACCGCGCTCAATACGCCTCCAGATCATCCTGCCCGCTCGATGCATGACACCTTTTATGTTGAGGGTGACTATGTGCTGAGGACTCATACCAGTCCCATGCAAATCCGCTATGCGGTCGAACATGTTCGTCGTCACAAAGAGGCTCTAGATGCGGGTCTCCCCATGCCTGAAATCAGAGTTATAGCGCCCGGTAGAACCTACCGCGTTGACAGTGACGCAACTCATTCGCCGATGTTTCATCAGTGCGAGGGACTATGGCTTGGTGAGCAGGTGAGCTTTAAAGACTTGAAAGTAGTTTTCACTAATTTTTGTTATTCATTTTTTGAGACACGCGAACTCGAACTTCGTTTTAGACCTAGTTTCTTCCCCTTTACTGAACCTAGTGCGGAGATTGATATTCAATTTGCAAGTGGCCCACTTGCTGGAAGGTGGCTGGAAGTAGCCGGTTCTGGGCAAGTCCACCCCAAAGTTGTCTCCAACATGGGGCTTGATCCAGAAAAATACATTGGTTTTGCTTTTGGTATGGGCCCCGATCGTCTGACCATGCTCAGATACGGGGTCAACGATTTAAGACTCTTCTTTGACGGGGATTTACGCTTCCTTGGTCAATTTAGATAAACAGATTTAATTTAACGATACTTTAACCAGACTTATTTATGCAGTTCCCAGAATCTTGGTTGCGTGAGTTTTGCAATCCTCCCATCACCACCCAGGCCCTAGCCGATGTGCTAACCATGGCGGGTTTAGAGGTTGAGGAATTAAGACCCGTTGCCCCACCGTTTACAAATGTCGTAGTCGGTGAGATCATGGAAGTAGCTCAGCATCCTAACGCAGACCGCCTCAGAGTGTGTAGTGTTGATATTGGCGGGCAACACCCGCTTGGGATTGTCTGTGGTGCACCTAATGCACGTGTGGGCATTAAGGTGCCCTGCGCAACCGTTGGCGCAGAGCTGCCTCCTGGGGCTGATGGTAAAGCTTTTGTGATCAAAGTGGGGCAACTCCGCGGTGTGGAGAGTGCAGGAATGCTTTGCTCTTCAAAGGAGCTGGGCTTGAATGATGAGCACGGCGGCTTACTTGAGTTGTCCTTGGACGCACAAAATGGTCAAGACATCAGAGAACATCTGAAGTTGGATGACACACTCTTCACTCTTAAATTGACGCCCAATTTGGCACATTGTTTGAGTATTTACGGTGTTGCGCGAGAGGTCAGTGCACTTACAGGAGCGCCGCTAAAACCGCTTCCAAGTACGCAGCTATCTGGCAGCGCTACACCGCAAAATAAAGAGTCATTGGGTGTTCATGTTCACGCTGCTCAGTTGTGCGGCCGCTTTAGCGGACGCGTGATGAGCGGCGTGAAATCACAAACTCAGACGCAAACACCGCGCTGGATGGTAGATCGTCTTGAGCGCTGCGGCCAGCGAAGCATCAGCCCACTGGTAGATATCTCCAACTACGTAATGTTTGAGTGTGGTCAACCCACACACATCTTTGATCGCGACAAAATCAAGGGTGATTTGCAGGTACGCTTTGCCAAGGACGGCGAGACCCTCAAGCTCTTAAACGGCAACACAGTGACCTTGGATTCGACTGTGGGGGTGATTGCAGATGACCAAGCTGTTGAGTCTTTGGCTGGCATCATGGGTGGAGATGCAAGTGCGGTGGGCGACAGCACGCAAAATATTTACATAGAAGCCGCCTATTGGTGGCCTACCAGTATTGCTGGGCGGGCAAGGAGGTTTAACTTTAGTACAGACGCTGGACACCGTTTTGAGCGTGGTGTGGATCCCTCACTGACCCCTTACGCAGTTGAAAGAATTACGAGCTTGGTGCTCCAAATTTGCGGCGACGCTCACACTGCTTGTGGACCATTTTTTGATGTTTCGCCAAATTTGCCCACTCGCTCTGCTGTGAAGCTAAGAGTAGAGCGAGCTGTAAAAGTAATCGGTATGCCGATTACACAGCAGCAAATGCTTGATGCCTTCACTCGTCTAGGTCTGCCCGTTAGTGAATCTCCTGGGGTACTAACCGTCACACCTCCTAGCTACAGGTTTGATCTGCAAATTGAAGAGGACTTAATAGAAGAAGTCGCTCGCATGATTGGCTTTGATCAATTGCCTTCAACTCCCCCTGTTGCCCCCATCACACCGAAACTAAGAGATGAGTCTGAGCGGGGACCTTTTGCATTGAGACATAAAGTTGCAGGTTTGGGGTATCAAGAAACCATCAACTTTAGTTTTGTGAAGGAGGAGTGGGAAAGAGATTTAGCTGGCAATGCGAATCCCGTCAAATTGCTCAACCCCATCGCTGCTCCTATGAGCGTGATGCGATCCTCTTTGATGGGGTCTTTGCTCGAGGTGCTTCGGTTTAATTTAGACCGCAAGGCCACGCGCGTGAGAGTGTTTGAGGTGGGGCGTGTCTTTAAAAAGGACCCAACTGTTGAGCATTCAAGCGCGACGGTTGCGGGCATCGATCAACCTATGCGCATAGCGGGGTTGTCTTACGGCCCCAATTCCCCACTCCAGTGGGGGGTGCCTGAGAGAGCGGTTGACTTCTTTGACATGAAGGCCGATGTGCTGGCGCTTTTTGCGCCTGTGGAGTTGGAGTTTGTTGCATTGAACAGTAACCCAAAGGCAGGCGAGGGTGTTCAACTCCCTCACCCTGCGTTGCACCCAGGAAGAAGTGCTGCGGTTTTAAAGAACGGCGCTTTGATTGGCTACATTGGAGAGCTTCACCCTAAGCACCGTCAGGCCTGGGGATTTGCTGCTGCACCGTTGCTGTTTGAATTTGAGTGGGACGCGTTGATCCACGGCGTAGTTCCTAAGGCCCATGCAGTCCCACGATTTCAGTCTGTTGAGCGCGATATTGCAGTGGTTGTTAAAGACTTAGTTACTCACGTCGATTTAATGAATGCGGTGTATTCATCGCAGACAAAGGGGCTACTCAAAGGTGCATGTCTATTTGACATTTATAGACCTAAGGGACAAGTCGTTGCTGGCATGTCAGAGGGGGAAAAGAGCTTGGCAGTCAGGTTGACCCTCTCCAGTGAAGAGGGAACTCTTACAGAAGCAGAAATTGAGAGTGTGACCAGCGTTGTGATCCAAGCGTTGAGCGACAAAGTTGGTGCGAGACTGCGCGCTGCTTAGGGATTGAGCGCTCAGCACTGAATCCTCAGAATTTAGGAGAAAGCTATCATGGAATTGTCATTAGAAAGTTTAGAGACGCCGGCGCTCACAAAGGCACACCTTGCTGAGATGTTGTTTGAGCAAATTGGCCTGAACAAACGCGAGTCCAAGGACATGATTGATGCATTTTTTGAGCTGATTTCCCAAAAATTGGTAGAAGGTGAGGACGTCAAAATCTCTGGATTTGGGAATTTCCAAATCCGAACCAAGGCTCAAAGACCTGGCAGAAACCCTCGTACCGGAGAATCCATACCCATTGAGGCGCGAAGAGTGGTTACTTTTCACGCAAGCTCCAAATTAAAACAACAAATTCAGGGCGAAGAAGCATAAAAAGCTTACCATTTGCCCCAAGATCGTGTACCCTCTAGCCTCTGTTCTTGAGCATTGAATACCATGGAGACATCCCTCCCAGTTATCCCTTCAAAGCGCTACTTCACCATTGGTGAGGTGAGTGAGTTATGTGGTGTTAAACCACATGTGCTGCGCTATTGGGAGCAGGAATTCACACAGTTGCGCCCTATGAAGCGCAGGGGGAACCGTCGTTACTACCAGCACCACGAAGTGCTCTTGGTCAGGCGTATCAGAGATTTACTGTACGACCAAGGATTCACCATCAGTGGCGCTCGCAATAAATTGCAAGAAATAGTCCAGTTAGAGCGTGATAAAAAGCGGGCTGGTGAGGTTCTACTTGTGGGGGTAGAGGATTTGGAAGACAATTTAAGTATCGGAGACATCGCCTCCGATGAGCCTTGGAGTCTTGCGGGCGTTCTAACCGACAAGCCCAGACTTCAGGCCCTGCGTCGCGAGCTCTATGAGATAAGAGAATTACTGAGCGAACCCTAAGCAGTTATAGAATTAATTTAGACTTAGCGCGTTATAATACAAAGCTTCGGCGTGTAGCGCAGCCTGGTAGCGCACTTGCATGGGGTGCAAGGGGTCGCGAGTTCGAATCCCGCCACGCCGACCATTAGATAAAAGGGTTAGTAGGATAGTTCCTACTAACCCTTTCCTCGTTTTTAAGTCAAATGAGATCAGGGGTATCTATAAAACGAAGCCCTTTTTCATGTGCTATTCCACTTAGATATAAAGTAGGGTGAGAACCGGCTCTACCCAATTAACGGGGGATGGGCATTTATTAAACACGGTTGAATACTCCATTCCAACCACAGTGTGCCAAGACGCGCAGTCTGTAATTCTCGAAATTTCTAAATCCATACGCTCGTCTAGACATCATCTCCATTTT
>CAIKNE010000151.1 GCA_903828695.1 uncultured Burkholderiales bacterium | reverse complement strand
CAGGCAAAGGTGGTCCGCATTCACGCGGAGCCACCCCTGTCAGGTGTGAAGATTCAAGCCACAGCACCTCTCGTCAGCGGGGATTGTTTAGATTACAGGGCCGCTTTGAAGGCTGACTTGCAAGATCCAACCCAAATTTCATTTAAAGGGCAATACCCGCAAAGTTGCGGCGAACGTTTGTGGCCCGTTGCTTACGCAGATCCCGCACATTTTGCCTCCAAGGCGGTAGAGGGGATGTGGCATGAACTCGGGGGGACGAGCAGTGGTCAAGTTCGAGAGGGGAGTGTGCCGCCTAATTTAAAACCCGCCTTTGCCGTGGACTCAGCCCAACTGGCCGAGGTCATTCGAGACATCAACAAATTCAGTAACAACGTCATGGCGCAGCAACTCTTTTTAACGCTTGGCGCTCAACTTACCAACTCTGCCACCCCTGATAGCGCGCGCGGTGTTCTCAATCAGTGGTGGGCTAAAAAAATAGGTACGCCAACACCTAAGTTTGACAATGGATCAGGACTGAGTCGAGAAACGCAGATGAGTGCTCAAGATCTCGGTAAATTGTTGGGCTGGATTTATGGACAATCTTTTTATCCAGAGATTGCAGCCTCGCTGCCACTGGTTGGCGTGGACGGAACGCTTAAACAAAGTCGGGCTAAGACGCGTGGGCACATCAAGACAGGGAGTTTGAAAGGGGTCACGGGCATAGCGGGTTATTTGCCCAATATCAATGGACAAGATTGCGTCGTAGTTGCAATCATCAATCATTCAGCGGCCAATGGTGCAAGACCTGTTTTTGACGCCTTACTGGATTGGGTGGGAAATCACAAATGAATTCCCGTATCCCTTAACTCTTACCCTGCGCTTCATGGCACTAAGGCATATTAACTCTAAAGCCCAAAGCTTACCTCCAGCTGGCTAAGCGCAGTTTGCTGAGGATCCAATCCCCCAACATTCTATTCACAGAAGGGGTGAAGTAAATGGGATCGGCATACGCATAACTTCTGTAGTCGAGTGGCGCAGTGTAGTTGTGGGCAAATGGGGTTGTTGGCGTTTTGGGATTTGCGTAACAGTATCCAGCCGCGGGCGTTAAAGTCGGCGGTACACCCGTGACCGTGATTGAAGCTGTCCCAATAGGGGGGGATGTGATGTAAAAATTCCGCACGCCAATATTTGTCTGATTACAGTAATAATTAGCGTCAGTAGCCCCTGATGCTGCAGATGGATCCATCATCGTAGTGTCTACATTTTCACCGGGGTAAGAAAGGGCGGGCGCTCCGTATAACGGATCTGTATAGACCGCGAAAGTGTTGCTGGTGCCAGAGTGCACAGTTCCCGTAATGTTGCTCGATTGACTTGAAATATCAATGTAGAGCACAGGATTTTGAGAGACAGTTCCAACCAACCTTTGAATTCCAAGCTCTAGCGCACAGTTAAAGTCATTGCAGCCTCCTGAGGATAAAGTCAAAGAAGCATTTGTCAGCGCTGGGGCGATGGACTGAGCCGTGGCAAAAGGTGATCGACCCAAGTTGGGTGGGCCGTAGACCACAACGTGTTTTGCACCGTGACCGAGGACGTTGTTGACTTGAGAGACCAAGTTTGTAGCAGCAGCCGTAACGCTAGGGGCTCCGGCGCCAAGGGTGCTCCACAAAATGTCCGCAGTGCCTCCGTTAACAATGATTAAATCATTGGCAGAAAACGATCCACCGTTATCCCTTAAATACATATTAATTTGGGATTGAATAGAGCGCGCAGGACTGAGACTGCCCGTGTACGCACCAGCAGCGTAACTTTGCTGGGCGCCAGAGGCTGTGCCGGCCTGGTCAGTCACCAGTGCGTTGCCTTCTGCAAAGGAGTAAACGCCTGTAGCAGAGGGAACGGTCCAGTTGCTATTGGCTGCGAAGATCGTGCTCATGGGGAGCACCGCCGTGCCAAAGCCGTAATCAGCAGCAATTCTCTCGATCACCGTTAACTCCGGATTGATGGCTGTATCCACTGCGGAGGTGGAGGTGCTGGTTACTGCAGGTGCAAACTGATTGATGATCGTTGATAAGTAACCATTGATATAAAACAATGGATTGAACTGGAAAACATAAGAAATGGTGGATGAGTTGTTTAAAGGCCCGTGACCATCTGAATAATTGGTTAAAGGTGCAGTGGTAACAGATGGAATTTCATCGTTCACTGTGAATCTAGGGCTGCGAGTGTCCATGAATGCATCGCCAAAGGCAATGATTCTTGTGGGAACGAAGGGGTCTAAAACACTACCACTACCGCAACCATTTAGCAAAGCCAACCAAACAATAGGGCTTGCCCAAACTAAGTAGCGAAGTTTATTAACAAACGATTTCAAAAACATCCCGTTTCTCCAGACAATCCCAATAGTTTAACGGTGTTCGGTCCCTGAGTGGGCCGCGCGTTGTAAACGATCCGTAATTCCCGCCCATTCTGGGCTTTGAGGGGGCCTTTCAACCCAGATTTCTGTCATACCAAGGGCGTCAAACGCTCTTAATTGGGCAAATAACGCCTTTGCGCATTCCGCGGGTGTATCAGGCATGAGCGCGTGGTTTAAATTTTTTGCCTCAATTCCAATAGGAGGAGACCTGGACCAAATGGCTAGTTGAAGATTTGGACTTCTGAAGTTCTGCAGGCGTGCACCCATCTCATTTGTGCTCAGCAGGCGCACGAGTGCGTCGGGTGCGTAATGCGATTCAAGCGTTCCTGAAGCTTTGGGGGTGTCGATGTCACCTGTTTGAGCCTGCGCGCCGGGGCGTTGGGCCATCACTGCAGGACATTTGGCAGCATGAGAAAGCTCTTTTAGGGTGAGCATTCCAGGACGTAAAACGATGGGTGCGCCCCGGGTGCAGTCCACAATCGTGGATTCAATCCCAACGCTTGAGGGTCCGCCGTTTAAGATGGTGAGCGTGTCTCCAAACTCCTGCGCAACGTGCTCGGCATGGGTCGGACTGACGCGTCCAAAACGGTTTGCACTCGGGGCTGCTAGGCCCCATATACCGACCTCTTGGCAGCGCTTTAACAAGGCTTGAGCAACTGGGTGGGCCGGACAACGAAGGGCTATGGTAGGAGCGCCTGCCGTGCAAGCAGCAGCTATACCGTCCATTTTTTTCAAGATCAGCGTCAGCGGGCCCGGCCAAAAGGCCTGCATTAGGTTCAAGGCGAACTCGGGGACTTCTTTGGCGAAATGGTGTACCGCGTTGGAGTCGTAAATGTGAGCAATGAGGGGGTGATCAACAGGGCGCCCTTTGAGCGCAAAGATTTTAAGAGTTGCCGCGTCGTTGAGCGCGTTTGAAGCCAGCCCGTAGACGGTCTCTGTCGGTAGCCCAATTAACTCATCCCTAAGCAGTGATTCAACTGCGAGATCGATGGATCCGGGGGCGCTGCCTTCAATAATCATAAATATTGGGTTCAGTTGATGTTTAAGAAGGTGCTTAAGTGGATATGCAAGGCAATCTGATTCAGGGCCTAGTGAATGCGGGCAGGGCTAAAATATGGGTGATTTCATTGAGGGTTGTGTACAAAGCAGCCACATCACTTCCAGTAATCGTAATGTGCCCCATTTTGCGAAGTCTTCTGGGCTCATGCTTGCCGTACAGATTCAAATGAACGCCGTTTAACTTTAAGATAGCAGCCCAATCGGGCTCTCTCCATATAGGATCTCTTTCTGTAGAGAGTGGGTCTAGCCAAAGGTCCCCTAGAAGATTTAACATCAAAGCGGGGCACAATTGACGGGGGCGGGTAAGGGGCAGGCTCGCCAAGCAACGCACCTGTAATTCAAATTGCGAGACATCACAAGCCTCCACACTGTAATGGCCACTATTGTGTGGCCGAGGGGCAATCTCATTGACCACAAGGCTGTACTGCTGGGGCTCAGAAGGTGATGGGTTGGCGTTTTTCAAAATAAAGAATTCAACACAAAGAACGCCAACATACTTAAGTTGATCCGCAACTTCGCTTGCAAACTCAATCAACTGTGTTTGCAGTGCCTTGGGCAAACAGCCCTCATGTACCTGTGTTAAAGCCAAAATACCGTCCCTGTGAATATTGCGCTGAGGGGGTAAGTTGACGATGTGACCCGATGCGTTTCGCGCCAGAATAATAGAGCATTCAAACTCAAGGGGTAGGAGTTTTTCTAAAACGCAGGGCATCCCTTGTGCATCGCGTTGATGGGCTTGAATTTCGTTCCAAGCCGACTTTAGCTCTTGAGTCGTTTGAACCCGGATTTGTCCCTTGCCGTCGTACCCTAGGCGAGCGGTTTTTAAGATGCCCGGTAATAAGGTCTCAGGTAGCGCTCCTAAATCTTCTTGACGGGTTATGACACCGTAGGGTGCGACGGGTACTTTGCAATCCGTGAAATGCTTTTTCTCTTTGATTCGGTCTTGAGCGATGGAGACTGCAAAAGCGCTGGGATTGACGGGCAAGTGAGTTGCGAGCTCTTGGAGGACAAGCGCGGGCACGTTTTCAAACTCAGTCGTGACCGCATCACACAAACGCATTAACTCACGCAGCCCTTGAGGATCTTCGTAATCCGTTTTGATGTGGTGATGACAGACGAGACCGGCGGGACTTTGGGGATCTGGGTCTAATACGGCGGTTTGGTAGCCCATGCGCTGCGCGCAGTGCACAAACATTCTGCCCAGTTGACCCCCACCTAAAACCCCCAGCGTGGCACCAGGTAATAAATTCTTGATTGGAGCGTGCATTGATCGTGAAATAGTGAAGTCAAGAGTGTGAGTTTAGCGGTACGCGGATTAAAGAAGCTCTTGCGTATAAGGGTACAGCGGGTATTTTTAAAAGTGTTTAGGGTTTTCGAAAATACGCAAACCCTTTCGAGCTATTCATGCTAATTTGCAAATAAAGCTCAAACCGGTAACTGAGACTCCCGAGCCAATTGCGTTTGATGCTTCCTAAAGGCTTCAAGTTTTGTTTGAAGAAGTGGGTCTGTTTGTGCAAGCATGGCAGTTGCAAACAAGGCAGCGTTTGCCGCCCCAGCTGCACCGATTGCGAATGTTGCCACTGGAATTCCCTTGGGCATTTGCACGATGCTGTGCAAAGAGTCAACACCGTTTAAGTAACGACTGGCCACTGGAACGCCTAGAACCGGGATGGTCGTTTTAGCGGCTAACATTCCTGGCAAGTGCGCTGCGCCCCCAGCTCCCGCAATAATCGCCTTTAAACCACGGTTTAAGGCGTTTTCTGCAAAACTAAACATATCGTCAGGCATTCTGTGTGCTGATAAGACTTGAGCCTCAAAGGGGATCCCAAACTCGTGCAAAATGTGCGTTGCGTGCTCCATGGTCTCCCAGTCTGATTGGGATCCCATAACCACGGCGATAATTGGATTTTTCATAATAAGATTGCGCTAGGCGCGTGTTAGCGTGTGCAAACTGGCAGAGATTGATTTTAAGGTTTGAATGATCGAGTATTACCCATGATTGATGTAACTGAAGAAAATTTTGAGTCCGATGTAATTGCCAAATCTGCTGAAACGCCGGTTTTAGTAGATTTTTGGGCGCCGTGGTGTGGGCCTTGCAAATCTTTAGGCCCCATACTGGAGAAACTTGAAGTTGATTATGGGGGTCGGTTTAACCTCGTCAAAATAAATTCTGACGACGAACAGCAACTGGCTGCGGCTTTTGGTATTCGCAGCATCCCCACTTGCGTTCTCATCAAAGACGGACGCCCCCTAGATGGGTTCATGGGCGCTTTGCCCGAATCTAAGGTCAAAGAGTTTTTAGATAAACACCTTCCCAGCGAAGCAGATTTGGCGGTTCAAGAGGATATGGAGCAGGCAGAGGAGCTACTCGGCGAGGGAGATACGAACGCAGCACTGGCCAAATTGCAAGAAGCTCTCGCCATCAATCCAGCCAATGATGATGCTCGTTTTGACTACGTAAAGCTTTTGATCTCAGTCGGTGAATTGGAGTCTGCCCAAAGCGCACTCTCTCCTGCCTTGGCCCAAATCCCCTTACAAGTTCGCTTTGACGCATTAAATCATTGGTTGCAGGCGCTAATGTTTGCAACTACAGATGAGCGAGGTGCATGGAGCGTGGAGCAATTTGACGCTTTGATTGCAGCCAACAAGAGAGACTTTGATACTCGGCTGGCCAAGGCAAGAGTCCTTATCGCAAGTGGTGAGATGATTCAAGCGATGGATGAGCTCTTAGAGATTGTGATGCGCGATAAAGCCTGGGAAAAAGAAATCGCAAGAAAGACATATGTCTCTGTATTGGAACTCCTCAGTCCAGCAAAAAATAAAAACCAAGAAGCCTTGAGCAATAAAACGGCTGGCGGTATCGAGTTAACGGGTAACAGTGCTGCTGTGCAAGACCCTCAGGCGGAGCTTGTGTCTAAATATAGAAGAAAACTAAGTATGGTGTTGAATTAAAGATTTAAAGAGCATTCAAGACGCAGATAGACGCGTCCAAGCTTCCCTGTATTTCTCAGCAGTTCTTTGTATCACCTCATCCGGCAATGTGGGAGCCGGTGGGGTTTTGGACCAAGGAACGCCATTGATTTGAACGCTCTCTAGCCAATCACGCAAAAACTGCTTGTCAAAACTCGGTGGATTTGCACCCTCGGTGTAGTGCTCTGCAGGCCAATAACGCGATGAATCGGGGGTGAGTATTTCATCCATCAAAACGAGCGTACCGTCAGTATCAAGACCAAATTCAAATTTTGTATCCGCAATAATAATTCCAGCTTGAGCTGCAATATCCCGAGCAGCCATATAGAGCTTGATGCTGTAATCTCTGACCTGTTGTGCAAGCTCTAAACCGATGGTGTCGATAACTTGTTGAAATGTAATGTTCTCATCATGCTCGCCCATCTGCGCTTTTGCCGCGGGTGTGAAAATCGGCTCACTGAGCTTGGAAGCGTTTTTAAGATGGGGTGGTAGCTCAACCCCGCAAACTCTTTGATTTTGTTGGTATTCTGACCAACCACTGCCGGCCAAATAACCACGAACCACGGCTTCAATCGGTAGTGGTTTTAGGCGTTTGACAACCATAGATCTATTTAAAACTTGACTGCGTTCATCGGCTGAAACCACCTGCGTTGGATCCTCGCCTGTGAGATGGGTGGGGCAAATGTTCAGTCCATTTGGACCCAGCTTCTCAAACCAAAATAAAGCCATTTGGGTGAGCAATTCACCCTTGCCCGGAATGGGCTCATTCATAATGACGTCGTATGCGCTAATTCTGTCACTAGCTACCATTAAGAGTCGGTCATGCCCGAGCGCGTAGTTATCTCGCACTTTGCCCCGCGCAAGCAAAGGCAATGAGTGCAGTTGAGAGGTGTGCAAGGCTTTTGGCATTTAATGTTTAAACCATCGCTCTAGGCGAATGATTTAGTAATGTGTTGAGTAAAAGGTTTCGTGAACAAGAAAAAAGCGGCGAAAGCTGGGAACTCTTCAAGCGAGCCGGGACGGATAAGATGCCGATCCGTTATCCGTTAAGCGCTCGGTGAGATGCTTATTGAACGACTGGGGCTAGGTGGCCACTTGCATACAGTGAGGCGATGCTCGT
>CAIKNE010000150.1 GCA_903828695.1 uncultured Burkholderiales bacterium | reverse complement strand
TTTTGCTTAGGATCTATTGTTATCTTTGACAATTAACAAAGTATGTACCCTTTATTAACGCTTGTAAAGAAATTTGGTTGACTCGTGGAGCCTCGTATTTTCCGCTAATCCTCTATGTTTACGAAAAAAGATTGCTAGGTCATCACTCAATCAAACGTCAAAGGCCTCTGCTAAATACTGTGCCATAGGCATCACATCAACCCCTGCCTTCGCCTCAACCATAATCCTGAGCAGCGGCTCCGTCCCGCTGGCACGAATCAACAAGCGCCCCTGTCCTTTTAATTGATTGCTAATTTGAGTACTGCGGTGTTTGAATTCGTGGTTTAACTCCCAGTCCATACCAGCCCTCAGTGGAACGTTTAGTAAGACTTGGGGGAAAAGAGGGACAGATTTTAAAATGTCTGCCGGTTTTTTATTATTCCTGACGCAGGCCTGTAAAACCTGTAAAGCACTGATAATCCCGTCGCCCGTTGTGTGTTTATCAAGGGCGAGCAAATGGCCTGAGCCCTCCCCACCAAGAGTCCACCCTTTTTTGTCCAACTCCTCGAGTACATAACGGTCGCCGACCTTGGCTCGAACCATCTCAACACCACGCGCTTTTAAGGCCAACTCGACGGCCATATTGGTCATCAGTGTGCCCACCACGCCCTCCACTTTTTGTCCATTACTCAGACGTTCATCCACCATCAAATACAAAATCTCGTCACCGTTGAACAGTCGCCCCTCAGAGTCCACAAATTGAAGGCGATCCGCGTCACCGTCCAAAGCAACGCCGTAATCGGCTTTGTGCTCCATGACAGCTTTGACCAAAGACTCGGGGTGAGTCGCACCCACACCCTTATTGATATTGAATCCATCGGGCGAGCATCCAAGGGAGATAACCTCAGCACCGAGCTCATGAAATACCTTGGGCGCAATTTGGTACGCAGCGCCGTTGGCGGCGTCAACCACAATTTTGACGCCCTTCAATGTCAAGTCATTTGAGAAGGTACTTTTACAAAACTCAATGTACCGTCCTGCAGCGTCATCCAAACGTTTGGTTCGACCCAATGCGGTGGAGTCGACCCACTGTGGTAGCTCCTTGATCACGTCCTCAACTGAGAGCTCCCACTCATCACTGAGTTTGGAGCCTGTTGCACTGAAAAACTTGATGCCGTTATCAGCAAAAGGATTATGACTGGCGCTAATCACGACTCCAAGGGCTGCTCGCTGCGCCCGAGTGAGATAGGCGACTCCAGGAGTTGGCAGTGGGCCGAGTAACAAGACATCAACCCCCGCAGAGTTAAACCCAGACTCTAGTGCGGACTCCAGCATGTACCCCGAGATACGGGTATCTTTACCGATGAGGACGGTTGGGCGAGACTCCTCGCGTCTGAGCACGCGACCTACAGCGTGGGCAAGTTTCAACACAAAATCAGGCGTAATCGGATGCTGTCCAACTGTGCCGCGAATCCCGTCTGTTCCAAAATATTGTCTGGTCATGTTTTTCTTGTTTTAAACTTTTTCACAATTAACGACTGCTCGCCACATCTCCAGTGCTTGGTGACTCTCTCGTACATCATGTACTCTTAAAATCTTAGCACCGCGCTCAAGTGCCATCATCAAGGCTGCGAGACTTGGTGCCAATCTGTCGCTCACGGCACACCCTGTTACTTGTCCAAGTGTAGATTTACGTGACCACCCAATCAACAAGGGATAACCCAACTCGGTGAGCTTGGCTTGATTTTTTAGGAGATATAGATTTTGTTCAACAGTTTTGCCAAACCCAATCCCTGGATCCACAACGATTCGACTGGGTGAGTAGGCTGCCTCCTCCAAAGCTTGGATCCTTTGGGTCAGAAAGTTCTGCACGCTGGCAAATGCCTCCAAAGGAGTGCCCTGCAAAGGAGTCCGCTGCATCGTGCTGGGCTCGCCGTTCATGTGCATCAAACAAATACCGCACTGATAGGCTTTTAATTTCTCAAGAGCTCCATTCTGCTGCAAGGCCCAAATATCATTAATGATGTCCACCCCTAAATCCAAGGCACGTAACTGGGTTTCTAATCGATAGGAATCAAGTGAAATGGGCACATTCCACTTTACCGCCTCGCCCAGGACTTCCCCCACCCTGCGCCACTCCTCTGTAGCGTCAATAGGCGTTGCACCCGGACGTGAGGACTCACCACCAATATCCAGGATATGTGCGCCGTCTTTAAGAAGTTGTGCAGCGTGCTCAATCGCAACGCGTGACTTATAAAACTCACCAGGATCGGAAAATGAATCAGGGGTTACATTCACGATACCCATGATCAGTGGATCACCCAGATCAAGGGCAAAGCGAGAGGTTCGCCACTCCATGTGATAAGGGGTTTGCCCAGGCAAATCTAAAGGGTTAGACATAGCTTGCAAGCCTTTCAAGGAATCTAGAGCAATCAGGAGAAATTGATCGCTCAGACTCTTTGAGAGTGACTAGGTTAAGTATCCGCTTAACCTTAAGCCGCAGTTGGTGCTGGATTAACAGGTACAGACTGCCCGTTGCCACCGCTTCCATCGCCAGATGGAGGGACACGCGGTGACCAGTCTTTGGGTGGGCGAGGCGCGCGACCAGCCATGATGTCATCGAGTTGTTCGATATCAATCGTCTCCCACTCCAAAAGTGCACCTGCCATAGCGTGCATTTTGTCTTGGTTTTCTTCAATCAAGCGTCTTGCCAAGTTGTACTGCGTATCAATGATCGAGCGAACCTCATCGTCCACTTTCTTCATGGTTGACTCGCTCATGTGAGTGGTCTTTGTGACCGAGCGACCCAGGAAGACTTCCCCCTCATTTTCAGCATAAACCATCGGACCCAGTGCCTGAGACATACCGTAGCGCATAACCATATCACGTGCAATTTGGGTTGCTCGCTCAAAGTCATTGGATGCACCGGTTGTCATTTGGTTCATGAAAACTTCTTCCGCGATTCGTCCACCAAATAGCATACTGATTTGATTCAGCATGTACTCGCGGTCATAGCTATAGCGGTCTTTCTCAGGCAAACTCATCGTAACCCCAAGCGCGCGACCGCGCGGGATGATCGTAACTTTATGCACCGGATCACACTTAGGCAACAAGCGACCAATCAGTGCATGACCAGACTCGTGGTATGCAGTGTTAGTCCGCTCCTCCTCAGGCATCACCATACTCTTACGCTCAGGACCCATTAATATCTTGTCCTTGGCTTTCTCGAAGTCTTGCATTTCAACCACGCGCGCGTTGCGTCGAGCCGCCATCAGGGCAGCCTCATTACAAAGATTGGCAAGATCGGCTCCACTCATTCCGGGCGTACCGCGAGCGATCACAGACGCGTTGACATCTTGACCAATCGGTACTTTGCGCATGTGAACGTTTAAGATCTGCTCACGTCCACGAATATCTGGCAGTTGAACATAGACTTGCCTATCAAAGCGACCAGGACGCAGTAGTGCAGAGTCCAAAATATCAGGGCGGTTTGTAGCGGCAACAACGATCACGCCTAAGTTGGTCTCAAAACCGTCCATCTCCACAAGCATCTGGTTCAGCGTTTGTTCGCGCTCATCGTTTCCACCGCCCAGACCAGCACCACGTTGGCGGCCAACGGCGTCGATTTCATCGATGAAAATAATACAGGGCGCGTTTTTCTTAGCGTTTTCAAACATATCGCGAACCCGGGCAGCTCCGACACCCACAAACATCTCCACAAAGTCTGAGCCAGAGATGCTAAAGAAAGGCACCTTCGCCTCGCCGGCTATTCCCTTGGCAAGCAAAGTCTTACCAGTACCAGGGGGCCCGACGAGGAGCAGTCCACGGGGAATACGTCCACCCAGCTTTTGAAATTTTTGGGGATCTTTTAAGAACTCAACAACTTCCTTAACCTCCTCCTTGGCCTCATCGCAGCCTGCGACATCAGCAAAGGTCACTTGGTTGTTGGAGTCGTCTAGCATCCTTGCCCGGCTTTTACCAAAGCTAAATGCACCGCCCTTACCACCGCCTTGCATTTGGCGCATAAAGTAGATCCAAACCCCAATGAGTAAAAGCATCGGACCCCAACTCACAAGAAGCGTCATCAAAAGTGAACTCTCTTCTCTGGGTTTGACGTCAAATTTAACGTTATTGGCAATCAAGTCCCCAACCAAGCCGCGGTCTAAGTAAGTCGCGTTGGTGTGGACCTTACGGTCATCCGTGGTGACTGCCAAAATCTCTGATCCGCCTTGCCCCTCTTGGATCACAGCAGATTTGATGCGCTTGCTGTGAACTTCATCCAGAAAGTCTGAGTAAGCAAGGTAACCTGTGCTGCCTTGAGAGTGCGAATCGAATTGCTTGAATACCGTAAAAAGTACCAAAGCAATAACTAGCCATACGGCCACCTTAGAAAACCACTGATTGTTCAATGCAAGCTCCAGAAAATAAAACCCTTAACGGGAGGGTTAAGAGGTCATTTGAGGTCCCATTTTAAGCTTTTCAAGCCTTGAGCGACACTCTTTTTCACGATTCATCCCCAAAGCGTCTAAGGTTTTGTTAAATTTGCAGCCTAAAACCACCAAAATCCAGGTAAAAAGCTTAAAGACCACCCACTTTAAGCCCTAAACCCACAATGAAGTTTTCGGAGGAATTTGACCTGCTGGCCTTGGGTTTCATAGGTTTAACGACCTTAAAAGTGTCCTTAAATAGTTTAACCAATTGGCTGTAACCACTGCCGTGAAAAACCTTAACCACGAGTGCGCCGTCTTTTTTCATGTGCGATTGAGCAAACTCAACAGCCAACTCAACCAAATGCGAAATTCGGGCTGCGTCCGCGGACTCGATACCGGACAAATTTGGGGCCATATCTGAGACGACGATATCCACCACTCGCCCCTTCAGTACCCTGCTCAGCTCGTCAGAGACGGAGGGCTCACGAAAATCGCCCAAAATAAACTCCACGCCCTCAACGGGCTCCATGGGCAAGAGGTCCAAGGCAATGATTGCCCCTTGTAGCTCCCCGCTCGCTGCGCCCTCGGGCGCTAGTTTCCTGCGCACATACTGGCTCCAAGCGCCGGGGGTGGACCCCAAATCGACAATGACATGCCCTGGCTTGATGAGTTTCAGTTCTTCATCAATCTCTTTGAGCTTATAGGCAGCCCTTGCCCTGTAGCCCTCTTTCTTGGCAAGTTTGACGTAAGGGTCATTAACATGGTCATTTAACCACGCCTTATTGACTTTTTTGCTTTGAGTTTTAACTTTCACTAGAGTTCCCGTTGTGAGGGAGGATAATACAACGATGTCAGCAATTATCCTAACCCCAAGCCAGCGCAAAGTACACCGCGCCAATGCTCACCACCTCACACCCGTCGTTATGATTGGACAAGAGGGGTTGAGCGCATCTGTTACCAAAGAGATCAATGCAGCGTTAAATTCGCACGGCTTGATCAAAATTCGCGTTCACGGAGATGACCGGTTAGCTCGAGAACAGATGTTCCAAAGCTTAGCCGAGGAACTCAGTGCCGCCCCTATCCAACACATTGGTAAACTCCTTGTCCTGTGGCGCCCCACCGCTGAGAAAGAAAAATCTGTTGATGAGGACCGTAAACCAGGACCACGGGAATTCAAGGTACTCAAATACTCCAAGCGCGGAGGTCAACGCCCCGAGGTCAGAACTGTGAAGGTCCTTGGGAACCAAAGGCTGAGTGCTGGGGGGCAAGTCAAGCGTGCGAAGCCTAAATTGAAATCGATCAAGAAGCGAAACTTGGACAACTAAATCTCATTGAAGGCGCCTGTTGATCTGCTGATTAATTTGACCGACTAAGTTTGGTATAAATCCGCCACATAAAGCCTGTTGCACAGAGCCACTGGGCCAAGTAAAGCGAACTTCCAACAGAGTGCCACAATGCCAAATCTTCATGTGCAACGATATGAGGAGAGACAGCAAATTCGAGCACCAATGCGCACAGCATGCCGGTTATGACCCACCCCGAGGGTTGGGCTTTAATGCTTTCCCGACTAAAAAGTGTGTCATCTTGCATCTGTCTTTTAGCGACCACGATCAAACCAAGGCCACAGACTACGCAGACCCAAGTCTGAGCACTAAACAGCACAGCAGCGATCCGTCCTGCCTCAGACGGGGTATCCATGTTTGCAAAGAGCAACGGAACAACCATAAATCCAACGGCGCTCAAGCTCCCCCACCAAAAGGCTGCTAAGAAAAGTTTCAGACGGCCCATCATGATTTCTCTACTTTTTGTGAATTTCAAATATAGGAAACAGCAACAATTTCATAGCGCTTTTGGCCACCTGGGGCTTGAACCACTGCGGAATCCCCCTCCTCTTTGCCAATCAAAGCACGTGCAATGGGACTGCTGACATTGATAAGTCCCAACTTTAAGTCAGCCTCATCCTCACCCACGATCTGGTAGGTGACTTTCTCTCCCGAGCTCTCATCCTCCAACTCCACTGTGCTACCAAAGACCACAAGGCCTTCAGCATTTAAGGAGCTTGGATCGATCACTTGGGCAACTGATAACTTGCCCTCAATCTCTTGAATTCGACCCTCGACGAAACCTTGCCTGTCCTTAGCTGCTTCGTACTCAGCGTTTTCGGACAAATCCCCTTGTGCACGGGCCTCAGAGATAGCGTTGATCACCCAGGGACGATCCACGGTTTTAAGGCGGTGAAGCTCCTCTTTGAGTTGTTCTGCACCGCGTTTGGTAATGGGTATAGTTGCCATAATTGCGAGATTTTATTGTGTAATTGACTAATTTAAAACAACACACGAGCTACTAAGCCCGAATTATTGCGTTTGACCCTCAAAAAGCACTCAGAACAAACGAGCCCATTTTAGTTGACTGGTGCTCGCCTGAGATGAGGGCTTTCAATCTCACCTCGGACTACTCAAGCCTGGGCTAAGCCCTGGCTTAAGTACTCATTAGACCAGTTGGGCATGCATCTCTTGGACAGAGTAGACCCCAAGTGAATCCATGTGCTTCATGCCTTGAACCGCAGCCTCTGCGCCGGCCATCGTTGTAATCGTTGTAACCCTGGCCATCAAAGAGGAGGTTCTGATCTGACGTGAGTCTGCAATCGCGTTACGACGCTCCTCAACGGTGTTGATCACCATTGCGACTTCGTTATTTTTAATCATGTCAACGACGTGAGGACGACCTTCGGCGACTTTGTTAACAGCAGTCACTTTTAAACCAGCAGCGCTGATGGCAGCTGCAGTGCCTTTGGTTGCAACCAGCTCAAAGCCCATTTCAAGAAGGCTCCTAGCAAGCTCAACGGCCCTGGGTTTGTCGTTATTTTTAACAGTTAAGAAAATTTTATTAATCTCATCTGTTGGCCTAGGAAAACGGGTTCCAGCTCCAATTTGGCTCTTCACAAAGGCTTCACCAAAGGTTTTGCCCACTCCCATCACCTCGCCCGTTGATTTCATCTCAGGCCCCAAAATGGTATCAACACCTGGGAATTTAACGAAGGGGAACACAGCTTCCTTCACGCTGAAATATGGGGGATGTACTTCGCGGGTCACGCCTTGGGACACAAGGGTTTGACCCACCATACACCGGGCTGCGACTTTGGCCAGTTGGATACCCGTTGCCTTACTAACATATGGAACTGTTCTACTTGCTCTTGGATTAACCTCCAAAACATAGATGACATCGCGTCCATTTTGCTTTTGAATCGCAAATTGCACGTTCATGAGTCCTACTACATTAAGACCTTTTGCCATCGCTGCGGTTTGAAGTTTTAGCTCTTTGATCGTCGCCTCGGACAAAGAATAAGGAGGGAGTGAACAGGCAGAGTCTCCACTGTGAACACCGGCTTGCTCAATGTGCTCCATCACGCCGCCAATAAATACATCCACACCATCACAGAGTGCATCTACATCACATTCAATAGCGTCATTCAAGAAACGATCCAATAGTACGGGGGAGTCGTGACTAACTTTGACGGCTTCGCGCATATAACGCTCAAGATCCTTTTGTTCGTGCACGATCTCCATTGCGCGACCACCCAACACATAGCTGGGACGAACGACCAAGGGGTACCCAAGGTCTTGCGCTTTCAGGAGCGCATCTGCCTCGGTTCTTGCAGTTGCGTTAGGGGGTTGTAAAAGTTTCAAATCGTGCAATAACTTTTGAAACCGCTCTCTGTCCTCAGCAGCATCGATCATGTCAGGGCTTGTGCCGATGATAGGAACTCCCGCAGCCTCAAGACCTAAAGCGAGTTTCAGGGGTGTCTGTCCGCCGTATTGGACAATGACGCCGTAAGGTTTTTCTTTATCAACAATTTCCAGCACATCCTCTAGGGTCAGTGGCTCAAAATAGAGTCGATCACTCGTATCGTAGTCTGTAGATACAGTCTCTGGATTACAGTTGACCATGATGGTCTCATAGCCGTCTTCTCGCATGGCCAGAGCAGCGTGCACGCAGCAATAATCAAACTCAATACCTTGTCCGATGCGGTTGGGACCACCGCCGAGTACCATGATTTTTTTGTTATTCGTTGGCTCTGCTTCGCACTCTTGTTCATAACAAGAGTACATGTAAGCCGTTCTTGTCTCAAACTCAGCAGCGCAAGTGTCAACACGCTTATAGACGGGCCTAACTCCAAGAGCGTGGCGTCTAACGCGAACAGCCCCCTCTGTGGTTTTGAGCAACTTTGCCAAACGCCTATCGGAGAACCCTTTTTGCTTTAATTTTCTAAGCGATAAAGCATCGATTGAATCCAGAGCCTGGGCGCCCTTGCCCTCGGCTAGTTTGTCTATATCGAGTTCAATTTTGATAATCTCTTCGATTTGTACCAAGAACCAGGGATCAATTTTAGTTAGCGCGTGAACTTCTTCTACGCTCATTCCCAGACCAAAGGCGTCTCCGACATACCAAATCCTCTCAGGCCCAGGCTCGCCTAGTTCTTTCTCCAAAACCTCACGGTCCTCGGTCTTTTGGTTCATACCGTCAACACCGACTTCTAAGCCTCTTAAAGCCTTTTGAAATGACTCTTGAAAGGTTCTGCCCATCGCCATCACCTCGCCCACAGACTTCATTTGTGTCGTGAGTCTTGAGTCAGCTTGGGGAAACTTCTCAAAAGCGAAACGCGGTATCTTAGTGACCACATAGTCAATGCTGGGCTCAAAACTAGCAGGCGTAGCACCGCCCGTGATCTCATTTCTCAGCTCATCTAAGGTATAGCCAACAGCGAGTTTCGCAGCTACTTTTGCAATTGGAAATCCAGTTGCTTTGGACGCCAAGGCTGAGGACCTTGAAACACGCGGATTCATCTCGATCACAATCATGCGACCATCTTTTGGATTGACTGCAAACTGCACATTGGAGCCACCGGTGTCGACTCCAATCTCACGCAGCACTGCGAGTGATGCGTTACGCATGATTTGGTATTCTTTGTCAGTCAGCGTTTGGGCTGGGGCCACTGTTATGGAGTCCCCAGTATGCACACCCATGGGATCCAAATTCTCGATTGAGCATACGATGATGCAGTTATCCGCCTTGTCTCTAACAACCTCCATCTCAAACTCTTTCCAACCCAGCAAAGACTCCTCAATCAAGAGCTCATTGGTGGGGGACGCCTCTAAACCGCGCTTACAAATAGTCTCAAATTCCTCTGAGTTATAGGCAATCCCGCCGCCCGTGCCGCCCAGTGTAAAGCTAGGCCTGATGACGGTTGGGAACCCAAGGGTCTTTTGCACAGCCCAGGCCTCATCCATGGTGTGAGCGATACCTGAGCGCGCTGAACCTAAGCCAATTTTGGTCATGGCGTCTTTGAATTTCAAACGATCCTCGGCTTTGTCAATCGCCTCTGGACTTGCTCCGATCAACTCTACATCGTACTTCTTAAGTACTCCGTTGTGCCACAAATCGAGCGCACAATTCAGTGCTGTTTGTCCACCCATCGTTGGGAGAATAGCGTCTGGACGTTCTTTGGCAATAATTTTCTCAACTGTCTGCCAAGTAATGGGTTCAATGTAAGTCACATCCGCGGTGGAGGGATCAGTCATGATCGTTGCAGGATTGCTGTTGATCAAAATGACTTTAAAACCCTCCTCTCGCAGGGCCTTACAGGCCTGCACGCCGGAGTAATCGAACTCGCACGCTTGCCCAATAATGATAGGGCCTGCGCCGATGATGAGGATACTTTTAATATCAGTGCGCTTGGGCATTTATCTCTTCTCCATGAGCGCAGTGAAGCGATCAAATAAATAGGCTATGTCATGTGGGCCGGGTGAGGCCTCGGGATGGCCTTGAAAACAAAAGGCCGGTCGGTCAGTTCGCATAAGACCTTGAATGGTTGAGTCAAACAAAGACACATGAGTGACTTTTAGATTAGCAGGAAGCGTTTGCTCGTTTACAGCGAAGCCATGGTTTTGACTCGTGATCGAAACACGCTTGCTCGAGAGTTCTTGCACAGGGTGGTTGGCACCGTGATGACCAAATTTCATTTTGAATGTTTTAGCGCCACTGGCCAATGCCATGATTTGATGGCCCAAACAGATACCAAAGGTTGGTAGTCCTGAGTCGATAATGGCACGTGCAGCATCAATTGCATAGTCACAGGGCTCAGGATCGCCCGGCCCATTAGATAAAAACACGCCACTAGGGCTGAGGGCCAGCACATCTTTCGCAGGCGTTTTGGCGGGCACGACAGTCACCCTACATCCACGCTCGCTGAGCATGCGAAGAATATTTCTTTTTACTCCAAAGTCATAAGCCACGACGTGGTGCTTAAGGACCTTTGGTGTGCCATAGCCTTTTCCTAGAACCCACTCAGACTCAGTCCATTCAAAGGATTTGCTGATAGTGACCTTTTGAGCAAGATCGAGTCCAGCCATAGAGGG
>CAIKNE010000149.1 GCA_903828695.1 uncultured Burkholderiales bacterium | reverse complement strand
GCTGGCCAGCACTCGTTTGCTCTTGGTGTCGCTTTCTTCATGGGCGCGAATCATGACCAGGAGCGAATACACAAGGTCCATCGGGTTGGCCTTGAGGTGCTCGCGGCTGTACTTCTTTCCGTCGCTGGGCGTCACCACCGTGATTTCGGCATTTACAATCTGAGCCTGTTGGGCCTGGGCCTGGATCGGTTCTGCCCTCGAAAGCCGGTCGAGGCCTTCCACCCTCAGCAGAGACCCCGTGGGTACCCGGCCCTGTTCGAAAGCGACCAAGAAGACGCCGAGTGCCCCGGACTTGATGTGCCGCTGGTGGTAGGCCGATAGACCCTCATCCCGCAGCGAGAGCGTTTCGTCCAGTAGGAGGCCGTGTTCAGCGGCCCACTGGGCGACGTAAGCCATCTGGCGCTCGCTGCTGTGGCCCGAAGCCTGGCGCGGATCGCTGAACCGCATATTGCTATATACAAGACCTGTCAAACTACACCCCATGAACGAAATAAATGAAAAAATCCCGCGTATAGGTATGGTATCGCTAGGATGCCCCAAAGCGCTGACCGATTCTGAGTTGATTCTCACGCAACTGAGCGCAGAGGGCTACCAAACCTCCAAATCTTACGCTGGCGCGGATCTGGTGATCGTGAACACCTGCGGGTTCATTGATGACGCTGTCAAAGAAAGCTTAGACACCATAGGGGAGGCCCTGGCCGAGAACGGCAAGGTCATTGTGACGGGCTGTTTGGGCGCCAAAGCGGACGGGAGCGGCAACAACTTGGTCCAAAGCATTCACCCAAGAGTCCTCGCAGTGACTGGACCTCACGCGACCCAAGAGGTGATGGATGCGGTGCACAAGCATCTGCCCAAACGCCACGATCCCTATGCTGATCTTGTGCCTCAAACCATTTCAGCTGCAGGCATCAAGCTGACTCCTAAGCATTTTGCTTACCTAAAGATCAGTGAGGGTTGTAACCACCGCTGCACCTTTTGTATCATCCCCTCTATGCGAGGGGACTTGGTTTCCCGTCCAATCGGGGATATTTTGGTGGAGGCTGAGGCTTTGTTTGAGTCAGGCGTCAAGGAGCTGTTGGTGATCAGCCAAGATACTTCTGCTTACGGGGTGGATATCCGTTATCGAACTGGATTTTGGGACGGTAAGCCGATCAAGAGCAGAACGCTGGAGCTGACCCAGGCACTGGCTGAGATTGCCGAGAAACACAGCGCATGGGTGCGCCTGCATTATGTCTATCCCTATCCAAGCGTTGATGAGTTGATCCCTCTCATGGCAACGGGGCGCGTGTTGCCTTATTTAGATGTGCCGTTTCAGCACAGTCACCCCGCTGTCTTAAAACGAATGAAGCGACCCGCTGACGGCGAGAAAAACATAGAAAGAATCAAAGCTTGGAGGCAAATGTGCCCTGAGATTGTCATTCGAAGCACCTTCATCGCAGGCTTCCCCGGAGAGACTGAAGAAGAGTTTCAACATCTCTTGGACTTTCTTGAGGAGGCGCAGCTCGACCGTGTCGGTTGTTTTGCATACAGCCCAGTTGAGGGCGCTACAGCCAACGACATACCCGGCATGTTGGACCAAGCACAGCGTGAGGCAAGACGAGACCGCTTTATGAAAGTTGCTGAGGCCATTTCAGTTAAAAAGCTTGAGAAAAGAGTAGGTACCACGATGCAAGTCTTAGTCGACCAAGCCGTAGCACTGGGACGGCGCGGGGGAGTCGGCAGGAGTTACGCCGATGCGCCCGAGATCGACGGAGTCGTGCACCTCTTGCCGCCTCAAAAAATCAGTAAGACTTTAAGAGTGGGTGAATTCACGCGCGTCCAAATCGTTGGAACCCAGGGTCACGACTTGGTTGGATTGCCGATTTAAGAGTGGCGGTCTAGTTTGCTTTGTAAATATCTCGCATCAAAGCACTGACACCATACGTCCAAGGGGGCACTTTATCGGTCGTATTTACCCGGTTAATTAAAGTACCTAACTTCGGGGTGGATATGCGAACCGAGTCACCCACCCTGTGGGTGAAACCCTCGCCACTGGGCTTACCAGGAGTAGGGCGGTCCTGGGTCGGGGCAAACATGGTCCCCAAAAAAAGCACCAAACCATCGGGATACTGATGGTTTGAGTTGATGGCCTGGGAGACTAGATCAAGTGGATCGCGACTGATTTTAGAGAGCGCACTGGAGCCCTTTAAAGTAAAGCCGTCCTCGCCCCTGATCTCTAGCTCCAACTCGCACACTCTTACATCGGCTATGCTAAAGTTCTCATCAAACACACGGATACAAGGGCCTATTGCACATGAGCCGTTGTTGTCCTTTGCTTTGCCAAGGAGCAGTGCGCTGCGGCCTTCAAAGTCCCTTAAATTAACGTCGTTCCCCAGTGTTGCACCAACCGTCTCCCCTCGGCTGTTGACGACCAAGACAATTTCAGGCTCCGGATTGTTCCATTCACTTTTGGGGTGAATGCCTATTTCTGCCCCCGTGCCGACAGCGCTCATGGGCTGGGATTTGGTGAATATTTCAGCGTCCTGGCCTATACCGACCTCTAAGTACTGGGACCAGACGCCCTCTTTGATGAGTACCTCTTTTAACGCAAGTGCTGAGGGAGAACCAGGTACAACCTTCGATAAATTATCCCCAATCACCGATGTGACAGCGAGTCGCACAGCTTGTGCTTTGGTCGCGTCGCCCCTGGCCTGCTCCTCGATCACGCGCTCAAGCATACTTTGTACAAACGTCACCCCTGCAGCCTTGATGGCCTGCAAGTCATTAGGGGCCATTAAGTAGGGGAGATTCGGGTTTTTGTACTTGTGATGTGAGTTGGCAATTACCTCACGGGTGTTGCACAGTACGGGTTCAGTTGCACTGCGAACACAAGAGACGAGGTCCTCTCGCTCCAAGAGTTCACTCGATGTCAGTGCAACGGTGGACAGATCGATAACAGTATCGGGTGTCATTTTGCCGAGCACCGCTCCTTTGCCGGGTATCCAAACTTTAACGACCAAGAGTGCTTGGTGTAAGTCCTCCGGTAGGGAGTGCTCCGGGGTGAGTAATGTTTTCATTGGGGGTTTTAAGGGTATGCTAAATGAGAATTAGATGAAGATTAATCTTGGCAGAGTTTTTAAGCGATGGGCTTCTTATTCGAGCTTGATGTTGGCGAGCTTGATGACTTCAGCCCATTTATCTATCTCTGATTTTTGGAACGCTTTGATTTGCTCAGGCGTCATGTTCGAGGGCATGATCCCCAGTCCTTTGAGACGCTCCAGAACCTCTGGTGTTTGGAGTATTTTCATACTCTCTGTGTGCAGGCGTTGAATGATGGGTTGTGG
>CAIKNE010000148.1 GCA_903828695.1 uncultured Burkholderiales bacterium | reverse complement strand
GAATTGCGGATCGTTTACAACGCGCGGCCCACTCAGGGACCGAACACCGTTAAACTATTGGGATTGTCTGGAGAAACGGGATGTTTTTGAAATCGTTTGTTAATAAACTTCGCTACTTAGTTTGGGCGAGCCCTATTGTTTGGTTGGCTTTGCTAAATGGTTGCGGTAGTGGTACTGTTTTAGACCCCTTCGTTCCCACAAGAATCATTGCCTTTGGTGATGCATCCATGGATGTTCGCACACCCAGGTTTACTGTTAATGATGAAATCCCGCTCGAATCAGATGCTAGTTACATAACTGCGTCAACCTATGGAGCTGTTACTCAGTTCCAAAAGGGCACAGCAACGCCTATTTCAAGCACAAATTACTACGTGTTTGCATTTAATAGCCTTTTTGGTATTAATGGATATCTAAACACCAACACCGCCATTCCGTATTTTTCTCCACTCTCTATTTACGACGGATTGGCCACAGCCGTAGTAAATACAACAACCAATGCCATCGATACTCCTATTAATCCCGAACTAACAATAATTGAGCGTATAGCGGCTGATTACGGATTTGGCGCTGTAATTCCAATGAATTTGATTTCTAGCCATCAAGTTCCTTCTAAGGCCGGGGTATATTCTTTTGCTCAAGCAAATGCACTAGTTATGAATTTGCGTAACACAGTTGGGGATGTACCTCAGTCCTTTACGGCCAACTATAGTTACGGCGGAGGCACAGTGAGCTATGGTGGTAGTGCAACTCCAGCGCTTTCTGTGCAAGCACAAATTGATCTGTTCCTAACCAATAACTCAATTGCTGCCTCTGACCTCATTGTTATCAACGCCGGCACTGCTGATGTTATGTACCAAGCATCCGCAGCGGGCACCGGATCTGCAGGTGTTGGCACTGCGGCTCAAAATTTTGCAGATCAAATTATGAACCTCTACAACCATGGCGCCAAACATATTGTAGTTTTTGGCCCCCCTAATATGGGACGCTCTCCGTTTGCATACAAATACGGATTAACAACTACTCTGTCAAATTACTCAAAAACATTGAATGCACATACGTCTTGCACCCTCAATCCTGACTTTAATTGCACGCTAGAGTTGGCGCTGCAAAATGCGTTTGGGACTGTTTCACAAAACCCCATCCTATTTATTGATATTTCAAGTCAAACAAGTTTGATCACAGGAACAGTCAACACAGGCACGAGCAATTCATACCAAAGCTTTGCAGATCCGCTTTACGGCGTTGCCCTCTCGTTTCCGGGGGATCCAAGCTTTTCTGACATCTCTGCCAATGCTCCAGCAAACGCTACGGACGGAAACTACTATTGCAATCAAACCAATATCCCTAGCGCTGCCAACAGTGCTACTTATCCAGTGCCCTTTTATATTTCATCGCCCGGTATGACTGGTACTTTCACAGATGGGACCCCGCCGTCATTTGTCATTACAGGCTCCGCTTGTTTTGCAAATCCAGCGCTACCCAGGAGCACAAACGCCGTGCTTAATAGTTACGCAACCGCATCCAGTGGAGGCAATCTTATTTACAATTATTTGAGTTACGCGTACGCTGATCCCGTTTACTTCACGCCCTCAGTTAATAGAATGCTTGCAGACTTTATTATCAGCAAACTCAGCTTAGCGAGCTGGAGATAATAAAAAAGGACTGGGTAAGTCAACCTTAATGGTTGCACTCAATGGGGGAGTTTTCATTTGTTCTCATTTTTGAGCTCCAACCAGTCCAATAAGACATCAAATACCGGTCTTGCTGAATAGGCCATCGGGTGATTGATAATTGCAACGACGACACAGTCTTGCCCATTGCTGTTGACAATATATCCAGCAATGCCAATCACACCTTTTAGACTACCTGTTTTGATGTGGCTTCTTGTCTTTGTTTTACTTTGTTTTAGGGTACCGTCTATACCACTCAAGGGAAGAGAGGCCGCCATTTCCGGATAGATCGGCTGTGCGTATACCCAATTTAGTAATTTTGCGATATCTTGTGCGCTCATTAGCGTGTCGCGACTGAGTCCTGATCCGTTGTCAAACTTAGGTAGCGGAGAGCCAATTTTTTGTGACCACCATTGATTAAGAATGGTACGGGCGTTATCCGGAGTGCCTGAATTACTCAGTTGCGCTCCCAGAGTTAAAAAGAGTTGCTGAGCCATAACGTTATTGCTGTACTTGTTAATATCCCTAACAATCTCAGCCAACTGCGCCGACTCAACACTAAACATAGGTTTCAAGCCTATTGGGGTTGTACCCTCGCGCACTTGCCCGCTCAATGCCTCGCCCAACTCACGCCACATAGCATCTACCGCTTTTACAGAGAAATGAGCGGGGTCAGAATAAGCAATCGGCCATAAACGTTCGCCGCAACTGAGGGCGTATTGACCATTGAAAGTGATTTGAGTTGGGTCCTGGAACTCAGCTCTTAAAGCCGCCCTGTAATCGGTACAGTCTCCTAAGACAAGCGGCACAGAGCTCTGTACCTTTAGTCCCGACAATGAGGGCTCGACGTGAATGCGGGCAACTTTGCCCTGGGGATCGGGGACAAAGTTAATGAGCAAAGACTTGAAGTTGATCAGTAGAGCATCGGGGCCTGCGTTATAGGGCCGATTCGGCTCACCATCAAACTCGCCTGGGTCTGATGAGGTGTTTTCAAAAGACTGCCGGTCTAAAACAATATCACCCTGAATAGACTGTATGCCTAGACCCTTGATACGACGCATTAAAAGCCAGAGTCGTTCAACCCCAAGTTTTGGGTCTCCTTGTCCTTTGATGTACACATTTCCCATTAAGACCCCGTCTACTACGGGACCTCCCAAATAAACTTGTGTTGTCCAAGTGAATGCCGGACCCAACAGATCTAGCGCGGCACTAGTCGTTACAAGCTTCATCAGGGACGCTGGATTGCGGGGTATTTGCGAGTTGTGACTCAGTATTTCTGTCCTCGCAAGGGTTCCTGTCCGCTTTGCGTCTAATCTGTATACCACCACGCTGAGTGCCTCTGTCGGTATTCTTAGCTTTGCCAACTCTAGCGAGATTTGCGCAGGTAAGGGATCTGCACCGGAACACAGCTCAGACCATAAAAATCCAATAGATAAACAACCAACCAGGGCAAAACGTTTTATACACCCTTTTAAATTTAGCTTTTCATTCAAAAGAAACTCCCTCGATTGATACCGTTTACCGAAGTTTTGAAACCACGCGCTTTAGCGACAAAGTTCCAAAAGAAACAGCCCACCGCAAAAAACTGTCCTTAAGTCAGGATAATCGGTGGGTATGAATCTATTTAATAGCTTTATCGCTCGAGCATCCGCCGCCTTTAGCTCATCACCCAAAATCCGCGGCCGGTTCTTTGCACTTGTCACTGTTGTGATTTGGGTGGGATTCATTATTATTGCGCGCGCTTCCTCACACGGTTCGTTAACAGGACTTGACATCGCAACACTGAGGATTTTAGGCGCCTCTAGTGTCTTATTACCCATTGGGTTTTGGATCACTAAGTCTCGTAGATCAACCCAAAGCACAACAGATTTAGAGCAAGCAGGTTCTTTTTGGGGCCTCTCTCCGTTGAGTAGACGTTTAACCGTTCAAATGGGATTGGCCGGGGGCTCTTTGTACGCTGCGCTTTGTTATAGTGGATTTTTCTTTGCGCCCGCAGCGCACGCCTCAGTACTATTACCTGGGAGCCTTCCGCTTTGGACCAGTCTCATCGCTTGGTTAATGATCGTGCAACCCATTAATTCAAACCGAATGCTTGGACTAGTCATGATATTGACGGGTGACTTGCTTGTTGGAGGCCCGAGTTTGTTGAATATCTTCAACAATGAAGGAGTTTGGAGAGGTGACGCCCTATTCATGACGGCCAGTATTTCTTGGTCTTTTTACACCGTTTTAGTGAGGCAACATGGAGTGAAGGCTGTTCACGCAACAACTGCGATTACAGTTTTCTCATTTTTTACATTTATTCCCCTTTATTTAATTCTTTGTTTGAGCGGTCTCATTAGCTCAAACCTCATTGAGGCACCGATACCCGAGATCGTATTTCAATTTTTATTTCAAGGGGTTTTATCTGTGGTTGTATCAGGTATAACGTTTAACCAAATGATTAGATATTTTGGTCCTGTTAGATCCACCATGATCACAGCCGTGGTCCCGGGCCTTTCTGCAATAGGTGCAAGTTTAATTTTGGGTGAGTCGATGAGTCTTTATGTGATGTGCGGTCTGGCTTTAGTGACTCTGGGGATAGTGTTTGGTGTTCAACGCGTCCCAGTTAAATCTTAGAGAACCACTGGTTCTAGTAGCAACACTCTTACAATTGTTGATATGAAACTTCTTGCTTTAGAGGCCAGCGCCAATACCGTATCAATCACTGTAGAAAATGCGGGAAAACGTTTTACGAGCGAAATGCCCGCTAGTAGTAAAACATCGGCCTGGGTGATTCCTTCGTTGCTCAAACTTCTTGAGGACGCAAAGACCGATTTGAGCTCCTTAGACGGAATATTGTTTGGTCAAGGTCCTGGAGCATTTACGGGACTCAGAACAGTTTGTTCAGTTGTTCAGGGACTCGCACTTGGTTTGAATAAAGCATTGCCAATCTACGGCGTAGACACTTTGCAGCAACTTGCTCAGGCCGTATTGAATGTAGAGGGTCCATCCGTGATAAATCAAACTACAGACTTAGTACCCCCAGTTTTACGGGTACTTAGTATTTTGGACGCACGCATGGATGAGTGGTACGTTGCAAGCTATGAATATTTTAGAAACCATTGGAACGTAAAGCAAAGTCCATTTATTTGTCATCCCTCAAAACTGGTCTTGCCACTTGAATGGCAAGGCCAAAGCTTTACGGTCTCCAGTAACCTCGATTCAAGCGTCATCAAAGATTGTGCACCGAGCGCTTTGCAGAACCAACTGCCTAGCTTTGTTTGTGATTCACCTCATGCAACGCTTTGTTTAGATCTCGCCACTTGGTTGGTGAGCCAGTCCAGTTCTGGTTTAAGCCGGTTTGATCCACTTGGTGTCACCCCCATTTACATCAGGGACCGCGTAGCACTGACGACACGTGAGCGCGAGGACGCCAAGTTAATTTAATGAAGCAACCCTCACCCCAAGCGACAAAACAACCTGTCAACTCAGAGCATTTGGTTTTACGAAGTCTCGGAATTGAAGATCTTGAGGCAGTGTTGCGTATCGAGGCGGGCGCGTACTCGCACCCCTGGACAAGAATTAACTTTCTAGACTCAATCTCCTCAAATTATGTTCTATTAGGATTATTTGATTCTTCTGAATCTACCCAAGATCCTTCAATCATTGGTTATTTTGTTGCGATGAAAGGTGTTGATGAGATGCATCTCTTAAACCTCACGGTTGCTCAGAGCTATCAGCGCCGTGGTTTTGCCAAATATTTACTCAACGCCTTGAGGGACTGGGCTGTGGGTCACGATCTAAACTGGATTTGGCTCGAGGTTCGTGCCAGTAACCATGCCGCAATTGCCCTTTATACTTCCTATGGTTTCCTAAAATCAGGTGAACGCAAAAACTATTACCCCTTGGGCCTAAAAGGCAGTAACCAACGAGAAGATGCGTTACTCATGAGCTACCACATCACAACATGCAATTAGATTCAAGGCAAGTCAAAATTCTTCAGGAAATGGGAATCCCCATGTCTGGCTTTGCGCTGCGAAAGAGGAACTCCGCAACAATAGGTGAGGAGCGTTCAATCAAACAAGTTATGCCTAAAGTAGCGGGGAACGCTAACAATAATTTTGACCCTCAACCCTCGGTATCGCCGAGCGTTTCTAATTTGCAGTTTACGCCCTCACAAGCTTCGCAGGTCATACCTAAGCTTGCTCCCAAGCTCTCTCCTAAAAAAGAACCACCAGAAATCCCCATCGCGCTCATCAACCCGGACAGAATCAGCGCCTTGGATTGGGTCTCATTAAGAGAAGAGGCTACGGTTTGCAAATCGTGTGCTTTATCTTCAAACCGAAGTCGGGTGGTGTGGGGCTCTTTGGTTGAGATCAATAGCAGTAAAACTACAGCGCCCAAATTACTTGAGCAGGTGCAAGAGTTAGATTGGCTAATCATAGACATTTACCCCTCGGATTTAGAGGATCAAACTGCCAACCCCTTGGCCAGTGATGCCGGACAATTGCTGGGTAACATGCTTAAAGCCCTTAGACGACAAGACGTATCTCCCAATTTGATAAGCGCCACACCTGCGCCGCCACTTGTTCGTTCAATTGGATTGGTTAAGGCAGTTAAGTGCCATACCCCTGGTGGCCGTAATCCAGATGATTTTGAAACGAGCCAATGTAGACCTTACCTGCAACGACAAATTGAACTCTTAAAGCCCAAGGCTATTTTGATCCTCGGAGCACAAACTTATAAAGCTGTTTTTATGGCCAGCGCGCCCTACTCCGAGGCCATAAAAACACCCGCCCCTCCTCTCACACAACTTAGGAACGAGGTGTTGCATCTGCACGGAATCCCCGCCTTTGTGACTTATCACCCAGACGCCCTTCTCTTACACCCTCAAGACAAAGCCAAAGCATGGCAGGACTTGGTTCGAGCGCATGCGTATTTGGTTTCCCAAGAAAACTCAAACACTGTCCCGACATGATGGTCTAAATAAACAAAAAGCCAGACGTGTTAACCCAAGTTAAATCTAGACTTGTTGACTTTATACGAATGAAATTTGAGAACATCATTATTTATATCTAACTAAAAAAGAGCACATCTTGTCGACATTGACCTTTATGCAAATGCTTGAAAAAGCTCAGCCCAATCATCCCTCCATGCTTTGTGTTGGTTTGGATCCTGAGCCCAGCAAATTTCCAGTTTCGCTCAAAAATCACCCGGACGCAATCTTCGAGTTTTGTGCGTCCATTGTCGATGCAACCCATGATTTGGTCATTGCCTTTAAACCCCAAGTTGCTTATTTTGCAGCGCACCGCGCAGAAGATCAGTTGGAACGCTTGATTCGACACATCAAAAAAGTGTCCCCACGCATTCCCGTTATTTTGGACGCCAAGCGCGGAGACATTGGAGCCACCTCCAAGCAATACGCCATAGAGGCGTTCGAGCGCTACGAAGCAGACGCTGTCACGCTCTCTCCTTTCATGGGGTTTGACTCTATTCAGCCCTACCTCGAATATGCCAACAAAGGCGTGTTCCTGCTGTGCCGAACATCCAACAAAGGCGGGGATGATTTTCAAAATCTTCGCCTTGCAGATAAGCCGGGCCATCCAACGCTTTATGAATACATCGCGCAACTCGCACAACACGACTGGAACACCAACGGGCAATTGGGACTTGTGGTCGGCGCAACTTACCCTGAGGAAATAGCAAGAGTCAGGGCTATAGCGCCGAGCTTGCCCCTTCTCATACCCGGAGTTGGCGCGCAGGGTGGTGACGGGCGTGCAACCGTTCGTGCGGGTAAAACACCGATGGGTCCCGTTTTAATCAATTCCTCGCGTGCGATCTTGTATGCGTCCGAGAGAGCCGACTTTCAGGGCGCGGCGAGAGCAAAGGCCATAGAAACCAGAGACCTCTTGAACGCTGCCCTACTCCCCTCCTGTTAGTTTTATCTGAGGAGTTCAGTCTAAAAGCTTCTTTAAATAGTGCCCTGTAAATCCGCCTGTTTGAGCGGCAATTTGCTCCGGTGTGCCAACACTCACGACCATCCCCCCCCCGTCGCCGCCTTCTGGGCCCATATCAATGATCCAGTCTGCTGTTTTGATCACATCTAAATTGTGCTCAATCACAACGACCGTATTGCCTGCATCGACCAATTGATGCAGAACTTTTAAAAGCAAATCGATATCTGCAAAATGCAGTCCAGTGGTGGGCTCATCCAAAATATAAAGCGTACGTCCCGTATCTCGTCTAGATAACTCAAGTGCTAGCTTAACCCTCTGGGCTTCGCCCCCCGATAAAGTTGTAGCCGATTGGCCAAGCTTTATGTAACTCAGCCCAACATCAAGTAGGGTCTGAAGTTTCCTGGCCAATGTGGGCACAGCTTTAAAGAACGCGTAAGCGTCCTCCACGGTGAGCTCTAAAATTTGTGCAATGTTCTTACCCTTGTACTGAATCTCAAGGGTTTCGCGGTTGTAACGTTTACCTTTGCACAAATCACAGGGCACATACACATCTGGCAAAAAGTGCATCTCAACTTTAACGACACCATCACCCTGACAAGCCTCACAGCGACCACCGGCCACGTTAAACGAGAACCGTCCAGCCTCATACCCGCGCTCTCTTGCAACGGGGACCTCCGCCATCAACTCCCTGATCGGGGTAAATAATCCGGTGTAAGTTGCAGGATTGCTGCGCGGTGTTCGCCCAATAGGGCTTTGGTCAACGTTAATAACTTTATCAAAATGCTCTAGGCCAATGATCTCTGTGTGCGCAGCTGGCTCAGCATGAGCGTGGTGAATGTGCGCAGCTGCTGCGGTATACAACGTATCGTTGACAAGAGTTGACTTGCCCGAGCCCGAAACACCGGTCACGCAGGTGAATAGACCTACCGGAAACTCAACATCAACACTCTTTAAATTATTCCCCCGCGCGCCCTCAATTCTCAAGCACTGATGGCGAGCCGTGGGCGCAACAGATGAGCTACTCACCACGGCAAATGGGTTATCAAGAGCGGATTGAATTTTGGTTTTGGAGTGTCCGTTTTTACCTTTGGATTTCGCTATAGGAGGGCTTTTAGGCACCTCGGGTAACCAAGCTCTTCGTCGCTTGGGTACAGCAATCTCAAGCGCACGCGACAAGTAACGTCCCGTCAATGAATGCTCATTTTCTTTGATTTGTGCAGGCGTTCCCTGCGCCATCACACGTCCACCGTGCACGCCTGCACCGGGGCCCATATCCACACAGTAGTCTGCGGCGAGGATCATGTCCTCGTCGTGTTCAACCACAATCACGCTGTTGCCGATATCCCGCAAATGCACCAAAGTGCCGATCAAACGGTCATTGTCTCGTTGGTGCAGTCCAATACTAGGCTCATCCAACACGTACATGACACCTGTTAAGCCAGAGCCTATTTGAGAGGCAAGGCGAATTCTTTGGGCCTCCCCGCCTGACAAAGTTTCTGCGCTTCGGGCCAAACTAAGATAACTCAAACCCACATCGTTTAAAAACTTTAGTCGCGAAACGATTTCTTTGACGACCTTGTCCGCAATTTCGGCTTTCGCGCCCAGTAACTTCAGGGACTGGAAATACTGCCACGAATGACCAAGCGTCATATGGTTTATTTCGTGAATAGTGCGCATTTGCGCACCCTCTCCAAGTTTTACAAATCGCGCCTCTTTTCGCAGACGCGTCCCCGCGCATGCCTCACACGCGCGCGTCCCTCTGTACCTTGATAGCTCTTCTTTCACGACTGAGGAGTCACTCTCCTTGTACCTTCGTGCCATATTGGGTATTACGCCCTCAAAGGCGTGGCGCTTGACGCTTTTCTTACCTTGTAATGAGGTCGTATCAGCGTTACCTGTTTGTGTCGAATAACTGAACTTAATCAGCTCATCACCTGATCCGAAAAGTATTATGTTTTGAACCTTCTGCGTTAAGGTCTCAAAGGGTGCGTCCACATCAAATTCGTAGTGACTCGCTAAACTTTGAAGCATCGAGAAGAAAGATTGATTGCGTCGGTCCCATCCTTTGATTGCACCACTGGCTAGACTGATAGAGGGAAACGCCACCACTCTGGCGACATCAAAAGTCTCCTCTATCCCCAGGCCCTCGCAAGTTGGGCAAGCGCCTTGGGGTGAGTTGAAAGAAAATAGCCGGGGTTCGAGCTCAGTCAACGAAAAATTACAAACAGGACAAGCAAACTTGGCATTAAATATTTGTGCAGCATCTGAGTCCATCTCTTGAACACAGACCCGCCCCTCTGCCAAACGCAGCGCAGTCTCGATACTCTCAGCCAAGCGTTGTTGAATTTCAGGGCGTACTTTGATTCGGTCAATCACGACATCCACATCGTGCTTTTCATTTTTCTTAAGCTCCTGCAAGTCGCCGATTTCATAGATCTTTCCGTCCACGCGAAAGCGCACAAACCCCTGTGCTTGCATGTCCTTAAAGATCTCCTCAAACTCTCCCTTGCGTCCCCTGACGATGGGTGCCAAAATCATGATCTTAGTATCTTGCGGCATGGACAACACAGCGTCTACCATCTGCGCAACGCTAAAAGAGCGCAGCGCAATGGCATGCTCGGGGCAGTGAGGCGTACCCGCTCTTGCAAACAAGAGTCTTAAATAGTCATGAATCTCGGTGACGGTTCCAACGGTTGAGCGCGGGTTATGGCTCGCCGCTTTTTGCTCAATGGCAATGGCGGGTGAGAGACCCTCAATCACATCAACATCTGGCTTGTCCATGCGCTGCAAGAACTGACGCGCATAAGCGGACAAACTCTCCACGTAGCGACGCTGGCCTTCTGCGTATAAAGTGTCAAAAGCGAGACTTGATTTGCCCGAACCCGACAAGCCCGTAATGACCACTAAACGGTTTCGAGGAATATCCAGATCAACGTTTTTTAAGTTGTGCGTGCGCACGCCTCTTAAACTAATCATTCCTAAATTTTGCGCAAGGTATGCGCCGTCGTTGGGTGCGTTCACTACGGTATGGCTTCTTAATTGAATCGTTAAATTAGCCCAAACTGGGCAACCTTAGATCATATCCAAGGTATGGGGGTTTTAATAGACCTAGCCCGCACATATTTTCACTTAATTGCTCTGTATTTCAGTTTTCAAGCTTAAGTGTGGTTTGTGTATGGTTTGTGTCACCTGTGCACAACTTTGGACAATTTTGAGAGGTTTTTGGCTGCTCCGTTATCTGACGCTGTTTTGGCCTGTCAAAATTGCACCCATAATGACTTAATTCCGAGTTATGGGGGTTATCGTTGTGAAGAAAATTAAAATTTGCATCGTTGGATGCGGCTCCATTGGGACCTGGCTTGGTGCACATCTTGGAGGACTTGGTGATGTTGAGCTGAGTTGTTTGGTACGAGGCACCTCTGTTGAACACATCAAAACCAATGGTCTTCAACTTGACTCGCGCCCAGCGCAGGGGCAGCCCCTTGAGCACTCATGTGAAGATTCACGCCTTTGCGTTTTCCCCAAATTCGTCAGCGATGATGCTCACGCCATCGGACCCCAGGACTGGATTATTTTGTCCGTGAAGGCCACATCCCTCATAGAGCTTATCCCACAACTCATCCCAATGGTTGGTCCCCACACCTCACTTTGGACAGCCATGAACGGATTGCCTTGGTGGTTTATGAAAGGCTTACATGGACCTCTACAAAATCACAGCTTTAAATCCATCGATCCTGAGCGCCTTCTCGCCAACGCCATTCCACTGGAGCACTGGGTTGGGGGCGTCGTCCACTCGAGTTGCTCGCTGATAGACAAGGGACACGCCCTTCACCATTTTGGAAACGGTCTTGTCATTGGTGAGCCAGCCACGGGCCACAAAGATCAGATCAGTCCACGGGTACTGCAACTAACGCAGCTGCTACAGGGGGCGGGCTTTGATTCGAAAGCAAGCCACCATATTCAAAAAGACATTTGGTATAAGTTATGGGGCAACATGACCATGAACCCGATCAGTGCACTCACGGGCGCTACGACGGACAAAATTTTAGGGGACCCCTTGCTAAATGCGTTTTTGTCTGGGGTAATGCTGGAGGCGCGTGAGATAGGCGCACGCATTGGCATACCTATCTCCCAAACTCCCGAAGACCGCCACCTTGTCACGGCCAAACTTGGAGCCTTTAAAACGTCAATGCTCCAAGACATCGAACAACGCCGCGCAGTAGAGTTGGATGTACTCTTAACAGCTGTTTTGGAGTTGGCGTCTTGGACTGAGGTACCCACCCCACTGACAAACGCACTCTTAGGTCTTGCCCGGGTTCAGGCACAAACCCTGGGCTTATATCCTTAAAGCGGGGCTTAAACGCCCTCCAAATCTTGCTCAACCAAGACTCTGGGTGCAACGGCGCACATCAACTCATACCCAATAGTGCCCGCGTGGGCCGCTACCTCATCGATTGGCAGCAGACCGCCGTCAACGGATTGCCCCCACAGCGTGACCTGAGACCCAATACTTGGTTGTAAGCCCTCACGCAAAGCGGGATTTAAATTGATCGTCAACATATCCATACTCACGCGTCCAAACAAGTTGCACCGCACGTCGCCCTCAAAGAGCACCTGCGCGTTGGAGCTGATAGCTCTGGGATACCCATCAGCATAACCACAAGCTACCACGCCAATCAACATATTTTCCGGGGCAACGTGATCCGATCCGTATCCGACTCTGTCGCCGATACTTACCTGTTGGAGTCCAATAATTTGACTTCTAAGACTTTGACCCGGCATCAAACCCCAACCCTGCGCGGTTTGAAGTTGAGCATCAGGACTGGCCCCGTAAAGCGAAATGCCTGGGCGAACCCAGTCGTCTGATAGGCCCTCTTCGGCGATGGTCGATTGGTGAGCCAAAATTGCACCGCTGTTACTTAACGTGCGCTCGCCGGGTAAGTCGCGACAAGCATCGTTAAAGATTTGCAAACTCTCCCTCACATCTTGGGCTAATTCAGTCCTTGCAAAATGACTCATCAACGTAATTTCTTCAACTTGGTGCATGGCATTCAAGCGAGACCATACGGACCTAAACCGACGGGGTTCAAATCCAAGTCTATTCATGCCTGCATTGAGTTTTAAAAAAATACGGTGGCCTTGTTGTGTTTTATGCGCACTGAGCATTTCAACCTGAGCCTCGTTATGGACCGTATGCCAAATCCCCAAGCGTGAGCATATCTCCAAATCTCGAGCCTCAAAGATACCCTCTAGCAATAAGATGGGGCCACGCCATCCCATCTCCCTCAACTGCTGGGCCTCTTGCAAATCCAACAACGCAAAACCATCTGCAGCGCGAAAGACCTCGAATGCGTGTTTCAATCCATGACCATACGCGTTGGCTTTTACGACCGCCCAAACTTTAGCATTGGCGGCTTTTGATTGGATCAAACGCAAATTATGCTGCAAGGCAGCATAATGGATAATGGAACGAATGGGTCTGGACATACAAATTTGGTCACAGGCCGTGTTATAACCTGATGTGTTTAAATTCTAAAATCTTTATTTGTTAAATGTTACTTGCTTTACTAAATAAATATTGTGAGTCCTTGGACCTTGGACTCCTGAGCATCTCTAATTACAAACGATGAAGCGCGGTTTTTATACCATCATGTTGGCGCAGTTTTTCAGCTCACTGGCTGATAACGCCCTATTTGTGGTGGCTGTAGAGCTCTTAAGAGCCAAGAATGGACCTGAGTGGACCCGTGCCGCTTTGGTTCCCATGTTCGCCCTTTTTTATGTCATCTTAGCGCCCTTTGTTGGTGCTCTGGCGGACTCGCGTCCCAAGGGGCAGGTTATGTTTGCAAGCAACGCGGTGAAGGTCTTGGGTTGTGTGATGATGCTCTTTGGCACCTACCCACTCGCTGCTTACGCCGTTGTTGGCTTAGGGGCTGCGGCCTATTCCCCTGCAAAATATGGGCTTTTAACTGAGCTTCTTCCGACCTCTCAACTGGTAAAAGCCAACGGGTGGATAGAGGGTCTTACGATCGCCTCAATCATCTTGGGGGTAGTGCTGGGGGGCCAACTGGTGGGGGGGCCAGTGTCTGCCTATTTGCTATCCTTTGACTTGCCCTCTTTTGACACCAGTATTGATACCGCCCCAGAAGCGGCAATCTGTATTTTGATCCTAATCTACGGACTAGCGGCTTGGTTCAACCGTCAAATCCCCTTGACCTTAGCGGTCATGCGACCTTTTAAGCAAAACCCTACCCATAGCCATATTGGAAATTTGGTCGTGCTTGTTAATGATTTTTGGCACTGTAACTCGCGACTGTGGAGGGACAAGTTAGGTCAAATCTCGCTTGCAACAACCACTCTTTTTTGGGGTGTAAGCGGCAACCTTCGCTACATTGTTCTAGCTTGGAGCGCAGTTGCCCTGGGATACACCACGGTTCAAGCATCCTCTTTGGTCGGTGTGGTTGCGATCGGCACGGCATTCGGCGCTTTAATTGCATCCATGAGGGCTCGTTTGGATCATGCGACAAAAGTTATTCCGTTGGGTATTGGGATGGGAGTATTGGTTCTTGCCATGAACTTCATCACGAATGTTTGGATTGCAATTCCCTTTCTCATCTTCTTGGGCGGATTGGGCGGCTACATGGTGGTTCCCATGAACGCACTGCTCCAACACAGAGGCCATCACTTAATGGGCGCGGGACGCTCCATAGCGGTACAAAACTTCAACGAGCAAGTTTGTATTTTAATTCTGGGGGGAATGTATGCTTTTTCTACCAGCATGGGTATGAGCGCGTTTGGTGCCATCAGTTGTTTTGGTGTTTTTGTGACCATTATGATGTGGGTCATTTACCGCTGGCACGCCTACAACCACCAGCACTATCGCCACGAATTGGCCACATTAATTGTGAGCACTCGCCACGACGACTAGTCTGTGCATCGGTTTGTAGCATTCGCTCACTTGCTCGGAGTTGGAGCCCAAACTTATTATTGACGCAAATCCGGATCCGTTTCCAAACAAGCTCCTATCATTTCGATCCAGTGTTGAACGTGTAACTTTGAGCCACTTTGAAGGTGTGTGATACAGCCTACATTGGCACTCAAAATACCTTTTGGATTGAGCGCTTGGAGATGGCCTAACTTACGCTCTTTGAGCGTGCTTGCGATGGACGGGTTTAAAACAGAATACGTGCCTGCAGACCCACAGCACAAATGTGATTCCTGCGACGCCATCGCAACCTTAAAACCCAACCCATCCAATAGTTTTGGCACACCCTCTTTGATCTGTTGTCCATGCTGAAGGGTGCAAGGAGGGTGGTACGCCTGAAGACCTTGCTCTTGGATCTTTATAGGGTTGAGTTTTGTTTTGAGACTCAAAACCAACTCGGCTTGTTCCATCATCCACTGCGAGAGATCTTTGGTGGCGTTGGAGACGGCAAGTGCTTTAGAGGCATACTCCTTATCGTGCGCCAATAAATGCCCGTACTCTTTCACACTCACGCCGCACCCCGATGCCGTCATTACGATCGCCTCCACCCCCGCGTCCAGTAAGGGCCACCAGGCATCAATGTTGTTTCGCATTTGCATGAGGGCCTCGTCTTGCGCGTTCAAGTGATGCGCCAACGCGCCGCAACATCCAGCCCCGTGAGCATAAAGAGTTTGCACACCCATTGCTTGGAGTACATTGGCCGTTGCGTTATTGGTGTTAGGGGCCATGGCGGGTTGCACGCAACCGGCCAATAACAAAACTCGGCGCAAGGGTTCCTCTGAGGGTTTTAAGCGGTGCGGCAGTGGTCGCAATTGCTCTAAACTAGAAACCACAGGAATATGTGCCTCTCTCAAGGGTCGCGTTCGCAAAGGTATCTTAGATTTGAGCAAACTGGGCAGCAAAGGCCTAACCCCTTGACCCACTCTCATCGCGTAGCCAAAAAGGGGTGAAGTCAAACCACGTCGCAGCATCCAGCGCAGCGTTTGCTGAATGGGCGATCGAGCTACTTTCTTCTCAACTATTTGACGCCCAATATCAATGAGACGCCCGTATTGAACTCCGCTTGGACACGTGGTTTCACAGTTACGACAAGTCAAACAACGATCCAAATGCAGCTGTGTTTTCTGTGACGGGGTCTTCCCCTCAAGGGTTTGCTTGATCAAATAAATTCTGCCCCTGGGTCCGTCCAACTCATCACCCAAGAGTTGGTAAGTTGGGCAGGTGGCTGTGCAAAAGCCACAGTGCACACACTTGCGTAGGATGGACTCGGCCTCTTGACCCTCACGTGTGTTTTTGAATTCAGCGGCTAATGTTGTTTGCATAAAATTTTCAAGGTTATTTGGCGCTGTGCGGTTGCTTAAAAAATCAGTTGGCCCATAAAACGGCAAAAGAAACTGCGTTAAATCTCAAGTCGTCCTGTATCAAACAATCCCCACGGATCAAATTCTCTTTGAAGTGCTTTTTGTATGGTTTGCTGAGCCTGCGTTAAAGGCGTAAATACGCCCACTCCACGATCCACTTCAGCACGGGCTGGACTCACCCGCCACAATGTTGCATGTCCACCCGCTTTTAAAGCAGCCCCCCTGATGCGCGAGGATAACCCGCTCGGCGCCCAAAGCCAGCGCTGGGCGGCGTTCCACTCTAGGCACTGAGGCAACGAGGGATCTACGCCTTCGATGATAAGCTCGGGCGTCTTTTGCGGCACGCTCAGTCGCCACAAGCAATTCTCAGATAGGCCGGTTGAATCAAAAAACTCATGCTGCTGATTTTTAAGCGCCGACCAAAATACACGCGCTTGATCGTGCTCTTTAGTTTGCACCAAAATTCCACCGCGTTCGCAGTGACCAAGGACTGTTTGAACCCCTGCGCTGACGGCAGCGCGCGACCCGCGAAGGCGAATCCATAACTCTCCCGAACCAAAGCTCTTTGCACCACCCGAAGGATTCGAAAGTGTTGAGCCGCTTGCCCAAACACTCGCGTTCAGTGCCAAAGCTGTTGCTCCCCATGCGTTCAGCGTATCGATTGCTCTTTGTTGAGAGAGTTGTAATACAAGGGTTTGCTCTGCCAAAGGCAGCCCTAGCACCTTTAAAGAAACCTCAGTAATAAGTCCCAAAGTCCCCAAAGAACCGCACAGCACTCGAGATACATCGTAGCCTGCTACGTTTTTCATCACCTGACCACCAAAGCTTAATTGCTCACCCCTGCCGTTGATCATTTTCAGGCCAAGAACATAGTCTCGCACGCCCCCACACGTGGCCCTGGATGGACCGCTAAGCCCGCAGCCCACTAAGCCGCCAATGGTCGAATGCGCGTTAAAGTTGGGCGCCTCAAATGCCAAATATTGACCTTTTTCAGCCAACACAGCCTCAACATCTTTCAAAGGAGTACCCGCCAAAGCCGTGATGTAGAGCTCACTGGGCTCATAGCTGACGACTCCTTGCAATGCCTTTGTGGACATTGGCACGCCGCGCAACGCGCCGCCGTAAAAATCCTTACTCCCTCCTCCAACAATTCTAAAAGGCAAGCTATCTGATAGGTTGGATGAGTCTGCTTTATGTAGCGAACCACTGGAGCGCACGGCTTTTGCATTTGCAGCATCTTGAATGAGCGTCAACAACTCATTTTCTGGGGAATTTTTCATAGGGCAATAGCACCTAAAGTTGTTGTAATCACTGAAAGAGTTGAGACTTGAAAAACCTGAGGCTTGCAAACGGGTGAGTCCAAAAGCTCTTGAATCCATCCATTGATTGCAAAGCTCAGTGCACTCGCATTTTGATCAAAAACAAAGACCAAAGGGGTTCGTAGGTGCTGAAGACTTTGTTGGAGTCCTCAAAACAAGAGTCAAAGGACAAGGCTTTTTTGAAGTTTAAGGTTTCACTTTTGAGTAAACACAGCCCTTTGACACCCTTTCAATCAAAGCTTGCTTTGTCCGTTGATAACTCTAGCCATCTCCAAGCACTTGTTAGAGTAGCCCCATTCGTTGTCATACCAGCTGATCACTTTTAAGAATGTTTTATCCAAAGCAATACCCGCCTCGGCATCAAAGACACTGGTACAGCTCTCGCCCCTAAAGTCTGTAGCAACCACCTTGTCCTCTGTATATCCTAGTACGCCTTTTAAGGCGCCTTGACTTTGTGCTTTCATCTCCGCACAAATCTCTTCATAAGAGGCTTCTTTGAGTAGCTCAACCGTCAAATCAACGACGGAAACATCTGAGGTGGGAACGCGAAATGACATGCCGGTTAATTTCTTATTTAACTCAGGAATGACTACGCCTACAGCCTTTGCCGCGCCCGTTGAGCTTGGAATAATGTTCTCTAAAATTCCACGTCCACCGCGCCAATCTTTGTTACTGGGCCCGTCAACTGTCTTTTGAGTCGCAGTCGCCGCATGCACGGTCGTCATCAGGCCTCTTTTGATACCCCATTTATCATTTAAAACCTTGGCAACAGGTGCCAAACAGTTTGTCGTACATGAAGCATTAGAGATAACGGTTTGGCCAGCGTATGTTTTATGGTTTACCCCATAAACAAACATGGGGGTATCGTCCTTGGATGGAGCGGACATGATTACTTTTTTTGCCCCCGCAGCGAGGTGTTTTGCTGCGCTCTCGTGCGTTAAAAATAGTCCTGTAGCCTCCAGCACAGTGTCTGCCCCGACCTCATCCCACTTTAGGGCGGCGGGATCTCTTTCAGCGGTCAGGCGGATTTTTTGCCCATTCACAACCAAAGTGTTGCCACTTACGGATATCTCCCCTTTAAAGCGTCCATGCACGCTATCGTATTTGAGCATGTATGCTAAATAATCTGGCTCTAATAAGTCATTGATACCAACGATTTGAATGTCGCTGAAATTCTCTATAGCTGCGCGAAACACCATGCGACCAATTCGCCCAAACCCATTGATTCCTAACTTAATTGACATGCTCGTCCCTTTAAAAATAATAAATACAAACCGCTACTTCTAAAACCCGCCAGTGGCGCTCTATTGACTTAAGTGCATCTGTCTTCAAGCACTTTTGGTGCTGAAACCCTTTATTTTAACGTGCCCGTAAATTACACTCAGGTTTTTGTTCAAACACAAATATTTTGACAAATCCAAACTTTGTACCCGCTAAAGCGCTGGTTTTGGCAGCCGGCAGGGGTGAGCGCATGCGCCCTCTTACAGACACCACCCCCAAACCGCTTCTCAGTGTTAGGGGCACCCCCTTGCTCTCATCACATTTGATCGCACTGCTTCACGCAGGCCATCAAGGGGTCGTGATCAACACAGCTTGGCTCGAGGAGTGCATTACCCGCCAGTACGGTGATCGCTTCAGCGCACCCGGATCTGGATCTCGCGCACTGAGTATTCAATACTCCTGCGAAGGCAGGGACTTTGGGGGAGCCCTTGAAACAGCGGGGGGCATAGTCCGAGCCCTACCCCTACTTGATTTTGCTTTTTGGGCTGTTGCTGGGGACATTTACATTCCAGGCTTTGATTTCTCAGCGGAGGTTTTTGAGCGCTTCTGCGCCTCCCGCTTTCTTGCTCATTTGTTTTTTGTGCCCAACCCCTCGCATCACCCAGCAGGAGATTTTGGTCTGAGCGAGGACGGCCTTGCACTTCATTTAAAGCCTGGGGACTCTCGCCCTACCTACACTTACGCATCTATTGGTGTATTTAAAAAGGCATTTTTTGAGGCCCCACATTGTCCAATCCCAACCGCTAACCCTTCAGGCATCAAGGCAGCGCTTGCTCCTTTGCTTCGAAGCGTCATGGACTTGGGGCTGGTCAGTGCAGAGCTCTTAAAGGGCAATTGGACTGATGTAGGCACGCCTGAAAGGCTTGCGGCCCTAAACTCGGAGTATTCTTAAACCCATGTACCCAAGGTATTGGTTTGCACGCTTAATGTTTTCTTCTTCATTGTTTCCTTCTAGACCCTCATCATTTTATGCAGCACCCCGCTTTTGATAAAAACCTATATATAGCTCGGCGCAAGGCTTTGGCCGCTTCACTAGGCAAGGACGGCGTTGCCGTTATTCCTACTGCGAGTGAACAACCCAGAAATAGGGACAGCGATTTTTTGTTTCGCCATGATAGTTATTTTTATTACCTAACGGGATTCACCGAACCCAATGCCTGTTTGGTTTTGTTTGGAAACGGCGAGAGCACTCTTTTTTGTCAACCCAAAGACTTGGAGCGTGAGATATGGGATGGGTACAGGCTTGGGCCGGACTCAGCCGTTGCTCAGCTTGGCCTCACGCAAGCGCATTCTATTCATGATATTGACAAACTCCTGCCCGTATCTTTGGAGAACGCCGGCGTCCTTTGGTACCCATTCTCTACTCACCAAGGTCTTACCCAGCAAATTGAAGGATGGCTCAAAACGGTGCAATCGAAGGCCCGCTCGGGTATCAGTGCCCCTCAACAACTAAGGGACGTCTGCGTTTTATTAGATGAAATGAGGCTTATTAAAGACTCAAATGAGATTGCACTGATGAGAACGGCCGCTCAAATAAGTGCTAAAGGTCACATCAGAGCTATGCAATTTTGTGCCTCCAGTCTCCAAGACAAATTTGCTCTTCGTGAGTACCATTTAGATGCAGAGTTACTTTATGAGTTTAGAAGGCAAGGATCGGAGTACACAGCCTATTCCTCCATTGTTGCCTCAGGGGCCAATGCCTGCGTCTTGCACTACCGAGCTGATAAGGCTCCCATCAAAGATGGTGACTTGGTTTTAATTGACGCGGGATGTGAGTTTGCAAGTTATGCGGGAGACATCACGCGAACCTTTCCTGCGAACGGGCGCTTTACGAAATCTCAACGCGCAGTTTATGACGTCGTCTTAGAGAGCCAATATGCGGCGGTGAGCGCCACACGTTCAGGAGCGCTTTTCACTGACCCCCACCAAGCAGCTCTAAAGGTTTTGGCCAAAGGTTTGCTTGATTTGGGCATATTAGATCGCAGCGAACACGGCGGTGTAGAGGACGTCATTGAGCACAAACATTACTTCCCGTACTTTATGCACCGAACAAGTCACTGGCTGGGTATGGATGTGCACGACTGCGGCGCATATACCGAGCCCGTAGGTACGGGTGAGAAACGCCCGCTATCCCCCAGAATCTTAAAACCCGGCATGGTTTTGACGATTGAACCGGGCTTATACATTCGCCCTGCCCCAGACGTACCAGAGGAGTTTCATAACATTGGAATCCGTATTGAAGACGACGCCTTGGTCACGTCTGGTGAGTGTGAGTTGTTTTCAAGGGACGTACCCGTTGATCCCTTGGAAATTGAGCAGCTCATGGCCTAAATAAGGGGGCCTCAAAGGCTTACAGGTCTGATGTCTTTAGAGGGCAAAAACCCTACAAAACAATGCCTCCTATATGTTCACTACCCTTGCAAACCCCAACTTTGAAGGGTCATTGAAACTAATTTAGCTTTTTTTAGACTTTTCGTTTTTGAAGCCTACAATCTACGCCTTTGCTTGATTTTTATAATATCTCAGGCTTTTTACACGGTTTTCGGAGTGATTATGGCCAACGACACTAAACCCACATCTCAACCCAATAAATCGGAGTTGAGTTCAGCGGACGCTCACCTTGCAGCAAGGCTTGAGCTAAGGCGTGCAGCTTTGGAATATCACGAGTTTCCCACCCCGGGAAAAATCTCCATACAGGCCACCAAGCAACTCATCAACCAGCACGACCTGGCCTTGGCTTACACACCAGGTGTTGCAGCACCTTGCGAGGAGATCGTTAAGGATCCCAATGCAGCTTACCGGTACACGAGCCGGGGAAATTTAGTTGCCGTAATCACCAACGGAACCGCTGTACTAGGGCTTGGCGATATTGGCCCATTGGCCTCCAAGCCCGTCATGGAGGGCAAGGGTGTTTTATTTAAAAAGTTCGCAGGAATTGATGTTTTCGATATCGAGATTAACGAGAAAAATCTAGATAAGCTTGTGGATACCATTGCCTCTCTTGAGCCTACTTTTGGTGGCATCAATTTAGAAGACATCAAAGCACCTGATTGTTTTTATGTAGAGCGCAAGCTACGCGAGCGCATGAAGATTCCAGTCTTTCACGATGATCAACACGGTACTGCTATTGTTGTCGGTGCGGCCATTATCAGCGGACTAAAAGTTGTTGGCAAAGATATCAAGAAGGTTAAATTTGTTACATCGGGTGCGGGTGCTGCAGCCTTGGCGTGCCTGAACTTATTGTTAAAACTCGGCTTACCGAGAGAGAACATTTTTGTCACCGATCTCGCGGGCGTTGTCTACAAAGGACGAACCGAGTTGATGGACGAAGACAAAATTCAATTCGCACAAGAGACTTCGGCGAGAACGCTCACTGATGTAATTGAGGGCGCCGACGTCTTCCTCGGGTTATCTGCTGGCGGTGTCCTAAAGCCTCAAATGGTTGCAAAGATGGCGGCCAAACCACTTATCCTTGCACTCGCAAACCCAACGCCTGAGATACTTCCAGACGAAGTTGCGACAGTTCGCTCTGACGCAGTTATTGCGACAGGACGCTCAGACTTTCCCAACCAGGTGAACAACGTTCTTTGCTTCCCCTATATTTTCAGAGGCGCTTTAGACGCTGGGGCATCCACCATCACTTCAGAGATGGAGATTGCGGCGGTATATGCCATTGCCGACTTAGCACAGGCCGAGCAAAGTGAGGTTGTCGCTGCGGCTTACTCGGGCGAAGTTCTTGCCTTTGGACCTGAATATCTGATTCCCAAACCCTTTGATCCTCGTTTGATGATCAAAATAGCTCCAGCAGTTGCCAAAGCTGCTCACGAAAGTGGCGTTGCGCTGCGACCGATTCTTGACTTTGACGCTTACCGCGAAAAGCTTCAAAGCTTTGTTTATGCTTCCGGCTCTGCAATGAAGCCTATCTATGAGGCAGCCAAGAAAGCAAACAAGAAAAGGGTTGCATTTGCAGAGGGCGAAGATGAACGCGTTTTACGCGCGGTGCAAGTCGTGATTGATGAAGGACTTGCAACTCCAACGCTGATTGGCAGACCTGCGATCATTGCCCAGCGCATCAAGCAGTTCGGACTCAGACTACAAGAGGGTGTGGACTACACCGTTGTCAATGTCGAGCAAGACGACCGCTACAAAGACTTTTGGCAAACCTACCTTAGCTTGACTGAGCGAAAGGGGGTCACTATTCAGTTGGCAAAAATTGAGATGCGTAGACGCTTATCTTTAATTGGTGCAATGCTGTTGCATAAAAATGAAGTTGACGGGCTTATCTGCGGCACCTGGAGCACTCCCAACGTCCACCTCCGCTACATTGATGAAGTCATCGGGCATCGCTCTGGTATCAGCACCTATGCTTGTATGAATTTGTTGCTGCTTCCTGAGCGCCAAGTTTTCATTGTTGATACACACATCAATGTCAATCCTACCGCGGACCAATTGTGTGAGATCACACTTATGGCTGCACAGGAAATGCTTCGATTTGGAATCACCCCAAAAGCCGCCCTGTTGTCTCACTCTAATTTTGGATCGAGTAACGACGAGTCTGCAGTCAAGATGAGAAACACCCTTGCGTTGCTTCAAAGTCGCGCACCCTGGTTAGAGATCGACGGTGAGATGCATGGTGATTTGGCACTTGACTCAAGCGCACGCAAAACCTCCATGCCCAACAGCACACTAACCGGTGACGCCAACTTGCTTGTTATGCCCAACCTGGACGCAGCAAATATTTCTTACAATTTACTCAAAGTCGCTGCTGGCGGTAACATTGCAATTGGCCCAATACTATTAGGCGCTGCCAAACCTGTTCATATCTTGACTGCTAGTTCAACCGTGAGGCGAATCGTTAATATGACTGCGTTAACCGTTGCTGATGCCAGCGCTCAAAGACATGCCAAATAATTAATAATTAATAATTTAGTATTCTTTGGGTGTTCTATGTCCCTATCTTCAACATATTCACTTGCGTTTTTGAAGTATTTAAGACACACTACGAAGCTGCTGGAAATTACTAGCTGAGGTGATTGGTCAGATTTTTCTCAACTGAACTATTTGACCGATTTTTTATACAACATTTAACGGTACTTTGTGCTATTTTTTAGGAAGTAGAACGGAGATGGAAATGCCACTTCGTAATGTAAAAAACAACATCGTCCAGTCCATTCGCGCCTTCAGAGTCGCCGACTTACAGAATTCTGCACAACAAATGGGCCACCATTTCTTGTATGCAAATCTAGCAGCGGCCCAAAGCAAGCAGGATGTACTTGACATGATCGCTCATCAATTTACATTCCCCATGCAAACTAGCAAGAGTTTTGACTCTTTGTATGACTGCATGACCGACCCTCTTTACAAATCAGGCCCACAACCCGGCTTCGTTTTGGTTTTAGAACATATACCTGCGCACTCCAAGTTTGACAAAGAGGCGCGCGAGCAACTCTTAGACATATTCAGAGAAGCTGCGGATTACTGGTCTGATCGTAAGATTTGTTTCAGATGCTTTTACTCCTTCTCCGTTGCGATCGCTCCGGTTATGGCAGGTGAGCGTTTAACCAATCCACCGGAGGCCGACGGTATCAGTCTGCCTGAAGAAGGAGAAAAAATGCCAACCGATAAATTGGTAGACATTTCACCTTTAGCTCTTCGTATGAGCAGCCCATTCAATGCTGGATACTGGTTATCTGTTGCATGACCGCAAGCATTAAGATTGGCTGATTCTCAGTCACTCAGCTTATCAATGAAAAAAGCCCGCAAACGCGGGCTTTTTTCTTGAGGAATCTTCAATTTCAGTTATGTGAGACTGCGCGTTGAATCTCTGCCATCACGCGGGGGTCTTGGAGTGCGACTTCCCACATTCTTTCATCATTGGCTCTCTCGCGACGTGCTGTGAGCCAACTTCTGAATGCTGGTTTGAAACCGTTGACAGACCTACGAATAGGAGCAGCCAACAAAGCGATTGTTGAGAAAGCCACTAACCACATAAACATCCAAGCGGCCATGAGATGTCCGTCTGTATAAGTGTCAATGACTTGATTGACAATAACGAGAACTGTTGAAACAATTGCAGACAGTAATATGATTGCAACCCCGCGCGCACTATCCGCACGGAGCACTAGGTTTTTAATGTTTCCAAAAACGCGGATTGCTCTTTGGACGCCAGGGTGGACACTGGGGTATGATGTATGTGCAAATGAAGTCATTTTTGAGTCCTTATCGGTCGATATCAATTTCTTAGTATTAATAGTATAGGGTTAACACTCATACTATTCAACTTTATATTGCTGATGTGATACATTCACACAAATGATGGACAACAAGCCCAAGACGATTAACTTTCGCACTCTAGACCTCAATTTATTGCGCGTTTTTGATGAGGTCATGACCGAGCGCAGCCTGACACGAGCGGCACAAAAACTCTCACTGACTCAACCCGCCATCAGTAACGCCCTGCGCAGACTCAGAGATACGTTGGGAGATGAGCTGCTCAAACGCAACGGGCACGTGCTTGAGCCCACCCCACGCGCGCAGTCGCTTTGGCTCGTCGTTAGAGAGTCCCTTAAACAACTCCAAGAGACCCTAGATCCTGACCAATTTGATGCACCCAACGCAGTAACCACCTTTATCCTGGCCATGGCAGACGCAACAGCGGCTGAAATAGTGCCTGCTTTACTTGAGATTTTGGAGCACGAGGCGCCTGGTGTGACCTTGAGAATAGTTCCCTTAACAACGCGGGATCCTAGAGAATTATTACAACTTGAAACCGCTGATCTCGCTGTGGGTTACTTCCCCGCTGTCATTGCAGATTTGACCAGCAGAGCGCAATCTGGTGACGTGATTAGTTTCGAGCACGAACGCTTATTTGATGGTGAGTATGTCTGCGTGATGCGCAAAGATCACCCCCTTGCAAACAAAGACATATCCTTAGATGAGTACTGTGCGTGCAGACATCTCTTGGTCAGCTTTTCTGGACGACCATTTGGCTTCATTGATGAATCTTTGGCAGCGCTTGGAAAAAAACGACGCGTCGTAGGAACGGTTAATCAATTTGCGACCGCCGGTCGCGTGGTCATGCAAACAAACTTGCTAACGGTGTTGCCAAGACACTTTGTGAGTGTCGCAGGCATTGAGAGCCAACTGTGCATCAAAAAGCTACCCTTTGACTCACCCATCGTGCACGTTGACATGCTTTGGCATCATCACTCATTCACCCCTAAAGCGCAGTTATGGCTGCGCTCTTGTGTTGCACGAGCAGCAGAGCTCTCCATGCGCACCCACCTCAATCATTGACCCCCTTGGTGGTTCTTTGAAACATAACTCAAGCTAAGTTCACGCCTGTCTCTTAGGTCCCGCCTCACCCGAGTCCACAAAGTAAACAGCCTGAGTCGATAAAGTATTCAAGGTACCCGCAGGCGTTGGGGTCGTTCTAAATTCGCAACTGACTTGCTCACTGTATACACTCACTAAAGCGTAGCCCCGCTCATCTGCACGCATGTGAAGAACGTCAGCGTTGTTTGATTTGATAACCTCAACCGCCCTATCGCTCAAGCCGCGCGAAGTAATGGAGGTTGTGACGAACTCACTTGCAAGGATAGGCGCGTCTTCTGTGTTTGCTTGAAGTCTAAGATTTGCAGCCACATTCATATGCACATCACCACCCAGAGTTACAACGTTGGCAATCTGGTTTCGCTGAAGTGTCTTTAAAAAACGGTCCCTTGCAGGCCCGTACCCGTCCCACGCCTCCGTATATGTGGCTTTGCCAAGAGGGGTTGGAATTTTTGTCGAGCTCATCTGCGTTGCCTGAGCCACAAATTTCCACTGCCCTTTAGAGTTGATCAGGCCCTCATGCAACCACTGCTCTTGCTCGAACCCGAGCATCGTGCGCGCCGAGTCGTCCAACTCCTCACAACTCAATACCAGTCTCCCACCCCCACTCCCCGGCTTAGAGCATGCGTGGGGACTTCTAAATTGACGGCAGTCCACAGTCCACAACTCGGCAAGCCGCCCCCATTGAAAATGATCATTCAATCGCATTGAGGCTTCATGCGGACTTTGCACGTCGGGGCCGATCCAAAGTGGTTGGTGTTCAAAGTAAGCCCTGTAGGCGGCCGCTCTTCTTTCTAAAAATAGTTGTGAATCTGAGTAAGCCGGATCTAAATCATTTGCATAGTCATTCACTACCTCATGGTCATCCCACATCAACACCCACGGATGCTTTGCGTGAGCGCTTTGCAGTGCTGGATCTGATTTGTACTGTTCATAGCGGGCCCTGTACTGCGAAAGAGTCTTAGGCTCCTCGCCGATGTGTTGTCTGACCGCAAGTGAGGGATTCAGGTTTGTTTCATAAATATAGTCACCCACAAACAAAACAAAATCCAGGTCTTGATTGGCAATATCTTTATACGCCGTGTATTGGCCAGCCTCAAAGTGCTGACACGAAGCCAGTGCAAATCGAAGACTCTTGACCTGTTCGTTTGGGGCCGGAGCCGTTTTGGTCCTGCCCACTGCACTTGTTGCGTCGCCACAGATAAAGCGGAACCAATACGCTGTTGCTGGTTCTAAATTTTTAACCCATACTCTGACTGAATGACCCAAGTCTTTGTTGGTCAATTCTTTGCCTTTTTGTACAACCTGTTTAAGTTGCTCATCTGCAAACACTTCCCATTCAACCCACACTGGCTCACCCGTATCTGAAGCAGCTTGCATGTCCGCAGGAGTAATGACTAACTTCGTCCACAATACGACAGAGTCTGGCCTGGGAACGCCGCTCGCCACGCCCAGCGTAAAAGGATGAGCCTGCCAATTGCGTCTTGTTTGCATGGGTTGTGTCAAACCCATCTGATGACCCAGCAACCAGGGGGCTAAGGCCATACCCATCGCTGCATTTTTGATTGATACGTTGAAATCGCGGCGTGTCGGGCGATGGGTCATTTAAGAGCCTTATCCGTTTCGATGGGGATGATTTTATTTGTTCGAAAGTATTGCGCTTTTGTGCTTACGTTTTAGGGCGCTTCGAACGGTGTTGTACTGTCGATAATAGCGCCGCCCAAACAAACCTCTCCATCGTACAACACAATGGACTGTCCCGGCGTAACGGCCCACTGCGGCTCGTCAAAGCGAACATTTAAGGCGTACTGATCGGTCGACTCAGGGAGCCAGTGACATAGGGCGTCGGGTTGTCTATAGCGTGTTTTGGATCCAAACTGAGATGGCCCCAATTTTTTCATTCTCTGTGGATTTGTCCAACTCGCATCAATTGCCTTCAACGCGGTTGAATACAACCACGGGTGATCATGTCCTCTCACAACATACAGCGTGCGAGTTGAAACATCTTTTTTTGCAACAAACCACGGCTCGTGATCACCCCCACCTCGTTGCGCTCCCGGCTCTTTTAATCCACCTATTTTCAAACCCTGGCGTTGACCCAGTGTGTAAAAACTAAGCCCCATGTGTTCACCGATCACTCGTCCTTTGTCGTCTTTAATCGGTCCTGGTTGGGAGTCTATGTATTTATTTAAAAACTCCCTAAATGGTCTCTCACCTATAAAACAAATACCCGTAGAATCTTTTTTCTTAGCGTTCGGGAGTCCTATCTCCAGTGCCATTTTACGAATTTCGGTTTTGTGTACTTCACCAATGGGAAAAACGGTCTTGGCGAGCTGGGCTTGGGTAAGCCGGTGCAGGAAATAGCTTTGATCCTTTGCGGGATCAACCCCCTTTAACAACTGATAAGAGCCAACGGTGCTGCGCACACGGGCGTAATGTCCTGTTGCTATTTTTTCTGCCCCAAGACGCATTGCATGATCTAAAAAGGCTTTGAATTTAATTTCCGCGTTACAAAGCACATCAGGGTTGGGCGTACGTCCTGCTTTGTATTCACGTAAAAACTCACTAAAGACGCGGTCCTTATAATCGCCCGCAAAATTTACGTGCTCTAACTCAATTCCAATGACATCCGCAACTGCTGCGGCATCGATAAAGTCTTGTTTTGTTGAGCAGTACTCGTCGTTGTCATCGTCCTCCCAGTTTTTCATGAAAATGCCAATAACCTCGTGCCCCTGCTGTTTCAACAACCATGCGCTAACAGCGGAGTCCACGCCTCCGCTAAGTCCTACGACAATTCTTTGCTTAACGATCAATGTTTGTGCTCGGCAATTAATTCGGTTCTTTTGATTTAGTTCGCAAATGCGGCTATTCCAGTCTGCGCACGGCCCAAAATCAACGCATGAATGTCATGTGTGCCTTCGTAAGTATTCACCACCTCTAGATTAACCAGATGGCGCGCCACGCCGAACTCATCACTGATACCGTTTCCACCCATCATGTCGCGCGCCATTCTGGCAATATCAAGCGCTTTCCCACAGGAGTTGCGCTTGAGAATGGAAGTTATTTCTACACTATCAATGCCCTCATCTTTCATTCGACCCAGTCGCAGGCAACCCTGAAGGCCAAGGGTGATTTCTGTTTGCATATCCACCAACTTTTTCTGAATCAGTTGATTTGCAGCGAGTGGGCGACCAAATTGTTTACGGGCAAGCGTGTACTCGCGCGCCCTGAACCAACAATCCTCTGCCGCGCCCAGAGCGCCCCAAGCAATGCCGTACCTTGCGCTGTTCAAACAGGTAAATGGTCCCTTTAATCCCTGAACCTCTGGCAGTACATTTTCTTCTGGAACAAATACGGAGTCCATGACGATCTCGCCCGTAATGGACGCTTTCAATCCAACTTTGCCGTGAATTGGGGGGGCACTTAGCCCCTTCATCCCTTTTTCCAAAATGTAGCCACGGATAGGTCCTACTTGTCCAGACTCTGAAACCTCTTTGGCCCACACCACAAAAACATCCGCGATCGGGCTGTTGGAGATCCACATTTTGCTGCCCGATAAGCTGTACCCGCCTTTAACGACTTTCGCTCTAGTGAGCATGCCAGCTGGATCGGATCCGTGATCAGGCTCAGTGAGACCAAAGCATCCTATCCACTCTCCCGAGGCTAGTTTGGGCAAATACTTTTGCTTTTGCGCCTCCGATCCAAACTCATAAATGGGAACCATAACCAAGGACGACTGAACACTCATCATCGAGCGGTAGCCGGAATCAACGCGCTCGACCTCCTTCGCAATCAAACCATATGAAACGTAATTCAGACCCGGCCCTCCGTACTGAGTGGGTATGGTTGGGCCAAGCATGCCAAGTGCCCCCATCTCTTTAAATATGGCGACATCTGTTTTTTCATTTCGAAAAGAGTCCAATACTCTTGTCTGTAAGTTATGTTGGCAATAATCCCGCACGGCCTCTGAGACCATACGCTCCTCGGGTGTTAACTGCTGCTCCATTAAAAAAGGATCGTTCCACTGAAACGCAACTTTAGACATTTTTACTCCGTATTTTTTCAATTTCAACCTATTATCGCAAAAGCACTCATAGCCTAGCATGATAAGGCGCAAACACCTTAGCTGATTAAGCCTATGCCTCGCAATGTTGAATCCAGCCCGAGTGGTTTCCCCAGGTACAGCATAATTCTTGAGTTTTCTCTTTCCTGCTTTGTTGCCTCGTCGTACACTTGAGCGCCCCCCCCCGGATTAATACTTCGAATCAAAACATTGCTATGAACGCTCCTACACCTGTTATTCACTTAGCCCCTGAGATTAAGCAAAGAGTCATTCCGAGCGAGTTTATTGAAGCCCTTAAAGCTCGGTTTGCAAGCGCATGCTCTACAGCAATGGCTGTGCGCGAACAACATGGCCGTGACGAGTCGGCGTTTGTAAGCGTCCCTCCGCCCTCTGTCGTTGTCTTCGCGCAGAGTACAAAAGACATCGCTGACGCAGTCAAGCTCGCTGCTCAGTACTCGGTGCCGGTGATCCCCTTTGGTGTTGGCTCCTCACTGGAAGGCCACTTGCTAGCCGTGCAAGGCGGCATGAGCCTTGACGTGAGTAAGATGGATAAAATTTTATCCATCAACGCTGAGGACTTAACCGTTACCGTTCAGCCCGGTGTTACGCGCATGCAGCTTAACCAAGAGTTAAAAAGTACGGGGCTTTTCTTTCCAATTGATCCAGGCGCAAACGCCTCCCTAGGCGGGATGTGCGCAACGCGGGCCAGCGGCACAAACGCAGTTCGCTACGGCACGATGCGCGAAAATGTTTTGGCTCTTGAGGTGGTCAGCGCTGAAGGTGAGATCATTCGAACAGGAACACGCGCTAAAAAATCAAGCGCTGGATACGACCTTACTCGGTTGTTTATTGGGAGCGAGGGTACGCTGGGTGTTCTGAGCGAAATTACCCTCAAAATCTATCCTCTACCCGAGGCCATTTCCGCAGCCATTTGTTCCTTTCCATCCATTGAAGCTGCAGTAAGAACAACCATTCAAATCATTCAAATGGGCATTCCTATCGCCCGCGTCGAATTGATAGATAAACACTCGGTGCGCATGGTCAACGCGCACTCCAAGCTTACACTCGCCGAACAGCCACTACTGCTCATGGAGTTTCACGGATCCCCCGAAGGCGTGAAGGAGCAAGCAACGAGTGTTCAAGAGATTGCAACTGAGTTTGGTGGTGAGGAGTTTGAGTGGGCAAGTACGCCGGAGGAGCGCACGCGTCTTTGGAGCGCAAGACACAATACTTATTTTGCTGCGCTTCAGTCGCGCCCTGGTTGCAGGGCTATCTCTACCGACACCTGTGTGCCTATTAGCCGCCTGGCAGACTGTTTACTAGAGTCTGTAGAGGAAACAGAAGCCTCTGGTCTTTCTTATTTTCTGGTGGGTCATGTCGGGGACGGAAACTTTCATTTCGGCTATTTGATCGACCCCAACAACGAGCAAGAACGCTCAACAGCCGAAGTGCTCAACCACAAACTCGTTGCGCGCGCCCTCAGCATGGGGGGCACCTGTTCGGGTGAGCACGGAATTGGCCTGCACAAAATGGGCTTTTTGATTGATGAGGCTGGCGAAGGAGCGGTTCAAATGATGAGAACCATTAAAAAGGCTCTCGATCCTCAAAACATTATGAATCCAGGAAAGATATTTTCTGTCTGAGTTTTAAGCCTCTACGGCCGAGCCTCTGAGCTTATCGATCAATCCGTTTAGCTCATCCAAAGAGCCAAATTGGATAACAATCTCACCCATTTCATATGATTTTCCATGACGCTTGGTTGTCTTTTTAATCACGACATCCACGTTAGCTGTTAAAAGATCAGACAGCTCTTCTTCAATACGAAGAACATCTCTAGATTTTTCACGACCCGCTTTTTTGATGGGCACTTGGGTGAGGTTTGCCTTGAGCCTTTTGACGAGTTGTTCTGCTTCTCTGACAGACATTTTTTTAGCTGTCATCTCATGCGCAGCACCCACTTGCTCTCCCTGCTCCAAGCTGAGCAAGGCGCGTGCATGGCCCATATCCAAATCGCCTGCCATCAGCATGGTCTGCACAGGCTGCGTTAAATTAAGTAAGCGAAGGAGGTTGGACGCAGCACTTCTAGAGCGCCCAACAGCCTGCGCAGCCTGCTCATGACTCAATCCAAACTCTCTCACCAATCGATCCAAACCATGAGCTTCCTCAAGAGGATTTAAGTCCTCACGCTGAATATTTTCAATCAACGCCATTGCTGCCGCTGCCTCGTTAGGCACATCTTTCACCAGCACAGGCACAGACTGCAGTCCTGCTAACTTGGCGGCCCTGAAGCGTCGCTCCCCAGCAATAATCTCATACTTATTCTGATGAGGCCCGTCTTTTAAGAATCGAACCAAGATGGGCTGCATAATGCCCTGAGCTTTGATGCTCTCGGCAAGCTCATACAGGGCACCCTCATCCATTCGCGTTCTGGGTTGATACATGCCAGCCACCATTTGAGTAAGCATGAGCGTTGAGGGACCAATGAGGCCGTTGGAGCCCTCCTCTTCACCGTTCTCTTTGGCTGCAGGACCTAGCAAAGCTTCTAATCCGCGTCCCAGTCCCTTTGGCTTTTTAGTAACCATATTTTTCTCTATTCTTTCGTTTATTTAATTGAACTGAGTCTGTCGACCATTTCCTGCGCAAACTCTATAAAGGCTTGACTGCCCTTTGCCAAAGGATCAAAAACCACCCCAGGCAAGCCAAAACTTGGCGCCTCTGCTAAGCGTACATTCCGAGGAATGATTGCGTTGAAGACTTTATCGCCAAAGTGCCCCTTAAGCTGATCACTGACTTGTTGCTGCAGTGTCACACGCGGATCAAACATGACACGCAACAGACCGATGATTTGTAAATCTGTATTCAAGTTGGCATGCACTTGTTTGATCGTATTGACCAAGTCCGTTAAGCCCTCCAGCGCAAAATACTCACACTGCATGGGAACTACGACGCCCTGCGCTGCGCACAAACCGTTGAGAGTCAGCATTGACAGTGAAGGCGGGCAATCCACCACTACAAAGTCATAGTCATCCCCAACCAGGGACAACGCCCTTTTTAAACGCATCTCCCTGTAATCCAAACCCACCAACTCCACCTCTGCACCAGCCAAATCTCTGTTGGCCCCCAAAACATCATAGGTGGGGAAGTGTTTTTTTCCGCCCTCTTCTCCCCAAAAACTTGGGCGAATGGCCTCCTTGATACTTGCCGACTCCAGCAAAACATCGTAGACGCTTAAATTCAAACTTCTCTTATCAATGCCTGAACCCATGGTGGCATTGCCCTGTGGATCCAGATCAATCAACAAAACACGCTGACCGATTGCCCCCAGTCCCGCCGCCAAATTGACGGACGTCGTCGTTTTGCCAACGCCGCCCTTTTGATTAGCAACACAAAATATTTTTGCCATTAGAGACTTCTTTCCAAATATGAAGAGCGAGTTTACCGCTCAAGTTGTGCGCCCCACAAAAATAGCGCGTCTTTATTTAAAAGTTAGAGGCAAGTGTGTTTCACGTGAAACATATTCAATGAAGCCGACTATCATTTAGTCGCACCTTCCAGACCTATAAAGCCGGGTTACGCCTAATCCATACCAAACAGCGCTCTGCAGTCATACCAGGAACAATAAGAGGCGTCACCTCCTCAACGACAAAATCCTTCGTCAAGGCCTCGATCTCATCGGTTGGCACACGCCCTTTCATGGCGAGCCAATATCCGCCAGCTTTCACGGCGCCCGTTGTTCCCCGAACGAAATCCGTCAAACTCGCAAAGGCCCTTGAAACCACCAAATCAAAGTCGGCGGAGACAATATTTTCGATTCGTGCATGTTGGGCAACAAGGTTTTTTAACCTCAGTTGCAGAGCTGTTTGCTGTACAAAGGCCATTTTTTTTGCAACAGCATCCAAGGCAACCACCTGGATTGAAGGGCAAGCAATAGCGATCATAACCGCCGGCAGACCCGCTCCAGAGCCAACGTCTAAGATCCGCGCGGCTGACCCAACCCCGACCAACAAGGGGTTCACAATACTCAGACAATCTAAAACGTGTTGGACAAGAATCTGATCCGAGCCTTTAATGGCCGTCAAGTTATAAACGCCTCCCCATTTGTGCAGGAGACCAACGTAGCTCAAAATAAGCTCTATTTGCTGACCACTCATGGACAGTTGCAGCTCTTTCAAACCAGACTGAAGAGAGGGTCGAAGGCTCTCAATCTCTTCAGAATGAGCTACGGCATTGGGCCCCAGAATGGCTTGAGATGGGGGTGATTCTCCAGTCACCACCTAAGACCCGCTTGTTTCCTGGAATTGCGCCAGGGTTTTATCATCCGCAGTGGATGACATCGCCCTTTTCGCCTTCATTCGCTTCAAATGAATGAGCAACAGCGATATCGCCGCAGGCGTAATGCCAGAAATTCGTGACGCGTGCCCAACGGTTTCAGGTCGATGGTGTGTGAGTTTTTGTCTCACCTCGTAGCTTAAGGCATCTATTGACAAATAATCCATATCCAAAGGAAGTGCGAGACGCTCGAACTGCGCTGCCCGCTCCACCTCCTCCTTTTGTTTTTCGATATAACCAGAGTATTTGGCACTTATCTCAACTTGCTCGACAATTGTTTCACGTGAAACACGGTCAAGCGATTCAATCGTTGGACATTTGAAAACCCCTGAGTCCAGACTCATTAAACCTTCGTAAGTAATGTCGGGACGGCGCAGTAGATCACCAAGATTATGTTCGTGATCAATCTTTTTACCCAGCACCCGAATGCTCTCTTCTTCTAACAAATTTCTCGGACTGACCCATATCGACTTCAACCGACTAATTTCATTCGAAATAGCCGTTTGCTTTTGTTGGAACGAATCCCACTGCTCTTGATGGACAAGTCCCATTTCCTGAGCTATTGGTGTGAGTCGTAGGTCAGCGTTGTCCTCTCGAAGCTGAAGCCTATATTCAGCACGACTTGTAAACATTCGGTAGGGCTCGGAAACACCCTTGGTAACCAAGTCGTCCACAAGAACGCCGATGTAGGCTTGATCACGAGACGGCGTCCAGGCGCCCTCACCCTTGCAATAGCGGGCTGCGTTAATGCCGGCGTAAAGACCTTGAGCGGCTGCCTCTTCATAACCCGTCGTCCCATTGATCTGCCCTGCAAAGAAGAGTCCCTCAATAGAGCGTGTTTCAAAACTGCGCTTGAGTTCCCGCGGATCAAAATAATCATATTCAATCGCATAACCTGGCCTCAAGATATGCGCTTGCTCTAACCCCTTCATAGAACGGACCAAATCGTATTGAATATCAAAAGGCAAACTCGTGCTGATTCCGTTTGGATAGTATTCGTTTGTCGTTAGCCCTTCTGGCTCTAAAAAAATTTGATGACTTTCTTTATCAGCAAATCGGTTTATCTTGTCTTCAACACTTGGACAATAACGAGGCCCTACGCCTTCAATTTTGCCTGTGAACATGGGGCTTCTATCAAATCCCGACCGAATGATGTCGTGTGTTTGAGAATTGGTATGTGTTATCCAACAAGGCATTTGCTCAGGGTGCTCTTCCACCTTACCCATGTAACTAAATACAGGTATAGGTCCATCGCCCCCCCCGGGCATACCGTCACCAGGTTGTTCCGTACAAGCAGAGAAGTCTATTGTTCTTCCGTCTAAGCGCGGCGGTGTCCCGGTTTTTAAGCGCCCTTGGGGCAGCTTCAACTCTTTGAGTCGATCGCTTAACCGAATAGCGGGTGGGTCCCCAGCTCTACCACCCGAATAATTATCCAACCCTACGTGTATCCTACCGTTTAAAAAGGTTCCCGCAGTGAGCACAACGGATCGGGCGCGAAAGCGGATACCAGCCTGAACAATAGCGCCAACGACCTTGTTACCCTCAATCCATAAATCATCGACAGCTTGTTGGAAAAGAGAAAGGTTTGGCTGGTTTTCAAGCTCGTACCGAACAGCAGCTTTGTACAAAATCCTGTCGGCCTGCGCGCGTGTTGCTCTAACGGCGGGACCTTTCGATTTATTCAAAATTCGAAATTGAATTCCGGCTTTATCCGTCGCACGAGCCATGACTCCGCCCATTGCATCAATTTCTTTAACCAAATGCCCTTTTCCAATCCCCCCAATGGAGGGGTTACAGCTCATTTGCCCAAGGGTCTCTATATTGTGCGTGAGCAAAAGGGTTGAACAACCCATTCTCGCACTTGCCAACGCCGCCTCAGTGCCCGCGTGACCACCTCCAACGACGATGACATCAAATTCACGAGGATATTTCATTGTTTAATAGGCGCCTATAAAAAGGTCAATAGCAGGAAACCACTGTGCCAAAGGTAATTTCAAAGGATTGAATTTAGCAATCAGAAGAGTATCAAAAGCAATAAAATTAAAATATTTTATATAACCCTTTATTTTACTTCTCGTCTACGCAACAAGGCAAGTGCGGCGCGGAGCAACATCACAAATACGAATCGAAACATATGAGAACAGTCGAAAAAATAATACACGGACAAAAAACAAGTGATGGCGAAGGCGTCAAATTAACGCGCCTACTCACACACGAACTCCAACAAAGACTAGATCCATTCTTAATGCTAGATGCCTTTGGTAGCGATGAGGCATCGGATTACGTCGGTGGTTTTCCAGATCATCCCCACAGAGGTTTTGAAACTGTCACCTACATGCTCACTGGGAAAATGAGACACCACGATAGTGCTGGTAACTCAGGGCTTTTAGAAGACGGTGGGGTGCAATGGATGACAGCAGGTAAAGGGGTTATTCACAGTGAGATGCCCGAACAAGAAAACGGACGCATGAGTGGTTTTCAGTTATGGGTTAATCTTCCTGCAAAACACAAAATGTGTGCTCCATGGTACAAAGATATCCAAAGCAACGACATCCCAGAGTTTCACTTAGAAAACAATATAAAAGTTAGAGTCATTGCTGGGCATTCACATCATACGCAGGGTGCGGTGCAAAGGGAGGAAACGGAACCTCTTTATTTAGATATACACTTGCCAAACACTAAAAGCAGTTCATTTGAAGAGATCATACCTAAGAACCACAACGCTTTCATATACGTTTATGAAGGTAGCGTTACTGTTGGGGATGGATTTGAACAACAAGGTGTCCAAATTGAAGAAATGGCAATCCTTCGTAATAACAGCGATCAATTAAAAATAAATACCACAACAGGCGCTAAATTAATACTGATCGCAGGCAAACCCCTCAAGGAGAGCATTGTGCAGTACGGTCCCTTTGTGATGAACACAAAGGAACAAATAATTCAGGCTGTTGAGGACTATCGTGCAGGACGATTGATATAGGCGGGCCTAAAAAAGATCACACATCTAGGTTCGCCGCTCTGAGTGCATTTTTCTCAATAAAGAGTCTACGAGGCTCGACCTCGTCGCCCATGAGCATAGTAAAGACACGGTCTGCTTCGATCGCATCATCAATTTGCACCCGCAGTAAACGTCTGACCTGGGGATCCATTGTTGTCTCCCAAAGCTGGGCAGGGTTCATCTCTCCCAATCCTTTGTAGCGTTGCCGCGCTGTTGCGTGCTCGGCTTGTTGGATGAGCCAGCGCATTGCTTGTCTAAAGTCCCCAACGGATTCTTCCTTAAGTCGCTCTCCCTCGCCTCTTTGAACCTTACCGTCTTCGGCCATGAGTCCTTTAAATGTTTGAGAGGCTTCTTCTAAGGCCGCATAGTCTGCGCCGTGAACGAAGTCTTGAGTGATGATGCTGCTCTTGACGTTGCCGTGGTGATGGCGGCTGATGCGCAGTATCGGCTTATCTGTTCTAACGTCAAATTCTGCTGTAACGGTTGAACCACTTCCAAGCTCAAGTAATTTTGCTTGCAAAGTATTAGCACAAACATGTGCTTGCTCAAGTGTATCTAAGTTCAATGAGACTCCGTCGGCCATCGCGCGCAATGCCTCCATATCCATGGTTCCGCTAAGTCTAGCAATTACTGCTTCTGCTATTTGATGCTTGCGAGCTAATTCTTCAAGTGTTTCGCCTCTTAAGATCTGCGACTGTGGGCCTCCAGTTTGAAGCGCAGCGTCTTTCATCGCTACACGCAATAAGAAGGAATCAAGCGCAGGTGCATCTTTAAGATATTGCTCTTCCTTACCGACTTTAACTTTATACAAAGGAGGCTGAGCAATGTAGATGTGCCCTCTTTCAACGAGCTCAGGCATTTGTCGGTAAAAGAAAGTAAGGAGCAGTGTTCTGATGTGTGCACCGTCAACGTCAGCATCCGTCATGATAATGATTCTGTGGTAACGAAGTTTGTCGACATTAAAGTCATCAGTACCCGACTTACCTGACTCTGCACTAACCTTTCCAATACCAGTGCCCAGGGCTGTAATGAGAGTCAAAATTTCATTGCTGGTGAGAAGCTTTTCGTATCTGGCTTTCTCAACGTTAAGAATTTTTCCACGCAAGGGAAGGATCGCTTGAAATTTGCGATCCCTACCCTGTTTAGCAGAACCACCAGCAGAGTCTCCCTCAACGATGTAGATTTCACAAAGAGAGGGATCTTTCTCTTGGCAATCTGCAAGCTTCCCTGGCAAACCCATACCATCCAAAACACCTTTACGACGGGTCATCTCACGCGCTTTTCGAGCCGCTTCCCTCGCGCGCGCTGCGTCAACAATTTTTCCACAAATAATTTTTGCGTCATTTGGTTTTTCTTGAAGAAAATCTCCAAGGGCTTTAGCAACGATATCTTCGACAGGGGCGCGAACTTCACTAGAAACCAATTTATCTTTGGTTTGACTACTAAATTTAGGTTCAGGGACTTTTACAGATAATACGCAGGTTAAACCTTCACGCATATCATCACCTGTGACCTCAACCTTGGCTTTTTTAGCAAACTCGTTTTCGTCAATGTATTTATTGATAACGCGGGTCATAGCGGCACGTAATCCCGTTAAATGGGTACCGCCATCGCGTTGGGGAATATTATTGGTAAAGCATAAAACACTTTCGTTATAGCCATCATTCCACTGCATCGCCACTTCTACACCGATTTGTGTTCCGGGAATCCCTCCGTAAGATTCGGAAGGTCTTTCGCCCATGGAATGAAATACATTGGGATGCAATACTTTTTTACCAACGTTAATAAAATCAACAAACCCTTTGACACCACCGGCACCAGAAAAGTCATCGGACTTGCCCGTTCTCTCATCCATTAAACGGATACGAACGCCGTTGTTAAGAAAGCTTAATTCTCGTAAGCGTTTACTTAAAATTTCGTAATGAAAATCGTGGTTAGACGTGAATATATCTGTGTCTGGTAAAAAATGAACTTCAGTTCCTTTTTTTTCTGTATCACCCACAATTTTCATTGGAGATATTTCGAAACCATTCACTTTTTCTAAAATACGGTTTTGAACGAATCCTTTGGCAAATTCAAGCGAATGAACTTTTCCTTCCCTACGAACAGTTAATCGCAACCACTTAGATAGTGCGTTGACACAAGATACACCAACACCGTGTAAACCACCTGAAACTTTATAAGAATTTTGATTGAACTTACCACCCGCATGCAACTCTGTTAAGGCAATTTCAGCAGCACTTCTTTTGGGCTCGTGTTTATCGTCCATTTTGACGCCAGTTGGAATACCCCGGCCGTTATCAACAACACTAATCGAGTTGTCAGAGTGAATGGTTACAACAATGTCATCACAATGACCTGCTAAAGCTTCATCAATTGAATTATCTACAACTTCAAAAACAAGATGATGCAATCCAGTGCCATCTGATGTATCTCCAATGTACATACCAGGTCGTTTTCTGACGGCTTCTAGACCTTCCAAAATTTGGATTGAATTTTCACCATAAGCATCAATTGCAGGTGTACCAGAAGTATCAATATTTTCAGACATATAAGAATTTAAATTAAAAAGCTATAAAAAAATGAAAATTAAATTCTCATGGGCATAACTACGTACTTGAATGAATCAGAGTCAGGCATCGTAATAAGAGCTGAACTGTTTGAATCTGGTAAATCAAATCGAACCATTTCTTGACTCATATTGTTTAATACATCTATGAGATAGGTAACATTAAATCCAATCTCAATAGCATTTCCAGAATAATCAATATCTAATTCATCAACAGCTTCTTCTTGTTCAGAATTACTCGAAGCTACTCTTAAAACACCGGGTTCAATATTTAAACGAACCCCTTTGAATTTGTCACTAGTTAAAATTGCTGTCCTTTGCAAGCAGTTAAGCAAAGGTTCCCTTCCAAGAATAATTTCATTTTTATTCCCCTTAGGAATGACTCGGTTGTAATCTGGAAATTTACCTTCTACAAGTTTGGTGATGAAAGTTAAATTTCCAAAAGTAAATTTAGCCTGGTTAGAAGCAAATTGCATATCAATTGATCCCTCAGAGTCACTAAGTAATCTAAGTAGTTCAATAACAGTCTTCCTGGGAAGAATAACTTCTTGTTTAGGTACTTCATGGTCTAAAACAGAAGATGCAAAAGCTAACCTATGGCCATCTGTGGCGACAAGACTTAATGTATTATTTTCGGCGACAAATAAAATACCATTCAAGTAATACCTAATGTCATGCACAGCCATTGAAAAGGAAACTTGTTGTAATAGTTTCTTAAGCGTTTTTTGAGGAATACTGAAAACAGAACCTAAATTAGATGACTCTTTGATCAAAGGGTAATCTTCGGAAGGCATTGTTTGAAGCGTAAATTTACTCTTACCGCCCTTTAATATTATTTTATTTTGGTTCGATTCAAGAGTAACCAATTGTTCTGAAGGTAGGGATCTCAAAATGTCTATTAGCTTTCGAGCACCAACCGTAATCGAAAAAGAAGAGCTATCCCCATCAAATTGAGTTTTAGCTTGGATCTGTATTTCCATATCACTTGCTAAGAGATCAATATTATTTCCTTCTTTCTTAATAAAAAGATTAGCAAGAATAGGTTGGGTATGACGTTTTTCAACAATGCCAGAAACCGATTGGACAGCATTGATTAAAGTCTCCTGGGTTGCTTTTAGGATAATCATTAAAACCTCTTTATTTATATATATTAAATTAGTAGTAGTAGATAGAGTACATAGTTTTCTGTTGAAAAGGTTGTTTTTCTTTTTGTTTTCAACAAGTTACGAACTTTAAAACCATGTTTGTAAATACTGTTTGGAATGTGGTGTGTTTATGAACAAGTTAGGGAAAAGGAAGATTTCTGTGGATAACTACTCAGTTATTAAAGTTTAATCCACAGAGTTTGAGAAATGTTAAAAAAAACAAAGTTTACCCTTTCAGTGTTTGTTCAAGTACATGGAGTTGTTGATTAAGTTCATTAAGCTGCAACCTTTCACCAGAAATTTTTCTAACAGCATGTAAGACAGTCGTATGATCTCGTCCTCCAAATAATTCTCCAATTTCAGGTAAACTTTTTTGGGTTAATTCTTTTGCCAGGTACATTGCAATTTGTCTAGGTCTAGCAATAGAAACGGGTCGCTTTTTTGAATACATGTCTGCAACTTTGATTTTATAAAAATCAGCGACTGTTTTTTGAATATTTTCAACAGAAATTTGCCTATTTTGTATCGATAGAAGATCCCTAAGTGCATCTCTTGCGAGTTGAATGGATATTTCCTTTTGATTGAACCGAGAATAGGCTAATATTTTTCTTAAAGCCCCTTCCAATTCACGGACATTAGAGCGAACATTTTTAGCGACAAAGAAAGCGACCTCTTCGGGCATTTCTGATCCTTCAAGACGAGACTTTGTCATCAATATAGCCACTCTCATTTCTAGCTCAGGGGGCTCTATAGCGACTGTTAGACCAGAATCAAACCTAGATACCAATCTTTCGTGGATATCTGCCAATCCTTTAGGATAGGTATCACTGGTCATGACGATGTGCGACTTTTTAGCTAAAAGTGCTTCGAAAGCATTAAAAAACTCCTCTTGCGTACGGTCCTTGTTAGCAAAAAACTGAACATCATCTATCAGAAGAAGATCCAAAGAGTGGTATCTGAGCTTAAATTCATCAAAAGTTTTACGTTGATATGCTTTGACCACATCGGAAACAAATTGCTCTGCGTGGATGTACAAGATCTTTGCATCGGGTTTGTCTTTTAATAGTTGGTTTCCAACGGCATGCACAAGGTGAGTTTTACCTAAACCAACGCCGCCGTATATAAATAGAGGGTTGTACAAATGGCCCGGTATGGAAGCAACGTGCATGGCTGCAGCACGAGCCATTCTGTTGGCAGATCCTTCTACGAATGATTCAAAAGTCAATGAAGGGTTAAGTCTGTTGCGAAATGGCTCCTCGACCGGTTCTTCAACTAAAGTAGGAGCAGAATAAGTGAACTCAATGTCTGTGGATAAACCATTGACAGGGGACTTGGAAACTGCCTCTTTTTGGGATAGTGCTAATTCAACCGCAATTGTTTGTCCGTAGAGGGAGGAGAGGATTGAAGCTAATTTTTTTGAATATTGGGTACGAATCCAATCTAGTTTGAAACGATTTCCGACAAGGACTGTTACCTTGGAGAAATCACTTGAAAAAGTTGCCTGTAATGGCTTAATCCAGGTGTTAAATTGCTGTTCTGGCAATTCTTGTGCAAGTTGTTCGACGCAGTTTTGCCAGAGATCTTGCATGTTAAAAGTTAATAAAATAGGAAAGGCTGTAGGGTATTAAATATTGTGGATAGTATGGCAGTTTTAAGCACCAAAAACAATCTTATCAAAAAATTATCCACAGAAAAAAGGCCGATTTCTAAAATATATATGAGCCTTAAATAGACAAGGCAACACGAAAGCTGGGCTGTATATTATAACAGCCGCCAAAAAGTACCCAAAAAACAATAGTTAACCGCAAGTATCAAACGAATTAGTGAAGAAGGTCTTCCAAGTATGAATAAAATTTGCGATAATAGCGGGCTCAGCTGAATAAAAGTAGAAGATTATGAAACGTACATACCAACCATCAAAAACCAAACGTGCACGTACTCACGGGTTTTTAGTTCGCATGAAAACACGCGGTGGACGTGCTGTTATTAACGCGCGCCGTGCCAAAGGTCGCAAACGCTTAGCCGTTTGAAGCAGAAAAATGTGATTTTCTCTGTCTAATTGAGAAAATCACTTTAACTTCCCCTATTAATCAATGATAGAGCATATTGTTGATAAAGAAATTTTTCAGGAAGTTTTGCGCACAGGCGTGACATCTAGGTCAGAGCACTTTACCTTGTACAAGATGAATGCGCCAGAAAATATCGATGAAGCACAAAAGCCGGTCTATTTACAGGTGGGAGTAGTTGTGCCCAAGAGATTAGCTAAAAAAGCAGTTACCAGAAACGCTATAAGACGCCAAGTTTATGAAATAGCAAAGAAGGTTGGCGAGCTCTTTCCTAAACAATTACATGTTGTTAGATTGAATAAATCGTTCGACAGAAAAACTTATTTAAGTCCTTCTTCGCTTAAGTTAAAACTTGATGTAGCTAGTGAATTACAAAGTCTTTACAAAGACGGGGCCACGCTGTGATTTCTAAAACACTAATAGCACTCATTCGGGCCTATAAAATGTTACTAAGTCCCGTGATAGGATTGCAGTGTCGTTTTACGCCGACCTGTTCGACTTATGCCGTTGAAGCGATTCAAAGTCATGGTTCCTGTGCAGGCACATATCTGATGTTAAAAAGACTATGTAAATGCCAACCTCTATGTGCTGGCGGACATGATCCTGTTCCTGTTATCTCTCCTTTTCTATTCTTAAATAAAAACAATTAATTTGCTATGAATGATATTCGTCGATCCGTGTTGTGGGTAATTTTTGGCTTTTGTATGGTGATGCTGTGGGACAAATGGCAGGTCTATAACGGACATAAAGCACTATTTTTTCCTTCCTCTGAAAAAGCGGAATTACAAGTCGCGCCCGCATCGAATTCAGAAATTCCTCAAGCAACAACGGTTGCATCAGGTGTGCAAGCACTCACTAGTGTTGACAGCAACGAGCAAAAAACTGTTTCAAGAGAAAAAGTAGAGATAACGACCAATGTACTCAAACTCACGTTTGACCCCGTTGGTGGGAGCCTTGTAAAGGCAGAATTGTTGGATCACAAAGATATCAATCATCCAGGCAGTAATGTGGTTTTATTGGATGATTCCGCACAGAGAATTTACGAGGCTCAATCAGGGCTCATCTCTAAAGAGAGTGGTGCCGAATATCCAACGCACAAAACGCTCATGAAATTCAGCGGAGCGACAACGTTTAAAGAAGGTGAAAATAAAATTACCCTGCGTTTTGAGTCTCCTGAAATGAACGGTGTACAGCTGGTTAAGAGTTACGAAATTAATAGGAACGCATACGACATAACGGTTAAGCAAGACATCGTTAACAGAAGTGACAAAGAAATTTCACCGCTCCTTTATGTGCAAATATTAAGAGACGGCAACAAGCCTGAAGGAGAGTCTTCTTTTTACTCTACGTTTACCGGTCCGGCAGTATTTACCGAGGCGAAAAAATATCAAAAAATTGACTTTAAAGATATTGAAAAAGACAAACTAACTTTTGAGAAACAATCTAACGAAGGTTACGTAGCGATGGTTCAGCACTATTTCGTAAGTGCTTGGATATTCCCTAACAACTTTTCAAGAGAATACTTTGCTAGAAAAGTAGACACCAATTTATATTCAGCTGGCATGATCGGTCAATTGGGAAAGATCGCCTCAAAATCAACCGAAACGCTTATTGCCCATTTGTATGTGGGTCCTCAAGAAGAGAAAACACTGGAAGCCCTCTACCCCGGCTTGGAATTGGTTAAAGATTATGGGTGGCTCACAATTTTGGCCAAGCCGCTTTATTGGTTGGTAGACAAGTTACATAACTTTATAGGTAACTGGGGATGGTCTATCGTTGCGTTGGTGGTTTTGTTAAAAATTGCATTCTTTTGGTTAAACGCTCAAGCATACAAGAGCATGGCAAAAATGAAAGCCATTAATCCAAAGATCATGGAAATGAGGGAGCGCTTAAAAGACAATCCGCAGCAAATTCAAGTTGAGATGATGAGAATTTACCGCGAGGAAAAGGTTAACCCAATGGGCGGGTGTTTGCCAATTGTGATTCAAATTCCTGTATTTATAGCGTTGTACTGGGTTCTGTTATCTACAGTCGAGATGAGAAACGCCCCTTGGCTTGGATGGATTCATGATCTTGCAGCACCAGACCCATACTTTATTTTGCCCTTTGTAATGACAGGTACATCACTTTTACAAACATGGCTCAATCCTACGCCTCCCGATCCTATACAGGCGAAAATGATGTGGATCATGCCACTGGCGTTTAGCGTGATGTTCTTCTTCTTCCCTGCGGGATTGGTGCTTTATTGGCTGACCAATAACATTTTGTCCATATCACAACAGTGGCTTATTAATAAAAGACTTGGCGTGTTGAACAAATAATTTATAAAAGGCTGGGGGAAATCGCCCGTGTTAATGAATGAAAAAAACCAGCCAATCATTGCTATTTCAACAGCCCAAGGCGTTGGAGCTGTTGGCGTCATTCGAATAAGCGCTGCAAATTTAAAACCATTTATTGTAGGTTTATTGCAGCGTGACTTGCTGCCCAGGCAGGCAAGCCTTTGCACACTCAGGGACTTGGGCGCAAATGCAATAGACCAATTGGTGGCTATCTTTTTTCAAGCACCCAACAGCTACACCGGTGAGGATATTTTAGAGCTCCAAGGACATGGTGGCCCAGTGCTTTTAAACATGATTGTGGAGCGCTGTATTGAGTTTGCGCATCAACCCAATGAGCAAGGTGTGGCAATTTTGAGTGGGTTAAGAATGGCGCGCCCAGGCGAATTTAGTGAAAGAGCCTTTTTAAACTCAAAACTCGATCTCGCTCAAGCTGAAGCGGTCATGGATTTAATAAACGCAAGTACCAAGTTAGCTGCAAAAGGTGCGATACGCTCGCTTCAGGGTGATTTTTCAAAAGAGATCAACGAATTAAAAGAATTGCTGGTTCATTTAAGAGTTTTTGTAGAAGCAAGTATTGATTTTCCGGAAGAGGAAATTGACTTCATAAAATCCGAACAAGTCGATCAAGAAATCAGGATCATCAAGACCAAATTAGAAGAAATAATCTTGCGCTCTGAGCAGGGACGCGTTTTAAGGCAGGGTATCAATGTTGTTATCGCTGGCCAGCCGAACGCAGGAAAAAGCTCACTCATGAATGTTTTGTCCGGAGATGAAATTGCGATCGTTACAAATATCGCTGGAACTACGAGAGACGTTATTAAAGAAACCATCTCTATAGAGGGCGTCCCCTTTCACATCTCAGACACCGCGGGCTTGCGCGCACAGGGTGAGGAGCCCTTGGATGAGGTAGAAAAAATAGGTATTCAACGTGCTTGGGATCGAATCAAAGATGCGGATGTATTGATTTATTTGCATGACCTGACGAGGATGAAAGATGCTGAGTACGTCCAACAAGAGGGCTGGATAAAGAGCGTTATTGAAGAAAAACAAATTGACGGCTTAAAAATTCTGGACATCTATAATAAATTAGATATTGGTTCACAAGAAATAATTGATGAATTGGCGGATGTAAGTGCCTTAAGCATTTCCGCTAAAGAAGGATTAGGCATTGAAGAGTTAAGGGCCAGATTGCTAAATTTGGCTGGCTGGAGACCTGGGAATGAAGAGGGGCTGTACCTTGCAAGGCAACGGCATTTGGACGCGCTTAAAAGGGTTCAGAATCATGTGTTGAGTGGAGTTTTCTGGATAAAACATGAATGTCCGCCCCTAGAGTTAATTGCCGAAGAATTGAGACTTGCTCAGAACTGTTTGAGTGAGATTACGGGGGAGTTTTCAAGTGATGATCTGCTTGGAGAAATCTTTGCCGGCTTTTGTATAGGTAAATAAAGAAAAAAATTCGCAAGAAAAAAGCATATATTTGACAAATAAGATGACAAAAATAAAGTCCTTGAACCGCGAACAGATATTAGAACTTGGTAGACAGGCGCTAGAAATAGAGGCTGCGGCTGTTATTGCTTTAAAAGCAAGGTTGAACAATCATTTTGTTGATTCTGTTGAAACTATTTTGAACATAAAAGGCCGCGTGGTGGTAATGGGCATGGGCAAGAGCGGGCACATTGCTACAAAAATTGCTGCAACGTTGGCGTCCACTGGAACACCTGCAATGTTTGTCCATCCAGCCGAGGCAAGCCACGGAGATTTGGGGATGATTACAGCGCAAGACGTTGTGCTTGCTTTGTCCAACAGTGGCGAGACAGAGGAGATAACGAGATTACTCCCGCTCATCAAAAGATTGGGCGTAGCGTTGATTGCCATTACGGGTAGTTTGAACTCAACGTTAGGCAAAAGCGCCACGCTTGTTATTGATAGCAGTGTTGACAAGGAGGCTTGCCCTTTAAATCTAGCGCCGACCGCTAGTACAACTGCGCAATTGGCACTTGGAGATGCACTTGCAGTTGCACTCTTGGATGCAAGAGGATTCAAGTCAGAAGACTTCGCGGCCTCGCACCCCGCAGGTGCGCTTGGAAGAAAGTTGTTAACACATGTTAGCGATATTATGCGAACGCAAGATCAGGTACCGGCTGTTGGGGCTGAGGTGAGTATGAATGAATTGCTGAAAGAGATGAGTAGCAAAGGACTTGGTGCTACAGCCATCGTGGACGCTGATAAGCGGCCTATTGGAATTTTTACGGATGGAGATTTAAGGCGTTTAATCGAAAAAGGCATCTCCCTCAAGGACTTATCCGCTCGTGACGTGATGAAGGCAAGACCACAAACTATTTATCAAAATGCACTTGCCGTAGAAGTGGTGAGCATTATGGAGGATAGGAGTATCAACACATTGCTTGTTATAGATGAGAATAACGTTTTGTGTGGTGCATTGAACACGAACGATTTAATGCGTGCTAAGGTCATTTGAACCCTATGTATAAAACAGAAGATTTATTATTAGCGCAAGGCATAGAGATCATTTTTTTTGATGTGGACGGCGTATTTACAGATGGACGTATCATCTGTTCTGACACAAATGAATCCTTAAAACAGTTTAATGTACTTGATGGTCAAGGGATAAAGTGGTTGAATGATGCGGGGGTTCTGCCCGTTGTGATATCAGGACGATCGGGCAAGCATGTTGAAAAAAGATTGAGTGATCTTGGAATAAAGCATATTTATTTAGGTGTTGATAAGAAAATTGATATCGCTGAGCGCTTACTCTCTGATCTCAATTTAGACTGGCCCCGAGCAGGAGTGATGGGAGATGACTGGGCTGACTTGCAAATGATGATGAAATGCGCCCTCTCCTGCGCGCCAGTAAATGCACACCATGAGGTCATAAGTCGGGCTAAATATGTCAGTTCGAAAAAGGGTGGTGAAGGCGCAGTGCGCGATTTTTGTGATTTGATAATCACTGCAAAAGGAAAATACCAAAAGTTACTTGACGATGCATTGGGTTTGCGTGAAACCAAAGCAGATTAAGACGATTACAGATGAAAAAAATAAACGCATTTAGAAGCAATTGGGAAGGCCTAAGCAGTTATATCCCTGTGCTCTTAATGCTCGCTTTTGCCATGATGACTTATTGGTTATTGCAGATAACGCCAAAGGCTAGCACTAAAGAAACTCAGAGTGCGCCCGTGCATGAAGAAGATTATTTTATGAGTCGTTTTTCAGTCAAAACTTACGAAAAAAATGGGCAGATAAAAACATATGTATTGGGAAATTATGCGAGACATTTCCCCGACACAGATACGATAGAAATTGATGGTCCGCGGATCTATACGCAGTCTACTGATAAATCCAATAAATCTCAAAAAGCAGAGGGTAGCGCTAACACAGCCTCTAGCAACTCAGATGCAACGGAGATCGAGTTAAAGGGAAATGTAGTTTTGATCAAGCAAGATCTTGTAAAGGATGGACAGCCTGTTGTCACAAGAATTGCGGGTGAGTACTTAAAAATCAATTCCGATATAGAGCAAATCTCCTCGACCAAACCCATTGAAATAGAGAAGGGTTCGCAAAAAATGTATGCTAACTCTATGAATTACGACAATTTAGATCGCCATTTCATTATGAGCGGAAATGTGCGTGTTGTATTTGCTGCGAAGCAATAAAAAAAGGATACTGAAACAGTATCCTTTTTTGAGTTATTAACCGTGTTCTTTTAGGAACGTACGGAAAATATTAACGGTAATCACCGCCGCCGCCTTCGCGACGACCACCGCCACCACCATAACCGCCGCCGCCTTCACGACGACCGCCGCCGCCACCACCACCACCGTAGCCGCCACCGCCACCACCATAGCCACCACCACCAGTGCGGGGAGGACGTGCTTCCATTGGGCGAGCTTCGTTAACAACGAGACTGCGACCACCAAGTGATTGACCGTTCATGCCAGCAATTGCTGCTTGTGCTTCAGCATCGCTACCCATTTCCACAAAGCCAAAACCTTTGGATCTGCCAGTGTCGCGCTCCATCATTACTTTGGCGCTGGTAACGCCGCCATATTGACCGAATGCTTGCTCCAAATCATTGTCGCGAACAGAATAAGGCAGATTGCCTACGTATAATTTATTGCCCATGAAAGGGACTCCTTGAAACACAGTAAAAAAAGCGATGGAGTCCCGAATGCACCACAAAAAACGAAGCGAAGCGCGAAACTAACCGATCACCAGAAACCACGCTAGCCGTTAGGCTATTGCGTGTCCTCACATTATGAGGCACAAATCCCTTTTTGTGCTAGGAGTTTTCTCTTATACCGTGCAAAAAGGGATAAAAAATATCATAAACGAACAATTTGTGGTTAAAAGATACAGAATTTGGCGTGCAGAAGTAGAAGACTAATGTGAAAATCTAAACATAAAGAACGAAAAACGCACCATTTCACTAATAGTATTGGTTTATTCGGGGAAACGGTGATTGATATACTTGAATAACTCTGAACGTCAAATTATTGAGCCAATAAGGGATTTAAGAAATGCAGGGAAACGGAAAAAAATGAGTTTTATTGCCACCCCGCAAGTGATGAACTTTTCTGAGCCACTTTTACTTCGCTCGGGACAATCGCTAGACCAATATCAGCTGACCTATGAAACGTATGGCCAACTCAATGAAAAAAAAGACAATGCGGTTTTAATTTGTCACGCCCTGAATGCTTCACACCATGTTGCAGGGACTTATGCGGGGGCCGGGGAAGACAGTGTGGGTTGGTGGGATAACATGATTGGCCCCAACAAGGCCGTTGATACGAATAAGTTTTTTGTCATTGGGGTCAATAATTTAGGTTCTTGTTTCGGCTCGACTGGTCCAATGCATTTAAACCCACACACACAAAAGATTTGGGGTGCGGATTTTCCGGTATTAACGGTTGAAGACTGGGTCCATTCACAGGAGCGGTTGGTGAGTGCGCTTGGCATTAGCCAGTTGAAAGCGGTCATGGGGGGAAGTTTAGGTGGGATGCAGGCTCTTAGTTGGAGTTTAGAGTTTCCAGAGAAGGTGGCTCATGCCGTTGTGATCGCTAGCGCGCCCAACCTTAACGCTGAGAACATAGCATTTAATGAGGTCGCAAGGCGCGCTATTGTGAATGATCCGGATTTTCACGGCGGGCATTTTTATGAACACAAGGTGATACCCAAGCGGGGACTGAAAATAGCACGAATGGTGGGGCACATTACGTATTTAAGTGATGACGTGATGAATTCAAAATTTGGTCGCTCATTAAAGAATGAAAAAATTCAGTACTCCACACAAAATGTTGAATTCCAAATAGAGAGCTACCTCAGATACCAAGGTGAAAAGTTCAGTGAATATTTTGATGCAAACACGTATTTGTTGATTACGAGAGCGCTTGATTATTTTGATCCAGCCAAACAGTATGAAAACAATTTAACCAAGGCGTTAGAGAACACTCAAGCCAAATTTTTAGTGATCAGTTTTAAGACCGATTGGCGGTTTGCGCCCTCGAGAAGTCGAGAAATTGTGAAAGCATTGATAGACAACAAGCGATGTGTAACTTACGCTGAGATAGACGCTCCGCACGGACATGACGCATTTTTGCTGGAAGACGAGCGCTATATTTCTGTGGTGCGTTCGTATTTTGATGGAATCAGCAATACAAAAAATTCGGCGGAGCAGGTATGAATAAACTAGCCTTTATAAAGTGCATTGCTCAACTGATTCCTCCAAAGAGTCGAGTTCTGGATTTGGGGTGTGGCGACGGAGCTTTGTTAAGTTATTTACAAGAATACCGAGGTTGCTCGGGGTATGGCGTTGAGATTGATGACCAAAATGTATTGGCGTGTGTAAAAACTGATGTACAAGTCATTCAGCTCAATTTGGATGAAGGACTGAAGATGTTTGAAGACCAGTCTTTTGATGTTGTTTTACAAATAGATACGCTTCAGCATTTGCGCAACGCTGAGACGATGCTTTTAGAGACTATCCGAGTTGGACGGTTGGGGATCGTTACATTTCCTAACTTTGCGCACTGGCCTAATCGCTTGAGCATCTTGGCTGGGCGCATGCCCGTCACGAAAAGACTGCCCTATCAGTGGTACGACACGCCCAATATAAGAGTGGGGACATTTGCTGATTTTGGTGGGTTGGCGAACAAAAACAATATCCGAATATTGGACTCGTTTGGCGTAAAAAATGCCGAGCAAATTCGGATCTTCCCGAATTTAAGAGCTCCTACAGCAGTTTTTAAAATAGAAAAAACTAACTAAGTAGCGCAGAGATAGAGGCAAGAGTTGCAATAGCAGCTGTTTCAGCACGTAGCGTTCGAGTCCCAAGACTCAAGGGACGAAAACGATGGTTTTTTAAAAGCACCTCCTCTTGCGCACTCCAACCACCTTCGGGTCCGAAAGCAATTAATACGCAGGCGTCTTTCTCTGTGGGTTGCGATGTCAGCTCCAAAAGAGTTTGACGAAGGGGTTCAGACTCGGGATCAAGAGAAAAAAACCATCTTGGACCACTCTTCAATTCTGGTGATGGTAAGTTTTTCAGCCAGTTCAACAACGTGATGGGTGGGTCAATCAAAGGGGCGCGGTTGCGCCCACATTGTGAGCAGGCTGCAAAGGCTATGGCGTTCCAGTGTTGAATCTTTTTGTCACCACGCTCGGGATTGACGCGGACCACGTTGTGCTGGGTCATGAGGGGTGTTAACTTTGAAAGCCCTAACTCGGTGGTCTTCTCGATCAACCAGTCCATGCGCTCATTCGCAGGTATCCCAATCGCCAAATGAACGGCCACCCTAGACTCTCGCTCAATAGGATCAAAGCTCAATATATGTGCAAAAACGTCCTTGCGCGTCATCCCCACAACCTCAGCGCGGTACTCACCGCCCTCACCGTTAAACAATGTGACTTCAGATCCCGGTTGAAGACGAAGCACTTGGACGTGCCGTGCAGCCTCTAAAGGAAGCTCGTATCTATCTTGTACAGACAAAGGGGTGTTACAAAATATACGGGGCATAAGGGGCGCTCAAGTATTAAAGACGGCCAAAAGAAAAGGCTTGATTGCTCTGAGTATTCTCAATTTTGTCGAGCATTCTAATGAGAGGGAAAAGCTCTCTATATCTTTGTGCTGTACTTCGAATGTAGTTCAAAAAACGGGGCGCGTCGGCTAAATATTTAGGTTTGTTATCTCTGATCGTTAAACGGGCGAAAATACCTGCCACCTTTAAGTGCCGTTGTAAACCCATCCATTCAACGGCGCGCCAAAATTCGCCGAAATCCTCCGACCAGCCGTTGGCATCGATCAGACCGCTGGTTCGGATACGCTCCCAATAACGAATGGTGATATCTAAGACAAACTCCTCTGACCAACTGCAAAACGCGTCCCTCATGAGGCTTGCTATATCGTAGGTAATTGGACCCATGACGGCGTCTTGAAAATCTAGCACACCTAGTCGCTCCTCATGAGGGCTTGTAGGTACCATTAAATTGCGCGTCATAAAGTCGCGGTGTACAAAGACACTCGGGGCGCTCAGGTTAGATTGAATGATCGTTTTAAAACTGGAGTCAAGAATATTTTGTTGCTCGGTCGTGAGTGAGATACCTTTGTGTTTACTCAAATACCAGTCGGGAAATAAGCAAAGCTCTTTGTATAGAAGTGCTTCATCGTAGAGAGGTAAAACGTCGGGGGTGCTTGCTTGTTGAAGAAGAAGGAGCGCGTCTAACGCTTTTATAAAGGGTTTTAAGGGCGGGGTTACATGGGTGCTGCAAAGATCAAGCTCGGTCCCAAGTTGTTGTAAGAGAGTGAGTGTGCCTAAGTCTGAGAGCAGTAAAAATCCGTCGACTCGGTTCCAACTTAGGATTTGAGGCACCAAAAGACCAGCCTTATGAAAGAGTGCAGCAATGGACACAAAGGAGTCGCAGTTCTCCTTGTCTGGGGGGGCGTCCATAATGATGAAAGAAGTCTTGGTTGCGTCAGAGCCGAGTAAACGAAAATAGCGTCTAAAACTGGCATCTGCAGAGGCAAGTGTAAGGGTGCTCGGATCTAATGAGAACTCTTGTACACAAGAGCTTAGCCAAGAGTTAAATAGTTGTTGACGGGCGGTATCGGCCCAAGAGATGGTAGTTAAGTCAGGATTATTGACAGACATATGGGGATAAAAGCGTAAATTTAATAAAAAGCTCAGGGATAATCAGATTTCTACAAACCTGCTCTTACTTTAATACAAGAAGAGCGTTTGCCTAAGCGATCATAATCATTTCATGTCATTTTTCTGCAGATTTCTTTCTTTTTTAGGATTAGTCACGTCCATGCATGGTCTGTGGGCTCAGACGTTGTCCTTGAAAGAGTCTGATGCTTTAGAGACGAGTCCGCGAGGAGCGCAGATCGAACAAAGCGGTACGAGTGCTCAAGAATTAAAGTCCCCTGCCCTCGCACTCAAGCCAAGCGCTTTATTGCGTGAAAAAAATGATAATCACTCCGAATCATTGTTGCCTGTGTATGTCCAAAGTGATGCCATTCAAGGCCAAGCCGACGGAGCGGTGCGACTGGATGGAAATGTCGTTTTTAGAAGGGGGGATACGCGCATAAAAGCTGAACATGTTCAGTACTCTAGTCTCTCAGAGCGGCTAAAAGCTCAGGGCGCTGTCTCCGTCAACCGAGCTGGAAACCTCTTTAGAGGCACGGAACTTGATATGCAGGTCGATAGCTTTGAAGGGTTTTTTATTGCAACCGATTTTTGGTTGGTAAAAAATCAAGCCTACGGGAGCGCGGAAAAAATTGAGTTTGTGAATGACAAACGTGCAATCATTCATAAAGCAACGTATTCAACTTGTCAGGCCAAACCGGGTCCGAGCTGGACGCCAGCTTGGCTCTTAAGAGCCGATATTTTGAATTTGGACACGCAAACCAACGTGGGTGATGCGCAGGGTGCAACTTTGGTATTGAAGGATTTTCCTGATGTGCCGTTGCCCGGGGTGAGCTTTCCCCTCACCAACGAGCGCAAATCTGGCTTTTTACCGCCCACAGTGGGCGTAGACAACATTAGTGGAATACAAATCAGTCAACCCTATTACTGGAACATTGCCCCTAACAGGGATGCAACGATTACCCCTACCTACTGGAGTAGGCGGGGTACGGATGTGGGTACTGAGTTTCGTTATTTGGAGGGTGATAGGGGTGAGCAGAGGGGGCAAATATATTACGACTACATGGCCAACGATCCACTTCGAGACAGTAACCGTTGGGGATACAGTCAACAGCATTTTGGTAATACTACATTTTCAGATGCAGAGTTGGGTCGGTTGACCTACTCCTTAAACCTCAACAAGGTGAGTGATGATTTTTATTGGCAAGACTTTCCCAGAGCTCCTGGTTTGTTGTCTCAACAATTGTTACCCACAGACGTCAACGTTAACTGGGCGACGCAAAATGTGACGACCTTTGTAAGGTCTCTTAAGTGGCAAACTTTGCAAGATGCAAAAACGCCGATTACACCGCCTTATGACCGCTTGCCAGAGGTGAACTCCAGGTTGGTGTTAAATAATTTAAACGGGATCAATCTCTCCGTAGAGGGAGATTACACCGAGTTTAAGTCTGACAGAACGTATTCCTGTGCCCAGGCTACGGTTGATTGCCAACCCAATGCACAGCGCGTATACGGACTTACCCAAGCGAGTTATCCGTTGATGAATGAATTTGGATACATTACGCCAAAGTTGATGCTTCATTCTCGGTCTTATGAGTTTGACACCCCAACCACTTCGGGTTTATTGGGCGCTAACGTTACGGTACCTACATTCAGCCTTGACGGGGTTCTTAATTTTGAGCGATCCCTTGATTTATTGGGGCGTTCTTGGAAACAGACCCTAGAGCCGCGTGCGTTTTTTGTGTATACGCCTTTTAGAAATCAAAACAATTTACCCGTTTATGACTCAAGCACCTATGACTTTAACTTTGCCTCGATATTTACAGAAAATGCATTTTCTGGCAACGACCGCATCTCTGACACCAAAATGGTAACGCTGGGGGGGACTTCTCGTTTGATCGACGCAGATACTGGAGTTGAGGCGGCAAGGCTTGGGCTCGCGCAGCGCATACAACTGCGCAATCAAGACATCTATTTGCCAACGGATCCCATGCCCTCAACGGGGCGTTTGAGTGATTTCTTGGTAGGAGGTACGGTCAACGTTAACGAAAAGTGGAAGGTGGACTCCACCTATCAATATAACCCTCAAACCTCTCAGTCTGATTTGTCCTCAGGTAATGTGCGCTACAACCCAACTAATTACAGGCTTGTATCGGGGGGCTACAGATTTGATCGGCTGTTGGGTGCATACATGTTAGATACCGGTTGGCAATGGCCCATTAATGATTTGTGGGGCGACAGGGGTCAAGATGTGGGCCCAGGTCGGGGATTGGGGGGTGACCGCTGGTACAGCGTTGGCAGGATAAACTATAACAAAGACACTGGACAAATTGGAGATGCAATCATGGGGCTTGAGTATGACGCCGGGTGCTGGTTGGGCAGGGTTGTGTTGGAGAGACTCCAAATCACGTCAACCACGAATAATCAACGAATCATGTTTCAAATCGAGTTTGACGGGATATCCAAAGTTGGCTCCAACCCACTTGCGGCGCTCAAACAAAATATCCCCAGATATCAAAACTTAAGAGATCCTCTTGCCGATCCAAGTCGGTATGCTAATTATTGAAAAAAATGAACATTAACAAATATAAATTAACGCGCGTCGCCTTACTGATGGCTTCACTTTGGGGTAGCTCGTTGATGCAGGCGACGGGACAAGGTTTAAAGTTGCAAGGTATGAGTGCACCTGCTGCGGGTGCTAACCTGACGAGCACACAACCTGTAGGACAAAGCAGTGGCGCTTCAGGAAAATCAGGACTTCGCGCAACGCCTCCGCCCTCAACCGGTGACTTAAAAACACAGGAAGAGTCCTCGTCCGCAGTCGTTGACGGTAATGTAGAAAAGGAATATTCTGACTTTATTGTGGCGATCGTGGATAGTGAGCCAATTACAAATCGGGAGGTGAACCAGCGAGCTCAAGATCATTTAGAACAAATGAAGCAGCAAGGCGCTCCCCTGCCTCCTAAAGAGGCCTTGTTGAGTAATACTTTAGAAGAATTGATACTGGAGAAAGCTCAACTGACCCTTGCGCGTGAGACGGGCATTATTGTGTCAGATGATGAAGTTTTGCAGGCGCAAAGGGGCATTGCAGAAAGAAATGCGATTACCCTGGAGCAGCTCTACGCACAGGTGAACCGCCAGGGTCAAAGCATTGAGCAATACAAAAACCGCGTACGCCAGCAAATGACACTACAAAGACTGCGCGACCGAGAGGTGATGTCCAAGGTGAGAATCAGTGATTTGGAGGCGGATCAATTCTTAGCTGAACAAAAAAAGGGGGCAGCTACATCCCAGCTCTTAAACCTATCCCAAATATTGATTGCCGTACCAGACGGTACGTCTGATTCGCAGCTAGGGCCCTATCAGAGCAAGGCGGCGGACATGATTCAAAAATTGAAAAGTGGTGCTGATTTTGCGGAACTCGCTAAATCCAATTCTGAAGCGCTGGATAGCAAAAACGGAGGGGTCATGGGTCTAAGACCTGAGAGTCGTTATCCCTCACTCTTTACGAACGCAGTAAAGAGCGCAAAGGTTGGACAAGTTGTGGGACCTATTCGGTCTGGCGCGGGCCTTCACATCTTGTTGGTCAGTGATAGACAACAGGCAGACAATGAGGCCACTTATGTGACGCAAACCCATGCACGCCATATTCTTCTTAGGCCCAGCGGGCAACTGAGTCAAAACTCAGCAAGAGCGCAACTCGCCGACTTTAAAAGGCGCATCGAGCGCGGCGAGGCAGACTTTGCGAGCTTGGCCAAACAGTACTCTCAAGATGCAAGTGCAAGTGCGGGGGGGGATTTAGGCTGGGAGTCGCCGGGTCAGTTTGTGCCAGAGTTTGAGGCCGTCATGGGTAAGTTATCTCCAGGTGAAATTGCAGATCCGATGGTTTCTCGATTTGGGGTGCATTTGATACAAGTTCTCGAAAGAAAACAGGCGCCGCTTTCTTTGAAAGAACGAAGGGACGCAGCGCGAAAAATGATGCAAGAAAGAAAATTTGAAGAAAGCTACTCGAACTGGGAGCGTGAGGTCCGTGGGCACGCGTTTATAGAGTACAGGGACGCCCCGGTATGACCGAGTTGCGTTCGATTGAACACGAGGAGCTGCATTGAAACACATCCCTAGGAAGCGGTTCGGCCAGCACTTCTTAGTGGATCAAGGCGTTATAGAGGACATTGTTGACGCAATTGCTCCAAAAAAAGGGGATTGGGTCATTGAGATTGGCCCGGGCATGGGCGCCATGACTGGTCCTTTACTCAAAATGCTCGAGCAGATGTGCGTCATTGAATTAGACAAAGATTTGGTGAAGACGCTGCAACTCAATACCCAATTAAAAGTTATCCCCTGCGATGTTTTAAAGGTCAATTTTCATCATTTGGCCGATGAGTTGTTCAGCGGCGCAAATAGCCGTGACACGAGCGCTGAAGTAACATCAAACGCCCTTGCAAAGGATAAGAAACTTCGAATCGTTGGTAATTTACCGTACAACATATCCACACCGATTTTGTTTCATTTGCTGGATTATGTGGACCGCGTAGAGGATCAACACTTTATGTTGCAAAAAGAAGTTGTCCAGCGCATGGTTGCCAACCCCTTCACGTCAGATTACGGTCGCTTAAGCATCATGCTTCAGTGGCGCTATGAGATGCACTCTTTACTGGATGTAGAGCCTAATGCCTTTGATCCCCCTCCCCGTGTGCGCTCTGCGGTGATTAGAATGACTCCCCGCGCGAATCCACCTCAGGTAGAGTTTGGTGTGTTTCAAAATTTAGTTCAGGTCGCATTTAGCCAAAGGCGTAAATTGTTGCGACATACCTTGGGTCACTGGTTGGAGGAGCGTGGCTACGCAGGCGACTTTGATTTAAAAAGACGCGCCGAAGAGGTCAGCGTGCAAGAGTTCATAGCACTTGCCCAGGGGATCCAAAAATAAACCCCCAAAACGCGAATGTAAAGGGGGTTTATTGCATTCACGAACAGGCTTATGGCCTAAAGTCACTTGAGCCCATTGACCCAGTGAAGGGATCAAAAGCTTAAGCGTTTAAACGCTCTTCAATCTTCTCTTTAGTCTGTGTCAGTGCTTTGGGCAAGTGATAAGAGAGTTGATCAAAGAGCTCGCTGTGCAGTTTCAACTCACTGATCAATAGGTCCTTATCGGTGTTCGTTACTTGATCAAACTTGGATTGATCAAAGTCGAGTCCATTCCAGTTGATCTCGGCGTATGAGGGGCTGATACCAAATGCATGTTCAACACCTTTTGCGCGACCCTCAATGCGGTCAATCATCCACTTCAACACGCGCATGTTCTCGCCGTAACCAGGCCAAACAAACTTACCGTCTGGACCTTTTCTAAACCAATTGGTCGTGAAGATCTGCGGTAATTTAGACCCTGCGGCTGCGAGCTTATCGCCCATATCCAACCAGTGTTGGAAATAGTCGCTCATGTTGTACCCGGTAAAGGGAAGCATTGCAAATGGGTCGCGCCTTACAACGCCTTGCGCACCAGTGGCTGCTGCGGTGGTCTCTGAGCCCATCGTAGCAGCCATATAAACGCCCTCGGTCCAGTTACGGGCTTGGGTAACCAAGGGAACGGTTGTAGAGCGTCTACCACCGAAGATAAAGGCGTCAATTGCAACCCCCTTGGGGTCGTCCCATGCACTGTCTATAGCTGGATTGTTTACAGCAGGAACTGTAAAGCGCGCATTGGGGTGAGCTGCTTTTGCGCCGGTGGATTGTGCAATGGCCGGTGTCCACTCGTTTCCTTGCCAATCAATACAGTGTGCTGGTTGGGGTCCCATGCCCTCCCACCAAACGTCTCCTTCGTCTGTGAGTGCAACGTTTGTGAAAATCACGTTTTCATTCAAACTCTTCATGCAATTGGGATTGGTCTCGTAATTGGTGCCAGGAGCTACGCCAAAATATCCTGCTTCGGGGTTGATAGCGTACAGACGTCCATCTGCGCCTGGCTTAATCCAAGCGATGTCGTCGCCAATGGTTGTGACTGTCCAGCCCTCGAAGCCTTTTGGCGGGATCAACATTGCAAAGTTTGTTTTACCACAGGCGCTTGGGAAGGCGGCTGCAACGTGGTATTTTTTGCCCTCTGGAGAGGCTACACCCAAAATGAGCATGTGCTCAGCAAGCCAACCCTCATCGTGGCCCATGGTGGAGGCGATGCGCAGGGCAAAGCACTTCTTACCTAAAAGAGCATTGCCTCCGTAGCCTGAGCCAAATGACCAAATCTCACGTGTTTCGGGATAGTGAACAATGTATTTTGTTTTGTTGCAAGGCCATGTAGAGTCCTTGGCGCCGCTTGCAAGTGGAGCCCCGACTGTGTGAATACACGGTACAAAGTCGCCATCGGTGCCGATCACGTCGTAAACGGGTTTGCCCATACGGGTCATCATGCGCATGTTGACCGCAACGTAGGGACTATCAGAGAGCTCAATTCCAATGTGTGAGATCGGGCTATTGAGGGGGCCCATGGAGAAAGGAACAACATACATTGTTCTGCCAGCCATGCATCCATCAAACAAAGGGTGCAGTGTTTTACGCATCTCAGCTGGGTCTACCCAGTTGTTGGTTGGACCGGCTTGATTTTTGTCCTTGGAGCAAATATACGTTCTATCTTCTACGCGTGCAACATCGCTGGGATCAGAGCACGCTAAAAAGGAGTTGGGACGAAGTTTTGGGTTTAACTGTTTGAAGGTGCCGTTTTTAACCAGTAGCTCGCACAAGTGTTGGTATTCTTCTTCGCTGCCGTCGCACCAGTGAACGGCGGTTGGTTTGCAAAGAGCAACCATATCACCAACCCAGGCAATAAGTTTGGGGTTCTTGACAAAACTGGGCGCATTAACGGCGACGGGCGGGTGAGCGTTAGCATTCATAGAGGTGTTTCTCCGGGCTTTAAGTTATTGAAGGAAAACCACCTGCGCTGGGGACGGCGCAAGTAAGACAAATTGAGCTTACCTTCAAGTACTTAAATGACTAAAAGTGAAAGAATTCTAAGACTGTAGATGGGTATGGATATACGGGAAAACATGGACCCCAAGCAAAGTCAAACTCTAAGGAGTAAGGAGATGCAATGAAATGCTAAAAAAAGGTCCAGGACGGGTCGTGTAAAGACAGGCCTGCTTTAAGTCTTATTAAAGCGAATCAGGCCATGAATACTGCAATGAACGCAAGTAGAAAAATCAAAATACCGCCCGCAATGGGTAAGACAATGGGCATGAGAGGAACAATCGACTCCATCACATCGGGTTCTTTGGAGTCATGTGTTGAAGTTGTATTTTGGTTTGACATAGTTGCTGCCTTGAATCTTAAAACGTATCCATATATTTTAGGCTTTTCCGGCAAAAAATTCAATTTTTTTAAATTTAATTGGAATTATTCGACTGATTTGACCGCTCCTTAGGAGCCTTGGGGTGTGAGAGGCGAGGTAAAAGGGCGCACGGTAGAGTGAGACTTGCGTCGCCTACCAAAGTCAAAAAGAAAGGGACAGGGGCGCTTTATTATTAATATGCTGATAACTCCATATTGAGAAGCGCTGTTTAGACTCTTTACAATAGCCAGATGATTTCAAAAGCAACTACAAAGTACACCCGCGCACAGGCTCTCCCCTCCATACTTCGTGAGCGCATTGCCATACTAGACGGCGCCATGGGAACGATGATTCAGCGGTTCAAATTGACCGAAGAAAACTTTAGAGGCGAGAGATTCAAAGACTTTCATAAAGATGTGAAAGGTAATAATGAATTACTGAGTTTGACCCGTCCCGATGTCATCTTGGATATTCACAAGGGCTATTTGGCTGCGGGCGCTGATTTGATTGAGACCAACACATTTGGTGCAACAACCATTGCTCAAGCCGATTACGACATGCAGCAATGGGTGAGAGAGATGAATCTGGAGTCAGCGCGATTAGCCCGAACAGCGTGTGATGAGTACTCGACCCCTGACAAGCCAAGGTTTGTTGTAGGGGCTTTAGGCCCTACACCTAAGACGGCCAGTTTATCGCCTGACGTGAATGATCCTGGGGCTCGCAACGTTACCTTTGAAGAGCTCAGACAGGCCTATTTTGATCAGGTCTCGGCGTTGGTAGAGGGCGGCGCTGATGTGTTAATGGTGGAGACGATATTTGATACGTTGAATGCCAAGGCTGCTTTGTTTGCTATTGAAGAGTTTTTTGAAGCCTCCAACGAGAGACTACCTTTGATTATCAGTGGCACAGTTACAGATGCGTCGGGTCGAATTTTGAGTGGACAAACTGTAACGGCATTTTGGAACAGCGTTCGTCATGCGAATCCCTTGGCGATAGGGCTTAACTGTGCGTTAGGCGCAGCTTTGATGCGCCCTTATATGCAAGAGTTATCCAAAGTCGCGGACGACACATTTATCAGTTGTTATCCCAACGCCGGATTGCCAAATCCCATGAGTGATACAGGGTTTGATGAGACGCCGGAGGTGACGAGTCGATTGCTTCATGAGTTTGCAGCGAGTGGATTGGTTAATATATTGGGCGGATGTTGCGGCACAACGCCTGACCATATAGGTGCTATTGCACTGAGTGTTGAGAAGCTGCAGTCGCGAAAGTTAAGTAAAAATCATTTCTATTCCGATTAAGGGTAAAATTTGTCTGACCCAAGGAGCGTTGCATCAAATATCAATTTGACAGGCTTGGGTCAATACGCATTTAAAACGACGCTCACCTGTGCCCTTTTTTTCAGGTGAGTTCGTATGAAGAGTTTAAATATTGCCCCGTTAAGACTTTCGGGGTTAGAGCCCATTAGCATCGATCAAAGTACATTATTTGTCAACATTGGTGAGAGAACCAACGTGACAGGCTCTAAAGCTTTTGCACGAATGATTCTGAACGAAGAGTACGAGCAAGCGCTTGCTGTTGCTCGCCAACAAGTTGAAAACGGTGCACAGATCATTGATATCAACATGGATGAGGCCATGTTGGACAGTCAAGCAGCCATGGTTAAGTTTTTAAACCTATTGGCCTCCGAGCCTGATATTGCAAGAGTCCCAATCATGGTGGACAGCTCCAAGTGGTCAGTGATTGAGGCTGGGCTGCGTTGCCTGCAAGGCAAGGGGATTGTGAACTCCATCAGCATGAAAGAGGGTGAACAAGAGTTTATTCGTCAAGCTAAATTAATCAGACGCTACGGAGCCGCCGCCGTTGTGATGGCTTTTGATGAAAAGGGACAAGCCGATACATATCAAAGAAAAATTGAGATCTGCCAACGCGCTTACACCTTGTTGGTGGATACGGTTGGGTTTCCGGCGGAAGATATTATTTTCGATCCCAATATTTTTGCAGTCGCCACTGGGATTGAAGAGCATAACAACTATGCAGTAGATTTCATCAATGCAACGCGTTGGATCAAAGAAAACTTGCCGGGTGCAAAAGTATCTGGGGGCGTCTCTAATGTGAGTTTTTCTTTTAGAGGAAACGATCCCGTTCGCGAAGCGATTCACACCGTATTTTTGTATCACGCAATTAAAGCGGGTATGGATATGGGAATCGTGAACGCCGGTATGGTTGGGGTCTATGATGATTTAGAGCCAACACTTAGGGAGCGTGTGGAGGATGTGGTGTTGAACCGACGCGAGGACTCCGCGGAAAGACTCATCGAGATTGCTGAGCAGGCCAAGGGGCAAGCCAAGGACGCGGGTGAGAAAAACAGTTGGCGAGGCACGTCTGAGGCGCCCGTTGGGGTTGCGCAGCGCCTATCCCACGCACTTGTGCACGGGATTACGGAATTTATTGCTGAGGATACGGAAGAGGTTTATCAGGAAATATTAGCCAAAGGAGGCCGCCCGCTCCATGTGATTGAAGGCCCGCTCATGGACGGGATGAATATCGTTGGCGATCTCTTTGGTCAGGGCAAGATGTTTTTGCCCCAAGTCGTTAAATCGGCAAGGGTAATGAAACAAGCAGTTGCGCATTTGATTCCTTATATCGAGGAAGAAAAACTACGTCAGCAGGCTGCGGGTGAGGAGGTCAAGAGCAAGGGAAAAATTGTGATTGCAACCGTTAAAGGCGATGTTCACGATATCGGCAAAAACATTGTGACAGTTGTTTTGCAGTGCAACAACTTTGATGTCGTCAATATGGGCGTGATGGTGCCTTGCCATGAAATACTTGCGCAGGCAAAGCTTGAGGGTGCCGATATTATTGGACTCTCCGGTTTGATTACGCCGAGCTTGGAGGAGATGCAGTATGTCGCCAGTGAAATGCAAAAGGACGATTATTTTCGAATCAGAAAAATTCCCCTGATGATTGGCGGTGCAACCACGAGTCGCGTTCACACTGCCGTTAAGATTGCGCCGCATTACGAGGGCCCAGTCGTTTATGTGCCTGATGCTTCCAGAAGCGTTGGTGTCGCGCAGGGGCTTTTGTCTGATCAAGCCAGTGCTTACATAGATGAGCTTAATTTAGACTACGCGCGCGTTAGAGAGCAGCATGCCAATAAAAAACAAACACCGCTGATCTCGCTCGAGCAGGCAAGGGCTAACAAAGCAAAGGTGGACTTTGCAAATTACATCCCGGTTAAGCCCAAATTCACGGGTCGACGGGTATTTAAAAACTTCAATCTATCTGAGTTAGAACAGTACATTGACTGGGGTCCTTTCTTTCAGACCTGGGACTTAGCAGGTCCCTATCCCGCTATTTTGAAAGATGACATCGTAGGCGCAGAAGCCGTGAGGTTAATGAGTGACGCAAGGCGCATGTTGACGCGCTTGATAGATGGACGCTGGTTAACGGCGCAGGCCGTGGTTGGTTTGTACCCAGCCAATCAAGAGGGTGATGATATTGTGGTGTGGCAAAACGAAGAGCGCTTAGAGCCCTTGTTTAAATGGTACGGATTGAGACAGCAAACGCAAAAACCCAAGGACCGGCCCAACAGGTGTTTATCGGACTTTGTCGGACCCAAGGGCGTTGATGATTATGTGGGTGTTTTCGCGGTGACTGCGGGAATTGGTGTAGAAGCGCGCGATAAATTTTTCATGGACGATCATGATGACTACAGCGCAATTATGTTCAAAGCCTTGGCGGACCGTTTAGCAGAGGCGTTCGCAGAGTGCATGCACGTCAGAGTGAGAACAGATTTGTGGAACTACAGCCCAGATGAATCGTTAAGTACGCCGGATTTAATTGCGGAAAAATATATTGGCATAAGACCAGCTCCGGGTTACCCTGCGTGTCCAGACCACAGCGTGAAGCGAGATCTCTTTGAAGCTTTGCAGTGCGAGGATATTGGTATGTCCTTGACCGAGAGTTTGGCAATGAACCCAGCTGCAAGTGTTTGTGGTTTTTATATTGCGCATCCCCAGGCCAAGTATTTCAATGTGGGTCGAATTGGGGCGGATCAGTTGAGTGATTTGGCTACTAGACAGGGAATTGCCGAAAAAGAATTGCAACGAATGCTCGCACCGAACCTATAGAATGGGCCCTAAATGAATGGGTGCCTGCAGTCCGCGGGTCAGACGGCGAACCTAAAACGCTGGTCTATCGCGCTAACACAAGCGAAGAGACTGTAGGCCTTGAAAAAAACGTGAGAAAATGAGTTGATTGCCAAATATTGGTTTGTTCAGCGTGGTAAGTCAAGAACTAAAACATCCGGGGATACTCGTGAAATTAAAAAAAATAGCCCTCTCAGCAGTATGTGTGACAGCCTCTTTGACGAGCATTTCTGGCCTCACACAAACAACGACTGCAGAACCAGAATCCTCAATAACTTATAGTGTGGGCGTCGTCTCAGACTATAGATATCGAGGCATATCACAGTCAGGTCGCAAGCCGGCGTTTCAAGTCGGCGTAGATTACGCTGATAAAAGTGGGTTCTATGCTGGAAACTGGAATTCAACCATTCAGTGGATCAAAGACACGGCCGACTCCTCCGTTGCCTCTCATCAAACAGCCAGAGGCCCATTGGAGATGGATTTTTACGCGGGCTATAAAAACGCATTCACAGAACTTCTTGGATACGATGTGGGTGTGCTCCAGTATTTTTACCCCAGCAACAGTTTGGGTGGTGTTAGCAATAGCTATAACGGCGTCAGCGGCAATTTCTCGAACGCGAATACAACAGAACTTTACGGCTCGCTCAGTGCGGGCGCCTTTGTCATGAAATTATCGGATTCCTTGACGAACCTCTTTGGCTATGTTGGCTCAAAAAACAGTGTTTATGTTGATCTGAGTTACAGCTTTGATTTCGGTGATGGTTTATCAAGTATTGTTCATTACGGAAACCAAAGCATAAGGGCAACAAACGCCGCAGTGGTTACCCAAGGGGTTAGGGACTATAACGATTTCTCAATGTCTTTAAATCAAGACTTTGATGGGATTGTTGTGAGTGCAACAGTCATTGGTACCGACTGGGTCAAGCGCGGGGCGCGAACCAATGATACTTTGCCAGGCTCTGGGACAACCAATATTGCGGGCAATGCGGTTGTTTTCGGTGCAAAGAAAAACTTCTAAATACACATTACTTCCAGTACTACTTCAACTCGGGAATTTCTATGAAATTGATTACAGCTATTGTTAAACCCTTCAAACTCGATGAAGTCAGAGAGGCTTTATCTGCCATAGGGGTGCAAGGAATTACGGTAACAGAGGTTAAAGGTTTTGGGCGCCAAAAAGGGCACACAGAGCTTTACCGTGGAGCTGAGTATGTTGTCGATTTCCTGCCCAAGGTAAAAATTGAGGCCGCTGTTAAGGCAGAAATGCTAGACAGCGCCATAGAGGCCATTGAGACTTCTGCGAGGACTGGAAAAATCGGTGACGGCAAGATATTTGTCACTGATTTGGAGCAAGCCGTTCGCATTAGAACGGGTGAGACGGGCAAGGAAGCCCTTTAAACACGCGCTTTATTCTGAGTTTAGGCTGATGAGGTACTGATCAGCTCCATATCGTGATTCATCCCTCTACCAATGTTCATTTAGAGTATAGGAACCCCTTGATTTGTGAGCTAGACAACGCGTCCAGAAAAGCTCATACTGTAGTGTTATAAAAGCTTTTAAATCAGGTGATCATATGCAAGATGGGCAGCATGAGCAACTAGGGCATCAAAGTATTGAACTTAAAAACGAGTACCTTCGGTGCGTGGTGCGTGCTGATCTTGGTGGCTCAATCATTAGTTTAGAAATGAACGGTCGCTCAGTATTAAGAGCGGTTGATTCACAAAAAATAAGTACTGCTCGCCAATCGGGTAGTTTTGCACTTGTACCCTTCTCCAACCGTATTGGTCATGCCACCTTGCAGTGGATGGGTACTGATCACCCGTTAATCCGCAATAACGCTGATGAGCCCCACGCTATTCACGGCGTGGGTTGGCAGCGGCCTTGGAATGTGTTGGAGCAAAGTGATCGCTTCACATTGTTGTCCTATGAACACCGCGCTGATGGGGGTTGGCCTTTTGACTTTGATGCTTCCCAGGCCATTCAGTTAAAGGGGTGTGAACTGCACCAAACGCTCTCTATCACCAATCAAGACAGTAAGGCAACGCCGGTTGGACTAGGATGGCATCCGTATTTCATGAAGAGAAAGAATACCCGCATTGAATTTAATGCTACATCGCGCTGGGAAATGGGGGAGGATAAATTACCCACTCACTCCACTGCTTCGCCTGGGGTGAACCGCGCTTGCGATGGGTTAACCATAGATCACTGTTTTGAGGGATGGACGGGTTTAGCGAAAATATTAGACGAAGAGTTCTCGATAACCGTGAAGTCCAATTTGCAGCGTTTGGTGGTGTACACCCATCCTGGAATTGATTCGATAGCAGTCGAGCCGGTCAGTCATGTTAATAACGCGCTTAACTTGATGGCTTCGACTCCAGATGCGCAGCATGCGTACGGCGTTACTGTTTTAGAACCAGGTGAATCAATCAGCGCTTATATGAGCACAATGATTGAAGAAGGTACCGATTGATATGGAGTTGAAGAGTGAAATATGTGGAAAATATGGTTGTCTCTTTTCTTTATTTTTGTGTTGACCTCTGGGGGTGTTTCGAGGGCAACTGAAGTTCGTGATGACCTTGTAGAGCCTAAGCCTTACGCTGAATTAGAAGGCCGGTCAAAGCAAGAGGTGACAGAGGACCCGCAGCTGAGTGATTTTGTGGGCCGTTGGGCTGAGAGTTCACCTGGGAACTGCACTGACCCGAACTACCAGGGGGGATTTAGAGGGCGAATCCTGGCTCATCATCTTCAGTTCACTTTTCATGATGTTAGAGGTAGGATTGAACGAACGCAGACAGTTAACTCCATTGTTCAGTCTAAAGTAGATGCGCAGACCACATCTTCAATGATCTCAGGCGTGGACGTTGAGGAGAGAGGAAAAAAATCAGCAACAGTTTTTTATACCGTAGACTATTCGCAGGGGACCCTGAAAGTTAATTCTTTTGTTGAAAACGGTATTCTTATCGTGACAAATGGAGTCGTTATAGAAAAAAAAGATACAGGTGAGCTGCCTTTTGAGTTGAAACGCGGGGCGATGCCCATGTATTTTAGGTGTGACGATTAGAACCACTAATAGGATCTAAATAGGACCCCCCAATGCAAAGTCCCTCTGCTAAGAGAGGGACTTGGTCTGAAAAACGGATGAAAGTATGTTCTGTTTTTAGAACGGAATATCATCATCCATGTCATCGAATCCTGTTTTGGCCGCAGGCTTGGCGCTAGATTCTGCGCGTTGGGTGATTGCGCTAGGCGCAGGACGCGCGGATGCTCCCTCCTCTGCTGCGGAGTGGGACGCGCCTGAGCTGCCTTCGCGACCCCCTAAGAGTTGTAACTCGGTGGCAATGATATCAACAGTACTTTTCTCAATGCCGTCCTTGTCTGTGTATTTGCCGTATTTCAGTCTACCTTCAACATAGAGTGGACGACCCTTTTTCACATATTCTCCTGCAATCTCAGCGAGGCGATCGTAAAAAGTAACACGGTGCCACTGCGTATCATCGATATATTCACCGCTTGCTTTGTCTTTGCGTTTTGAAGAGGTTGCGATACTAATGTTTGCAACAGCCTGTCCAGAGGGGAGATATCGAATTTCTGGATCACGACCACAGTTGCCGACCAAAATAACTTTATTTACAGATGCCATATATGCCTTGAATTTCACATTGAGAATGCACAATTATGACTTGATTAGACCCAAAAAAACAAGGCTACAAAAGAAGAAATGCTACAAAAGGGACAATAGTCATGAAAAAGTGAACAAACGCTAGAGTTAAAAGGGGTTTTTGAAGTCTCTTATCCATTCCCTAACGGAGCAAACAAAGTGGGTTTGTAATTCTGGCAACTGCACGGCTAAATACAAGAGTGCTAACAAGTTGGAAATTGAAAGTGCCAAGAACACTTGCGTAATAGTCAGGCCGATAAATAATAAGAAGCCAACAATAACCGCGCTGGATACCATGAACAGTGCGTTCAAAATATTATTTGCAGCGATATTTTTTGCACAACTCTCAGGTGGGCTATAGGATTGAATGAAGGTGTACAAGGGCACGCTAAAAATACCAGTGAAAGCCGAGAGCAATGCAAGGTCGATTAGGATGTGAAAGCTACCCTTCTTGGTTAGAAATCCGTCAATCGACAAAATAGCTGAGTTGGTGGGTCTTATAAAAAGGCTTGGGTCACGCAGCTCAAGTAAAGAGCCGCCGTAGGCTTGCACGTTCACGCTGTAGGCTAGATCGAGCGTGAAAAGACTCATTCCCAATAGGCCCAAGAAAACCAGCCCTAGCTCATAATCAGGGTGCTTTAGGGATGTGCATAAAAGCGATCCTGCTCCAATCCCGAGGGAGAATACGAAGAGGAGGAGTGAGGCAACTCCTGGACTGCCGTTTAGCAGGTCTTTAGAGAAACTTGGAAAAATACTTAAAAAGACAGCCCCATAAAACCACATCCAACTGATCCCAAACAAGGCTGCACGCATGCCAGGTAATTCGTTTGCCACCCTCAGACTTTGGAGCGTTTGTGCGAGGGGATTCCAATTTTGAATCAAAGTCTTGAGCGTTTGCAAGGCACTGCCAGAGCTGAGTGGTTGGACTGATAAATCTTGTGCATCTAATTTGGGAATAAACCAGCTAAAAGCCAGGCCAGTTAGTGCGAGACCAATGCAAGCCCATGAAACCTGGGTATGCACAGATTGCTCAGCTGAGTCCGTAGTGATTAAGATCCCCCCAAGCAAGTTTCCTAATAGGATAGCCAAGAAAGTTCCCGCCTCAACGAGTGCATTTGCGCCTAGTAGTTCTAAGGCATTGAATCGCTCTGGAAGGTATGCATATTTGGCGGGTCCAAAAAGCGTTGAATGCACGCCCATGAAGAAAATACACAAAAGCAGCAGCAGTGGCGAATGCAAGTAAAACCCCAGAGATGCAAGGCCCATAATGCACACCTCCAAAGCCTTTACACACTGAAGTATTCTGGCTTTGTCAAAGTAGTCGGCGAGTTGACCGCTGAGAGCCGAGAGAAGTACAAAAGGCGAAATAAAAACAGCGCCAATGATCAGCCCCGCAAGTGCGGGTGGTAGCCAACTCACGCGCCACTGATAAGTGATTAAGAGGGTGACGGCAAATTTAAACAAATTATCGTTGAAAGCCCCCAAAAATTGCGCACTAAAAAAAGGCCAAAACCGACGCTCACTCAGTAAGCTGAATTGATCGTGGGTAGACGGTGAATTCAAAGGGTGGCTCCAGCTGATTTTGAATTTGGCATGTAGGCATGGTACACCGTTCAGCAGGTGATGTGAACATAACAGCGACTCATATTGGCAAAGTAAAACGGGTTTACGGGACTGAGGTCTCATAATTTTCAGTTGCTCTAGTCATGCAATAACCAATTGAGCCAATTGGCGTTTATGATTGGGCATGGCAAAAGAAAAAACAATTTATACCTGTACCGCCTGCGGGGGCACGAGTGCAAAGTGGCTGGGCAAATGCCCGCACTGTGAAGAGTGGAATACCTTGATAGAGGGCATCGAAGAGAGTGCCGCCCAAAGTAAAAACAGGTACAGCAACGCAAGGAATTTAGCGCCGGCAAGCGCTGTCACAGCCTTAAGTGATATTGAAGCGCAGGATGTGGACAGAACGCCAACGGGTATTGAGGAGCTTGACCGAGTGCTAGGCGGGGGTATCGTTGAGGCTGGGGTAGTGCTCATCGGTGGAGATCCAGGAATTGGTAAATCAACCCTACTCTTGCAGGCAATGGACGCCATTCAAAGACGATCTGGCAATACGCTTTATGTGACGGGAGAGGAGTCAGGCTCCCAGGTCGCTATGCGTGCGCGTCGTCTAGGTTTGGACCAAAGTGGTGTGAGCGTTTTGGCAGAAACGCAGTTGGAAAAAATCATCGCAACCCTAGAGGCGCGCGCACCGCGCATCGCCGTCATTGATTCCATCCAAACCGTATATTCTGAACAGCTCAGTAGCGCACCGGGCTCTGTTTCTCAGGTCAGAGAGTGTGCGGCTCATCTCACGCGGCTCGCTAAAACCAGTGGCATATCCATTGTGTTGGTGGGACACGTAACCAAAGAGGGCGCATTGGCAGGTCCAAGGGTGTTGGAGCACATGGTGGACACAGTTTTGTATTTTGAGGGGGAAACGCACTCTAGCTTTAGGTTGGTTCGCGCAATTAAAAATAGATTTGGTGCGGTCAATGAGATTGGTGTTTTTGCGATGACGGAGCGCGGATTGAAGGGCGTCAGTAATCCGAGTGCGATATTTTTAAGTCAACACGCTGAGCCTGTAGCAGGCAGTTGTGTGATGGTGACATTAGAGGGCTCTAGGCCGCTACTGGTCGAGATTCAAGCATTGGTGGATCACTCAGGTCCTAGCCCAAGGCGCCTAAGCGTGGGACTCGACAGAGACCGCTTGGCTATGTTGCTTGCGGTTTTGCATAGACACGCTGGCGTGGCATGTATGGACCAAGATGTATTTGTGAACGCTGTGGGCGGCGTGAGGATTTCTGAGCCCGCAGCGGATCTTGCTGTTTTATTGGCCATTCAAAGTAGTCTGAGGGGGAGACCCTTGCCTAAGGGGTTTATTGCTTTTGGTGAGATTGGCTTAGCCGGCGAGGTGCGCCCCGCTCCGAGGGGTCAAGAAAGACTAAAGGAGGCTGCAAAACTAGGATTTACGGTGGCACTCATACCCAAAGCGAACGCTCCCAAAAAACCCATTGAGGGCTTAACCGTTCACGCGGTCGAGCGGGTGGACGAGGCCATTAACTGGGTACGAGAGTCGGGTTAACGAGGGACTTGAATTGAAAATACAATTGTGCTTTTCTGAATCATCTCAGCATCCGTTCAAATACCACCATAAATACAAATAAAGGTCCCGTGTTGCAATCCCTTATTCTTGGTCGCGAGAAATACCTATATCCCGCTCTTGCCCTTGCACTGCTTGTTTTTGCCTATCAGTCCTACGCATGGATGGGCGTGGCGTTTTTAGTCTCAGGGGCTGTGACGTGGGCACTCCTACATTACTCAAGGATGCTGCAGGTATTTAAGAAGGCCGCGGGTCGCCCTATTGGGTACGTCCCGAGTGCTGTGATGCTTAATGCGAAGCTCAAAAAGGGACAGAGTTTGCTGCATGTTATTGCGCTCACCAAAAGTTTGGGCGAGATGCAGTCCGGCCTAAACGAGGCGGAGAATAAGGGTGTAATCCGGGAGGTCTTTATTTGGCATGACGATTCTGAGTCAAGTGTTCTGTGTACCTTTGATAACGGCAAATTGAGCGCTTTTGAGTTGACCAGGCCGGTGCAGGACTAG